>DHJG01000231.1:1722-2189 GCA_002404215.1 Desulfosporosinus sp. UBA4726
CAGCTTAGGTCTCAATGCTTAGATTTCAAGTAATCTGCCAGGATTTCTGCCAAGGCTTCTGCCGCACCATTAGCTTCTGCTAAGGTATTATACTGACTTCCGAACTCCAACAACAACCCACCATTGGAAAGATGTTGATTATATCTTGCATCATCCGCATAGCTTATATTCGGCGAAATCAGTCCTGGATATTTTTTTTCACTTAATGCGATCAGTTCTTTAGCCAAGGCCTCATTCTTTTGCCAGTGCGGATTTTTCTTCCCGATAACCACTAGTATATTGCTTACTTTTTGTCCCTTCACTGTGATGGTCCTCTTTTCAACTCCCAGAGGGAAGCCATCTCGATGAACGTCGAGTAATAATTTCATATTCGGATAATCCTTGGTCATTTGGGTGGCCGTCACTATAGACTTGGAGTACGCTTTCATGAAATCTACAGCATCATGTATTACCAACGAGTGAACTGT
>DHJG01000231.1:2413-3711 GCA_002404215.1 Desulfosporosinus sp. UBA4726
GGATTGTAAGCCCACCCTAACCAAACCGGACCTTGTTCGGGAGGGGAAAAATAGCCAAGAAAAAATGTCCGAGGGTCTGCTATATTAACACCCGTTAATAAAAACATACCTACCGCCACCCCTTGGTTCCTTGCTAAATCCAAACGTGCGCGCTCAGGCTGGGAATAGCCCGGAGCACCTTCCAGTAAAACAGCTTCAAAAGGGAATGATTGTTGAGCCAAAAAACCTATAAGTTGACGAGAGCTCCCACTATGGAAGGCATAGGCAAAACCCAGCAGCACTAGTAAACTAATGACCCCTAAGATAATCCCCCGTACCCATTCTTTAACTCTCCAAATCTCGAAATTTTGTTTCTTCCTCTGATAAAAATCTTCCCGCAACAAAGGACTTGTCCCCCTTCCTCTTTATTGAAGAAGTATGAGGGACAAGTCCAAGGTAGAACATCAATCGCAATTTTTTCTTACGTTACACCTAACGAAGCGTCGTCGGCACAAAACTATCGACAATTCCAATGACAAGCGATGCCAACAGAGCACCAATGATGGAAACGCTAATGTAACCTGGTATCAGGAACTGGCTGAAGTAAATCACCACGGCGGCTGTAAAAAAGCCAACCGCACCCCGTCCCGTCCTTGTAATCTTGTCTCCAAACACCTTCTCAATAGCATAGCCCAGTATGGAGATCACTAGGGCGGCAACCAAGGCTCCGGTAAAACCGGCCACACGAAGTCCTGGAAGAAGATAACTTACCAAAAGCAAAACCACAGCCGACACGACAAACCTTACGATCATTCCTAACATTGCAAGACCTCCAAATCATTTTATTTTTTACTAAACACTTGTCCTAAAGTGTTTTTTTGATACAAGCCTTAGTTTAAACAAAATAAGTAAAATTTATTTATATCAATTATTTCTTCTTTTTCCTTGATAATTATTGAAGCTGATGTTAAAATGTAGTTTGTGTACAATTCAATGTATATCTCAACCAAAGGGGGTGACTATTAGTGCCAAACATTAAATCAGCAATCAAAAGAGTTGAGTTAGGAAAAGCTCGCATGATTAAGAATGCTGCTGCAAAATCTTACTTACGGACGATTCTTCGCCGTTTTGAAGAATCCATTAGCACAGATGCTGAAACTGCAGCACTCGCTTTGAAAAAGGCAACTCGTGCTTTGGATAAAGCCTCCTCCAAGGGTTTAATTCATAAGAACCTTGCAGCTCGCAAAAAGTCTCGTCTAACCAGCAGACTTACTAAGACTTTTGCCAAGGTTGGCTAAAAAGCAGACAAAAAAAGAAAG
>DHJG01000014.1:0-203 GCA_002404215.1 Desulfosporosinus sp. UBA4726
AGTTAGATAAAACTTTCACTTAGTATTATTTTTTCAAAAAGAAGGAATTCTGCATTTAAGGAAAGAATACTTTATATCAGATAAGCAAACAAAGTTAGATAAAACTTTCACTTAGTTTAGTATATTGTGAAAACATTCGTGGAATTGATAGACTTAATAAGGCGAGTGGAATAAGCGACTCATTTAAACGAATTTATAATTAT
>DHJG01000014.1:503-3612 GCA_002404215.1 Desulfosporosinus sp. UBA4726
CTCATCAAGGAGTCACGGTATTGGCGGTAGACGCCGATCCGGATGCCAGCCTTGGGACAGTGATGGGGATCTCCGAAGAAGTTCTTGCAGATTTAAAACCCATTGTCGATATGAAGGAACTGATTGAAGAGAGAATGGGAGGGAGTGGAGCCTTTTATGCTCTTAATCCCAATGTTGACGATATATTAGATGATTACTGCGTGTCTTTGGGAACTCTTCGGTTCTTCCGCATGGGGAACATCAAGGGGGGAGGAACCTCATGTTATTGTAAAGAAAACAGCTTCCTTCAAGCCTTAGTGAATTCACTAATTCTTGGAGAACAAGATACTGTCATTTTGGATATGGGCGCAGGTATTGAGCAGCTCACACGTGGTACAGCTCAGGGCGTCGATGTGTTGGTTATTGTAACTGAACCGTCGAAAGTCAGCGTTCAAACTGTAAAAGTCATTCAAAAACTCGCCCTTGAGCTGGGGATTCCACGTGTGGTTGTAATTGGTAATAAAGTTCGCAATCCTAAAGATGAAAATTTTCTTAGAGATCACTTTTCCTCGAAAGAACTTATTGGCATTATTCCTTATAGCGATGAGCTGTTGGATATGTCGATAAATACCAGCAATGAAGAATTGCAAAGAGGGTCTCTAAGTGTTCAATTAGATTCAATTTATCAAGAAATCGTAGGTGAAGGGAGATGACTTGTTTCTCGCTAGGGACATTTAAGAGCGTGAGAAGGCTATCTTAAAAAAGAGGAGGTTGTCATATGCCTAGATATCGTGATTTAACGCATACTGCCCGTCCGTCTGATGCACCGAGAGTTGTTGATCCTAAGAATCCTATACGTACAACAGATCCTGGCGCTTTGCAAATGCTAAAAATGGTAGAGGAAAGCAAAATTGAATCAGTTTTTGATCGTGTAGTTGCTCAACAGCCGCAGTGCACATTTGGGTATAATGGAATATGTTGTAAAATATGTATTGCTGGTCCTTGCCGAATTAAAAAAGAAGAGGGTCCAGGTAGTCGCGGAATATGTGGAGCAACTGCCTACACCATCGTTTCGCGTAACTTGGTTCGTACCATTGCTGGAGGAGCTGCCTCGCACTCAGAGCATGCACGCCATATTTTGCATACTGCTCATGCTTTATCTGAAGGGCATGCCCCAGATTATGAAATTAAATCACCCGCAAAGCTTCTAAATCTAGCTGAAAAATTAGGAATAGCCACCCTTAACCGTGATAACAATGACATTCTTAAAGAAGTAGTAGAACTGGGTTATGCAGATTTTGGTCGTTATCAAGATCGGCCAATTGCCTTCCTAGATAGCTTTATTACTGAGGGACGTCGTAAGAAATTCCACGATACTAATATCATGCCGAGAGCTATCGACGGCTCAGTCACCGAAATTATTGCGCAAACAGCTATGGGTGTTGACACTGATCCTGTAAATATTATTTTCGGGGGACTTAAGACTGCACTTGCCGACCTAGCTGGATCATACATCGGAACAACTCTGAGTGATGTAATGTTCGGAATTCCTGAACCAATCGTCTCAGAGGCAAATCTGGGCGTAATTGACCCGAAAATGGTAAACATCGCTCTCCACGGACACAATCCAGTTTTGAGCGAAATGGTTGTTGCTGCGGCACGGGCTATGAAAGAAGACGCCAAGAAAGCTGGCGCTGAGGGAATTAATGTTGTCGGTATCTGTTGCACTGGTAATGAGTTGCTCATGCGCGAAGGCGTTTATCTAGCAACATCTTCTGCCTCCCAAGAAATGGCCATCATGACTGGTGCTTTGGATGCGATGATTGTCGATATCCAATGTATTTATCCTGCGGTTCAAACAGTTGCAGAATGTTTCCATACCAAGGTTATTACGACAGAATTTATGATGAAGATTCCAGGAGCTCAACACATAGCTTTCCAAACTGAAACAGCTATGGCCGATGCTAAAAAGCTTGTTAGTATAGCCATTGAGGCATACAAGCATCGGGATCCTAAGAAAATTTCCATTCCTACTGAACGCCACAAACTTGTAGCTGGTTTTAGTATAGAAGCGCTCACGACAATTTTTGCAAATATTTGTCCTGACCGTCCTATATCTGTGTTGACTGACGCTATCCTGAGTGGTCAACTCAAAGGTGTCGCACTCATGGCTGGCTGTAACAATCTTAAACGACTTCAAGATGAATCCCATATTGAAGTTCTAAAAGAACTCGTCAAAAATGACGTATTCGTCATCGCCACTGGTTGTTCCGCTGGAGCGTATGCTAAATTCGGTCTTATGTCCCCCTTGGCCGTTGATGCTTATGCTGGAGACGGACTTAAAGCATTCCTTAAAACGTTGGAAGTAGCCAACCCGCAATTATCTACTGGACTACCATTAGTCTTCCATGTCGGCTCCTGTGTAGATAACAGTCGTGGTATGGATTTAGCTATCGCTATGGCTAATGAGCTGGGCGTCGATGTGCCTAAAGTTCCGTTTGTCGCATCTGCTCCAGAGGCTATGCACGAAAAAGCAGTTTCGATTGGTTCATGGGCAGTCACAATGGGACTTCCTGTACATGTCGGATCCATGCCTCCTATTGAGGGCAGTGACCTTGTTTATGGTATTACGACTCAAATTGCCCATGATGTTTTTGGCGGAAACTTCATTTTCGAAGTTGATCCTATCATCGGTGCAACAAAGCTCATAGATGCGCTAGAGTATCGAACTTGGAAACTGGGTGTCCATAAACGTACTTCAGAAAAGAATGAAACATCATTAGCTCAAGGGTGGTAAGAAAGGAGGAATAGTAATTATGACTATGGAACAAATTTACGAAGGTGCAATTAAGGATCCTACCCAACAACCGAGAAAACTATTACGCAAAGCCTATGATGGAACAACAATCGCCATGACTTATGCGGAAATTCTTCTGAATCGCGCGATCAAAGACTTTGGTACCGAGCAACTGATTAGTTATCCCGATACCGCGTACCATCTTCCAGTCATTGAGTGTCTTTCTGGAGAAAAAGTGACCCAACTGGGTGAATTGGTCCCTATCCTGAACCGCATGCGTACTCAAGTTCGCACAGAACTTACGTTTGACAATGCTAGACTTTGGGGAGAATC
>DHJG01000014.1:3797-7030 GCA_002404215.1 Desulfosporosinus sp. UBA4726
TGGACGGGGTTCTTGGGCGATCCTATTGTGCGGAAACATGGGATTAAGATGGTTGACTGGACCATTCCAGGTGTTGCTGTTATACTCGGAAGAGCCAAAGACTCCAAAGCCGCCAAGAAAATTGTCGATAGCCTAATGGGTAAAGGGTTTATGATCTTTCTTTGTGACGAGATCATTGAGCAGTGCCTTGAAGAAAACGTCAAAATCGGGGAAGACTATATTGCGTTCCCCTTAGGAAACTTTACGTCGGTAATTCATGCTGTGAACTATGCGTTCCGTGCAGGATCTGCTTTCGGTGGTATACCTGCTGGAGAACGAGAAAACCATCGTGATTATCAGCGCCGTCGGATTCGCGCCTTCGTTCTTCATTTAGGGGAGCTTGACGATGTTAAAGTAGCTGCCGAGATGGGCGCCATCTTTATGGGCTTCCCAGTTTTGACGGATCAGACGCTGAGTGAGGATATGCAAATCCCAGATTGGTATATTTCCGAGCCTGATTATGAAAAGATTGTTCCTCTAGCTATGGAAGTTCGCGGAATCAAATTAACAAACATTGAGATACCGATTCCCATTAACTTCGGACCTGCCTTTGAGGGAGAAACCATCCGCAAAGGGGATACCTACGTGGAATTCGGTGGAGGTCGAACTACGGCTTTCGAACTCGTTCATATGGTCGGTCCTGATGAAATCGTTGACGGTCAGGTCACGGTTATTGGGCCTGAAATCGATAGTATTCCAGAGGGATCTAAGCTTCCTTTAGGAATTAAGATTGACGTTTATGGTCGTAAGATGCAGGCAGATTTTGAAGGTGTTTTAGAGCGCCGTATTCACTACTTTACGAACTATGGGGAAGGTATTTGGCACGTGGCCCAAAGAGATTTGTGCTGGGTACGGGTTTCTAAAGACGCTAGAGAAAAGGGCTTCTTAATGAAGGACCTTGGCTTACTTCTTTTGTCAAAGTTAAAGGAAGAATTCCCAGCTATTGTCGACCGTGTTCAAGTCACTATTCTTACAGACCAAGCTCAGGTTGATGAGAACATCATCAAAGCACGCGAAGTGTATCGCGCTCGAGACGATCGTATGAGGAGCTTGACTGATGATTCCGTCGAAGACTTTTACTCCTGTTTGCTTTGTCAATCCTTTGCACCAAACCATGTGTGTATCGTCACCCCAGAACGGGTTGGCTTGTGCGGTGCTGTAAGTTGGTTAGATGCCAAAGCATCGTTTGAGATCACTCCGACCGGACCGAACCAACCGATCCCTAAAGGACCGGCGATTGACGAACTAAAAGGCATGTGGCAAAGTTGTAATGAATATTTAAACACAGAGTCGCACGGCACCTTGGAAGAGGTCAATCTTTATACAATTATGGACAAACCGATGACTTCCTGCGGTTGCTTTGAGGCCATTATGGCTATCATCCCTGAGGTCAACGGGATTATGGTTACTACTCGTGAACACTCCGGAATGACCCCTTGTGGTATGACGTTCTCCACATTAGCTGGAACATGCGGTGGCGGGATGCAAACCCCTGGATTTATGGGAATAGGACGAACTTACCTTGTCAGTAAGAAATTTATTCCTGCTGACGGTGGACTCGCCCGGATCATCTGGATGCCCAAAGAACTAAAAGAGTACTTGCGCGAAGACTTAACGCAACGTGCTATTGACGAAGGTTTAGGCGCAGACTTCCTCGATAAGATCGCCGACGAATCAATTGGAACGACGACAGAAGAGATTACGCCATTCCTCGAGGAAAATAACCATCCTTGCTTTGATCTCGAACCATTAATGTAAAGTTGCGCAAGTTCGCAATAAGCCGAGGATAATTTATCTAACCATCAATTTCCTTGGCTTATTGCCCACTTATATATTTTAAATAGAAAGGGGTTTCAAAATGGCTCTATCAGGCTTAGAAATTTATAAACAACTACCTAAGAAAAACTGCGGAGAGTGTGGCGTACCCACTTGTCTGGCCTTTGCCATGGCCTTATCTTCAGGCAAAGCTGCCTTAGACACCTGCCCTTATGTTACGGATGTTGCTCGTGAGAACCTGGCTTCCGCATCTGCCCCTCCAATCAAGGCGATTACTTTTGGTAATGGGACTGTTATGGGGGATGAAACCGTCATGTTCCGTCATGATAAGACCTTTTATCACGAAACAACCTTGATTGTTCAAGTGTCTGATGCTCTAAGTGACGACGAAGTTAGTGTAAAGCTCGCTGAGATCAATGGCTTGGAATTCGACCGGGTTGGACTTCACTACTCCCTCGAGGGTGTAGCTATTGTTAATGAATCCGGAGATGCTGCACGTTTTGCAAAAGTAGCTGCCACGGTTGCTGCTGGTACTGAGAAATCAATACTCTTAATTAGTGACGATCCAGCAGCTTTAAAGGCAGCATTGGTACCATTAGCATCCCGCAAACCTCTAATTGGTGAAGCAAATGCCGATAACTATGAGGCCATCGTTAATCTTGCGAAAGAAAATTCAGTTCCTGTAATTCTCAAAGCAGAGGGCCTTGATGCACTGAACGACCTTGTTGAAAAAGCCACAGCCCTAGGTTACAAGGAATTTGTCTTGGATCCAGGTTCGAAAACTACAGTTCAAAAGTTAGCTGATCTGACCCAATTACGTCGTTTAGCTATCAAAAAGAAATTTAGAGCGTTTGGTTATCCTGTCCTTGTCTTTACCAACCATACAGATCCACTCGAAGAAATTATGGAGGCTTCTGTATATGTTGCCAAATATGCTAGTGCTGTTGTGTTGAAAACCAGTGCAAAGGCTCTGCTCCTAACACTGATGACCCTCAAACAGAACATTTATACTGACCCACAGAAACCAATTCAAGTAGAGCCAAAACTCCATTCCGTTGGCGATGTCAATGAGAATTCCCCATTCTACATTACAACCAACTTCTCCTTAACCTATTACTGTGTTGAGGGTGAAGTAGAATCCTCTAAAATTCCTAGTTATATCCTGCCCATTGATACAGAAGGTACATCGGTACTCACTGCATATGCGGCTGGCAAATTTGAACCAGAGTATATTTGGGATTCGATTACTAAATCTGGTGTTATGGATAAAATTAAACACCGTAATATTATAATTCCAGGCTATGTCGCAGTGGTTTCTGGCAAACTTAAAGAGTTATCAGAGTGTAATGTCATTGTCGGTCCACGGGAATCCAGCGGGATAGTCGCGTTCACCAAAACTCTGAATTAATTAGTTAATT
>DHJG01000014.1:7199-15073 GCA_002404215.1 Desulfosporosinus sp. UBA4726
ATTCATTCATTCATGATCAGTTAAACTGCCGACTGAAATATTAAGGTAGTGTGAGGAGGTGACACGATGCCCCCATTTCAAATTAAATTCATGCCTGAGAGCCGCATCATTGAGGTTGATCAAGGTACATCGTTGCTCATTGCAGCGGCTAAGGCGGAGATCTATATTAAATCAGGGTGCGGCGGTAAGGGAACCTGCGGTGCGTGTAAGGTTGTCGTTTTAAGTGGGGATCCCCTTGTGACAGGAACTGGAAACTTGACACCCGAGCAAATCTCATCAGGAGTTAGGCTAGCTTGTCAAACCGCGGTACAGGGGGATATGACGGTTGAGGTTCCTCCTGAGTCCAGGTTACAAGAACATCAAGTATTAATGGGGGATGTCCAAAAGGGACTCTTACAAGTAAGCGACCATGATTTACTCGAAAAATTCGGGCATCATCCTCTCGCAACGAAGTTAAGAATTTCACTTTCGGCTCCAACCTTGACGGAAAACACGAGTGATTGGTCTCGCTTGAAAATGGAACTTCGTCGTGTCCTAGAGACCGGTGAAAAGTCCATTGAGATTCCTTTGTCCGTCCTGAATCATCTGCCTCAAGTACTTCGCCAAGCAAACTGGGATGTGTCCGTCACCTTAACAGATATTGAGTCCGGGTTAACAGTCACGCACGTGGAACCTGGAAATGATCACCCTCCCTATGGGCTGGCAATTGATATCGGTACAACAACGGTTGTCGTTTATCTTCTCAATCTCTTGACAGGAGAGATTATAGATCAACAGGGAACTTATAATAAACAGGCAAAATTCGGTGATGATGTTATTACTCGCATTGTATATGCGGTTGAAAACGAGGATCACTTACAAGAGATCCGTCTCGCCATCGTTGATACCATCAACGAACTTATTGATAAGATCCTGGAACGTCGATCATTGTCCTTAACTGATTTCTCTTCCGCAGTGGTAGCAGGGAATACGACTATGACTCAATTATTTCTAGGGGTTAACCCCCGCTACATCCGGTTAGAACCTTATATTCCCACCATGAATAACGTGCCCTCTATCCCAGCTCGGGACATTGGGCTTCATATGTTGCCTGAGGCCTTGGTACATTGTTATCCCTCAGTCGCGAGTTATGTCGGTGGGGACATTGTTTCTGGAACACTGGTCACGGATCTAGCCAATGGAGAGGACATCATACTCTTTATCGATATTGGAACCAACGGAGAAATAGTGCTTGGAAACCAGGACTGGCTCGTTTCTTGTGCTTGTTCTGCTGGCCCAAGTTTTGAGGGCGGCGGGATTACGTTTGGAATGCGGGCTATGCCAGGAGCGATCGAAAGAGTCATTATTGATCCGGATACTCTGGATGTATCCCTTAAGGTGATCGGCAAAGTTCCAGCTGTAGGAATATGCGGATCTGGACTGGTGGACTGTTTGTCCAAGTTACTAGGTGCCGGTATTATCGATCGCGCTGGAAATTATCAGATGGGACATCACTCAGCTTCGGAACGGTTACGAGGAACTGAAGATGACAAGGAGTTCGTGCTAGCTTGGGCACACCAAGCTGGTGGGGATAAAGACGTGGTCGTTACAGAAAATGATGTTAAAAATACTATCCGCGCTAAAGGAGCTGTTTACGCAGGCATCCGTACATTACTAAACATGGTTGCCGTGGACATGGACATGATTAGCCGGATCATTATTGCTGGCGGTTTTGGTAACTACCTTAATGTTCAGGATTCTGTTCAAATTGGACTTCTTCCGGATGTTGAAGAGGAACGTTATGAGTTTATTGGGAATGCTTCCGTTAAAGGAGCACGTCTTGCCTTACTTTCACAAAATGCATGGCGTGAAGCGAAAGAATTGGGACAAAAAATGACTTATGTAGAGCTTTCGGTTGGACCGACATTTATGGATGAATATGTTTCCGCTCTGTTTTTGCCCCATACGGATTTCTCTCTATTCCCATCTTGTACTTAAAAGTTACAATGGAGGTCACATTATGACAAAATATATTGCAGTTGCTGGTAAAGGTGGAGTAGGGAAAACCACATTCACTGCTTTATTACTAAGGCAAATGGTTCAACAAAAGAGAGGGATTGCAGTTCTGGCTGTTGATGCCGACCCAAACGCGAATCTCGGAGAAGCTCTAGGATTGGATGTCACAGCAACTATTTCAGATTTGCTGGAACAGACTAAAGATCCTAAATCGATTCCCACTGGAATGTCAAAGAATATCTTTATAGAATATAAACTTTCGCAGTCGCTTGTAGAATCTAAAGATATCGACCTACTTGTCATGGGAGGGCCACAAGGGGCAGGGTGTTACTGTTATCCGAATGATATTTTACGTAAATATCTCGAGGACATTGGCGGAAACTATGACTTTGTAGTGGTGGATTCTGAAGCTGGTCTAGAACACATCAGCCGACGTACCATTCCCCGTATCGATGAGATGTTCGTGATCAGTGATTCTTCAGCACGAGGTATTCGCTCAGCAGGACGGGTACACGAACTCATCCGCGGACTCAAATCGGCGGTAGGCACTCTTCACTTGATCGTCACAAAAACCAGTGAAGGGACTATGGAATCCTTGAGCGAAGAGATCGAACATACGGGGCTGACTGTTATTGGAGATATTCCGTTAGATCCTTTGGTTGTGGAATATGACTTGGCAGGTAAAGCATTATTCGACTTGCCTGATGATGCCGTCTCGGTCAAAGCTGTTGAAACAATTTTGGGCCGTGCCGGAATCTTTAACTAGAAAGGAGAGAAGTATATGTCAGTAGTAATCGTAAAGGAAAAATATGCCAGTAAAGTCGGAGAGGTAGTACTTGGCGCAACTTCTGATCAAGGAGGAACTAGAACTTCTACTGTAACTGTTGGTGGAGATAGCACCTTACCTTATCTTCACTTTGAGGGACAAATGCCTAACCGCCCAGTAATAGCTATGGAAGTTAACGACATTCCCCCTACCTGGAGTGAGGCAATTACCAAACAATATGGAGATGTCTTCGCTGACCCAGCTCTTTGGGCTAAAAAATGCGTTGATGAGTTTGGCGCTGATCTTATCTATTTAAAATTGGACGGAGCTGACCCTGAAGGGCTCAATCGATCTCCTGAAGATTGTGCACGTGTTTTAAAAGAAGTCTTGGCAGCCGTTGGAGTTCCGCTAATCGTCGAAGGTTGTGGCGACACAGCCAAAGACAACGAAGTTATGGTCGCTATTGCTGAGGCCGGAGCAGGTGAGAACCTCCTTCTCGGTGTTGCTGAACAGGATAACTACAAATCTTTAGCAGCTGCTGCAATGGTTCATAAGCATACTGTCATTGCCCGGTCACCACTTGACATCAATATTTGTAAACAGCTCAATATTTTGATCAATGAAATGGGTCTACCCTTAAATAAAATTATTATTGATCCAACTGTTGCAGGGCTCGGATTCGGTATCGAGTATGTTTATTCTATATTGGAGCGTGCACGCCTGGGAGCCTTGGGAAATGACAAAATGCTTTCCATGCCTATTATTTGCAACGTAGGCCATGAGGCTAATCGTTGTAAAGAGGCTAATATGACTAATGCTGATTTTCCTGAGTGGGGAGAGCTTGACGACCGCAACATACTGTGGGAATCGATTTCAGCTTCTGCTTGTCTACAAGTGGGAACTAGTATTCTTGTCATGCGCAATCCGATTGCAGTAGCTTTAGTTAAAAAGAACATCGACGAATTGATGAGTGTTTAGGTTCCACTGAAACTAGAAATTATTAATTAATGACCAATTTGATCATTAATTAATCACTTTCGATTAAGTCAACTTTTCAAGATTAATTAAGAAAGGTCGTGACCGAATGATTATTTTTGGCGAACGTATCAACGGGATGTACACTGATATTGGAGATGCTCTTCGTGCGAAAGACCCAAAACCACTACAGTATTGGGCTACGAAACAAGAAGAAGGCGGAGCTCATTATCTTGACCTGAATTCTGGCCCTGCTATCCCTAAAGAAGAGCGTGCAGCAGCTTATGAATGGATGGTTAATGTCGTTCAAGAAGTTTGCGAACTACCTCTTGTTTTAGACTCAACAAACTATGATGCCATTGAAGCGGGATTAAAACTTTGTAAACGCCCTGCGATTATTAACTCCGTTGATGCGGAACCCGATAAGATGGATCGTGTTTTCACCATGGCCATGCAATATAACGCTGGCGTAGTTGGATTGTGCATGAATAAAAAAGGGATTCCTTTAGACCATGATTTGCGTGTTGCTTTTGCTATGGAAATAGTCGCTACCGCTGATGGTTATGGTTTACCGATGGAAGATCTCTACATTGATCCTCTTATTCTTCCTGTTAACGTAGCCCAAGAGCATGCGCTACAGGTCCTAGAAACCCTACGTCTAGTTAAAACACTGTCTAACCCAGCACCGCGCACAGTTATTGGATTAACCAACGTATCGCAGAAATCGCCTAATAATATCACTAATTTACTCAATCGGACCTTCCTCGCCATGGCCGTTTCTGCTGGACTGGACTCAGCCATTATGAACGCTAACGATGATGATCTTGTTGATGTTGCTGCAACTACTGAAATTCTGCTCGGTCACAAAATCTATGCAGATTCTTATCTTAAAGTTTTCCGCGCACGCTAATATCTTGGTTGATCTAGTTAATTTGAATTAAACAAAAGTAGAAGCACCTCAGAACATTTCTGAGGTGCCTTTACTTTTACTAGTCAGAAAGTATAATTGACGTTATATACATTCTTAAAGTCCCTTCTCGCCATCACGGCGCTTTGCCAACCTTGGTAGCGGTCTCCTTCACGCCATCCTCCGATCCAAAGAGACTCGGCCATCCATGGCCAGCGCTTTGCGCTAACCGAGTGCTCATTATAGTTCTTAATACTTGAAAAATTTATGATATTTTGTGTACTAGTATTCATACCTCTGAACTGACAAGCATAGCTATTTACAAGGTATTAAACTGGAGGTGGGTATGCGTGGAGGCTTATTTTCATAATGATTCCCAAGTTCGAGAGTGGGTTGACCAAATTACTGAAAAGATTTTTACTGTTTGCCTGTTAACTGGGGTAGATTCAGATGCTGAATTTCAAAGTGGTTGTCAAATCGTCATGAAAATCGTATCATTATTACTGGAGATTCCTACAATTCCATCAGAATTCTTAGCGGATGGAGTTAAACAACTTCTTGAACAACAACTTCCAGATAAACGTGTCATTGATAGCTTTCCTGCATATAAAGCGACTATGGACCGCATGGTGAATGAGAGTATATTGATGGTAATCAATTCCCAAAACATAGAAACCTTAACCACCTTGCCGTCCTCTGTAGAAGATACAGTAGAAGATACTGTAGAACTCGCTAGAGAATTTCACGACAACGATCAAGAAATGTATGTGGCGGAATCTCACGAGGAGGCTTTGATTGAAAGTGCACTCGCTGCTCTCGCCACTATCGGCATTCCTCACCCAGACAGTCAGGCTGGAGAAGACGTGGTGGTTACTACTGAAACTAAAATAGAAGTAGTGATTGAGAAGGATAATTCCTTTGAGCCACCTATGCCTATATCCGATACTAAAATGACCGAACCTAAGGTTGTAGTAGATGAAGTTAACCAGGAACCTCTTAGACGCGTTCTAAGCAATATCTTTCCAAATAGCACTGTTTATTGGAACAAGAGCTTAATGGGGCAGACATTTCTGGCCCAAGTGGAAGATGTGCTAATTCTTCTTCATGATCAGCGGTGTCCTTTTAATCTAAAAAACTTCTCTAAGGCGGGTTGGAAGGTCTTAGTGTGCAGTACTGAAGATTTAACATTCCCCCGCAGATTGGAAAGAGGGATCAGGCAAATTCAGCGTTCAGGTATGAAATTATTAACAGTCTAGCAGTATTTCTTTCCCCAAATAAGTAGGATTTGCTATTTCTTTGTCGAATTACACAGAGTGGGTTGATTCGAGTAATCTAGAGCTTACATCGAAATGAGGAATAATTTTGCCTGATCAGTTGGGAGAAATTTTAAAAAATACCTTAACAGCGATTGAAACAGGTAAAGAGGAAATTCTTTTTATCGTCGAAACATCGCAGATTGAGACACATCGACTGATTAATGAACTCTCTCAGCTTAAATCCACTATTACGGAAGTCATTTTAAAAGTTGATGATCAAAAAACACTCGATCTTCGTATGCGCCAAAGACTTATGGAAGTTAATAGTGGTTTTCAAAAATACACTCAAGTGGAGATGCACGATACGTATAAACAAGCAAAAGATGCTCAGGTAACGCTACAACTTTTGTTAGCCCAAGAGGCTCAATTACGAAAGCGACGTGATGATCTTGAACGTTCCTTGCGTCAGGTACAACAGTTGGGTGAACGTGCGCAAAATCTAATGACACAGGTCAGTATGGCGATTACCTTATTGCAAGACGGGGTAGTAGAGGTGCTAGAAACCCAGAGCCACGAGCAACGACTGGAGATGGGTCTGCGGGTTACAAGAGCGCAAGAGGAGGAACGGCGCCGTGTTGCGAGGGAAATCCATGACGGTCCTGCACAAACATTCGCCAATATCATTTTGCGCTTAGAAATTGCTGAAAAGTTACTTGAATTAGATCCTAGTAGAGTCAAAGCTGAAATAAAAGACCTCAAAACCCTTGTTCGGTCAAACTTACAAGATATTCGGAGGATCATTTTTGATCTTCGACCAATGGCTCTTAATGATTTGGGAATTGTGCCAGCCATCTCCAAGTATCTTGAGAATTTTCAGGAAAACTATGGCATTGCCTGTAAACTACGCATTGAAGGCCATGAAAAACGGCTTCTTCCGGCTATAGAAGTTACTCTTTTTCGGCTAGTTCAAGAGGCAATGACAAATGTCGCTAAACATGCTCATTCGCCAAACGTAGATATTTCATTGATTCACCAAGACGATTGGACGATTGTTCGAATTCGTGATTATGGTAAAGGGTTCGATATTAACTACGCTTTGTCTGCTTCTGAGGAACATTTTGGAATCATCGGAATGCGCGAACGAGTAGAAATGTTCTCCGGGCATTTTTCTATTCAATCTGCCTTAGGGAAGGGAACAACGATCGTACTATCAATCCCATCGAAAAAGAAGGGAGGTACGACAACATGATTCGGATTGTGATTGCCGATGATCACCCACTGTTAAGAGAGGGACTTCGACGAATTTTAGAATTCGAAGATGAAATCGAAGTCATTGCAGAAGTAGGGGACGGTCAAGGTGCTATTAATGCTGCAAGAAACATGGTATTTGATATAATATTAATGGATCTTAATATGCCTGGGGTAAATGGCTTAGAAGCTACACGCGTAATACGACGGGAATGGCCCGGTATAGGTATCTTAGTGCTTACTGTTGATGATTCAGATGAAAAGGTCTTCCAGGTCCTTCAGAGTGGTGTAGCTGGTTATTTACTAAAAGATGTTGACTCCAAAACATTGATACAATCTATTCGCAAGGTGTATGCCGGTGAACCAATATTATCACCTGCTGTTACTGGTAAATTACTTCATCAATTGACACATCCTACTCCTGTAAAAGACACCTGTGGACTCAGTGATCGCGAAATGGAAATTCTTCGTTATGTAGTACGGGGAGCTTCTAATCGGGAGATCGGAATTGCTTTATTTATTAGTGAAAAGACAGTGAAAAACCATCTTTCAAGTATTTTTCGTAAATTGGCTGTTGAGGACCGTACTCAAGCAGCCCTTAAAGCAGTTAAACTGAAATTTATTCAGCTCGACTAATACTAATATAGAGGTTACAATTGTCATTGCGTTACATCCATTAAACGCGTAATATAATAACTAATTGTAAAAAGAAGCAATATGTCTTGAG
>DHJG01000014.1:15289-20250 GCA_002404215.1 Desulfosporosinus sp. UBA4726
GTGGAATCAGGTGAATCACGAATATTAATTGATTGCGGAATGTTTCAGGGATCCAAAGCGCTAAAAGAGTTAAATTACAGTGAATTCCCCTACAATCCTGCAAGCATTGACGCCGTTATTTTAACCCATGCCCACATTGATCACTCTGGAATGCTACCTAAACTGATTAAGGCAGGTTTCAAGGGCACCATCTGGGCTACCCCTGAAACTATTAAATTATGTTCAATAATGCTCCCAGATAGTGGACATATCCAAGAAATGGAAGTTGAGCGTAAGAATCGAAAGCGCATGAGAGCAGGACTTCAACCCTTAGTTCCAATTTATACCGTCCAAGATGCGCTCGATACCCTTCCATACTTTCATGCAGCATCCTATGAAGAACAAATTGACCTCTTTCCGACCGTATCATTCCAGCTCTATGATGCGGGTCATATTTTAGGTTCTGCACATCTTATGCTCCATCTTAAAGAAACAGATTTCAATAAAACAATTGTTTTTTCTGGTGATATTGGAAATATAAACCAACCATATCTTGAAGACCCAAGTATTTTAAATGTAGCTGATGTTGTCATTATGGAGACAACCTATGGAAATCGACTTCATGATGACAGCAAAGATGGGAAGAAAATAGATAGAGCTGAACAACTTGCAGCAACAATTCGCTCGACTTATGAGGCTGGAGGGAATCTAATCATCCCTGCTTTTGCGATAGAGCGCACACAGGACCTTCTATTTTACCTGCGCCAATTACAGGACGAACATCGTATCCCTACGCTACCTGTTTATATTGATAGTCCCTTGGCCATAGCTGCAACAAAAATATTCCAAGAAAATACTGCACATTTTGATTCAGAAACGAAAGAGCTAATTAAACATGGGAATAATCCTTTGAACATGCCCAATGTTCATTATAGTCAAACTGCTGCGGATTCAATGGCGCTCAATGAGATTGAAGGTGGAGCGATCATTATAGCCGCCAGTGGAATGGCCGATGCTGGGCGTATAAAGCATCACCTAAAACACAATCTTTGGCGGGAGAATGCCACAGTACTTTTTGTCGGGTATCAGGCGCAAGGTACCCTCGGCCGCATTCTCTCGGAGGGTGCCGAAACTGTCACTATACACGGGGAGAAGGTTGCGGTTAAAGCTCACATTAGTCATATGGATGGCCTATCTGCACATGCCGATCAAGCCGAGCTACTTCAATGGCTCTCTCTTCTCGGAAAAAAGGCAGAGCAAATTATTCTTGTTCACGGAGAATCAGACGCGCAAACTATCTTTTCCGACAAAATTCAACAGGCGTTCGGAAAAATACCACTTATTCCTCAATTGGGAGAAACAATTGAATTCCTATCCGATCAAATCGTGCGGCATGCTCCTCAAAAAACATGGTTAGCTAAAAATCCTTCGATCCAGACCAGTGAAGAGAAACCATCCATGTCCACTGAAGATATAAGTAAGAAACACGCGCCTCACCCTGTCTTACTCACTTCCCAACGACCTAAACCAGAGCTTAAGGTATCCCGTTCTCAAGTCAATAGAGCCTATGTCCGACTACGGCATCATCTTAAACAGCTAATTGATGGAGGTCAACGAACCCATGATTTTAATAGAGTGGTTAATCTTCTGGATAGTATGACACGCTGGCTTGAAGAACAAGAACGGGGAAAACAACGTTAGAGTAAACTTACATCAAATCCATGCGAATTCAGCGGTTTGACGCTTAATACCAGCCAGAAAGCGGAGAGTTTCTTCGCGACGCTTTAAGGCCAAACGTTTTCCTGCTTTTGTGGATACTTTGTTTGGTAGGGCGTCCGCGAAGAGACGGGCTCTGTCTAGGGCATCCTCAGGACTCTGAATCAATTCATCTTGGCCAACCAAACTAAACAGACGCATTAGTCCTATATTTCCCAAATTATCTAATATATCCGATTCGCGTATATATACTGCCTCATCGCTCCGTCCTGGTTCTGAGTAATACATGTGGTTTTCAACGGCATCTAAGACCTTAGGCAACTTATTAGGTGAGAACATCATTTGTTGGAGGAGATTTGCTGCAACTCCCTTGGAACGTAATGCGTGGTCAATATTTTTGATCGCATAGACAGGGTATTTTCCTGTGTCATGCAGCATAGCTGATGCATAAAGAACTTCTTCATCCAAAGTCAAGTGATTTGAAAGTTCTTTGGCTAAATGGAAGACTCTGTAACAATGCTTAACCCCCCAGCCGGGGTGAGCACCAGATTTTTCTACGATTTGAATAAGTTCTTGCCGAAAGTCCATAATATATCCTCCTTAACTCGTTTGCTAACTATATACGCCAAAGGGCTTCTATTTACCTTCCATAATAAGGAATATATATTAGAGATAATGTTACCAATTTATGTATTATTAAGTATTTTATAGTATATATTCTTGTAACCTTATTTTTCTGAAAGGATAATACACAAAAATAGAGAATACTTTTTATAGATATTTTCTTGATGGGTACATGGGGAGTGAACGTCGATGAATAAAGTTAGTGTATACGGGAGCTTTACGCAAGCTCTTTTCTTTTCTGGTGTCGTTGCGATACCTAAATATCTCTTAACCCATTATAAAGAAATTGGTTTGAACGATCACGAGATGATGGTGTTGATTCAGATTCTTTGCGAAGCGGAAACTAACCCATATCCTTCAATCGCCACCTTAGCTGGGCGCATGACTGCTTCAACCGCAGACATTGAGGAGGTTGTGGGCAAATTGGTAGAGCTAAAATTACTCGCTATTGAAAGGTACTGGAATCCTATGGAACAAGTATGGGGCAATAGCTATAGTATTGTTGGACTAATCGATGAACTTGCTGAACTATGGGCCATCGAGCGCTCTCAGCAATTGGAAGAAGAACGTACCTTGAAAAAAAACCAGTCCTCATCACAGACTTCATCTCCAACAACCCCACCAATGGAGAACTTAGTCCATGCATTCGAGCAAGAACTTGGTCGACCACTCACCAGTTTAGAGTATGAGAACATAGACCGTTGGCTGTCATCCCATTTATCTGAAGAGCTTATTATTGAAGCCTTAAGAAGAGGCGTGAGTGCTGGCATAAGAAACTTCCGCTATTTGGACTCTATACTTCGCGAATGGGAGAAAAAGGGATTACGCACGCGTGCGGAAGTTGAAACAGAAGATGCTTATTTTCAGTCTCGCCAAGAGAAAAAGAATATAAGGCCTAAGAGTCAGGTTTCGAAACCACCTTCTAATAAATATGAGAAGTTCTATCTATAATTCTTGGATGAATCAACAACTTCCTAAGGTAATCACCTCGAATTTTCCACATGCCGAAAGGGAAGATTATCTAGGGATGATATTATGTAAAAATAAACGTCGAGAAAATCACTTTAAATAAATTTCAAAAACTATGCATGTCCTATTGAGGACATGCATAGTTTTTTTAAAGGAATATAATTTCTAATTTATAGGAGGTGTCAGCTTTGACTAAAATTATTGCGATTGACCGCAAGTATTTCGTCATGGTCGCCAGTGTTTTCGTGATTTGTCTAATCGGATTTGCCGGATTTTCCCTCTGGCAAAACACACAAGCGAGTGTATCCAAGATTAATTCGATCCCTGAGATCAAAATGCTCGGCGTAACAGTGGAACCAACTTCAATTGTAAAGGATCTCACGTATGGAAGTGTTACGTTAAAAGGAACACAAGTGATCACCACTAAAACGTTTGATCTAGTCGTAACCGTACAAAATATGACCGCCAAAAAAATGACGAATGTTCCGGTAGAATTACAAGTAAGTCTGATTGGTGATGACACTAAAAAAGTAACTGCACCTGGGACTTTACAATCTTTAGAACCTGGTTCAACAGCGCGTATTGCTTTTAGGCAGATTAAAGCTTTGGGAGATGCCTTAGGGAAAAGCGCAACGGCAGGTCAACATTTAATCACTTTGCGCGTCAAGCCTAATCCTGAAGGCGGAGTAGAAGAAGCTACAGAAGCAAGTTTTCGTTTTAACGTTGATTCCACGGTCAAGTTACCCACTACTGTGAAGAAGCAGTAACTCTAGTTATAAAAACAAGTGCAAATTGGTTGCACTTGTTTTCGTTTTTTCTCAAGATGGGATATAATAATGTTGAGGTGTTTTTGAAATGGAAATACAGGTCGATTTACATACGCATACCGTTACGAGCGGACATGCTTACAGCACTCTTTCTGAAAATGCGCTGGCAGCATCTCGCAAAGGCATTAAATTACTTGGAATGACAGACCATGGTCCCAGTATGCCGGGTGCTCCTCATCTTTATCATTTTGGAAATTTGGCCATTCTCCCTGAGAAACTTCACGGTGTCCAGATATTGCCTGGAGTTGAAGCCAATATCACAAACTATGAAGGGGAATTAGACATGCCTTCACTTTATTTGGAACGGATGAAGCTTGTTCTTGTAGGCCTTCATGTTACCTGTTACCCTGGAGGAACTTCTGAACAAAATACACAAGCCTATATCCAAGCCATGAAAAACCCTTTTACTGATATGATGGTTCATCCGGGCCGACCAGACTTTGAGCTGGATCTCGAACAGATTGCACATATGTCCGCACAATTGAATGTTCCAGTCGAGATTAATAATAGTTCGCTGGCGAAAGATAAAAAGGGTGTATGGGGGAATTGTCGTCTCTTTGCCCATTATATGGCCAAGTACAAAGGACCCGTTATTTTGGGAAGTGATGCACACTTTTGGGATAGGGTTGGTGAATTTAGTTATGCCCTGGAGCTAATTCATGAAGAAGGGATTTTAGAGCATCAAGTGCTTAATACCTCAGCTGATCGAGTATTGGATTATTTAGCTACACGTCGTAAACACAGGCCATGTACCAGCTAGGAAAACATCGCCTCAATGTGACCCACAAAGAGATTTCCTAAAAGGTTAAGAAATCCCTGAAAAATATGTTATAAACGCAGAAGAGA
>DHJG01000014.1:20356-64029 GCA_002404215.1 Desulfosporosinus sp. UBA4726
TCTCTTCTGCGTTTATAACATAAACTTTATTTGTCTGGGTAATTTATTTATAGTACAATGAACATTGTGGATAAACTAAAAGGATAAATGGTAAAAGTAAAGGACGTGTCAAACAGTGGTTATTAAACGAAGTCTAATAGAACGCGAACGTATAGCGGGCGCTGTTATATTTCTTAGTTTATTTGTTATCCTAATATCGATGCTTAGCATTCGATTTTTAGATGTGAAAGTATCAAACATTGAGTTAGTTGACCGTGGTTTGTATACTGTTATTACTGATTATGGTCCTGTAAATGTCAGCCAAGATGATATTATGAGAATTGAACGCACTTATACTAAGAGTGCTATAACTGGCATACCAGTGGAGCTGGATAAAATTTTTACAACTAAAGGTTTTATCTATTTTTCTTCGTTGGATCCATTTTTTAACACAGGACATCAACTTATCAACTCTGTTGATTTTGAGGGAAAGTTAATCTGGGTCCGTACCATTGACAGTGCGAAAACTCAGATTCAGCTACAAAATGCCAATTTGAAAGCTGTTCAACCATTTAGTTATGCAATTGGTACGCCTTCGAAACATACGTCTATACTCTTCTCTATTTTATTCATACAATATCTTACCCTTACCATAGGAGGAATAACTTTATTGATTCTCATTTTCCCACTGCGATTGGGAATACCTACGCCAAGTCATCCTTTCACTCAACAAGACCCAGACTATCTTCCAGCTGATGAATCGGTAGGTGCAGTAGCAAAATAATCCAGATTGCTCGACAGTGTCCCAGCGGAACATTTGAATTAAGACGGTTTTATATACAAAATGTAGATGGATAAAGAGGTTTTTGAAATGAGTGATTTAGGATGAAGAGGGCTATATTAGTTTCAGGAAAAGCCCCATTAAATCTTGAAATTAAAGCTATGTTGCCACTCGTAAGTTATCAGCTTCTAGCCACAACGGATAATGGGATGGAAGCTTTGCGTTTCGCTCACCGATTTGAACCTGATTTAATCATTATGGGGTGGAATCTGCGTGGCCTTAATTCTTCGGAAGTTCTTCAAAATCTGGTCGGTCAGCATCTTTGTCCGACCATTGTTGTTCTAGCTCAAGAGGAACAACATGTTTTAAATGAGGTCATTATGGCTGATGCCCACAACGTCATCTTTTATCCATGGCGAGCACTTGAAATGGCCGCCGCCATACAGCTTGCCGAGCATCGCTTTACTCGTGAATCTGAAAGCTTGCAGAAGATCCAACACTTAGAAGAAGACCTTAAGACGCGCAAGATTATTTTTCAAGCTATGTTATCTCTTATTCAGCTCGGGAGATACTCTGAACAGGCCGCGTATACAGCTTTGCGTACCCAAGCAATGACCACGCGCAAATCTATGCGTGCTGTAGCCCAGGACGTTATCAAAGGTTTTTGGATACCAGAGCCGGATTGACCAAACAGAAAGGAGTCTTATAATGAAAGTATCCGTTAAACACATAAAGGGAATGCATTTTCAGGGTGAAGGAAGTTCAAAAGTCATGACCAATTTAGATGCCAGTGTCACGACCGGGGGAACAGGGCATGGCACTA
This sequence comes from Desulfosporosinus sp. UBA4726, assembly GCA_002404215.1. Taxonomy (GTDB): domain Bacteria; phylum Bacillota; class Desulfitobacteriia; order Desulfitobacteriales; family Desulfitobacteriaceae; genus Desulfosporosinus. The sequence continues at coordinate 21,940 of DHJG01000014.1, forward strand.
GTCCTATGGAACTCCTCTTAATCGCGATTGCAGGTTGCAGTGGTATGGATATTGTCACAATTCTCGAAAAGATGCAGGTCAAAGTTCAGCGTTTTGAGACGACTGTAGAAGGAGAACGGGCCAGCGATCATCCGCGTGTATTTAAAGACATTGAAGTAGTGTATAAGTTTTGGGGTGAAGCTCTGCCTGAAGACAAGCTTCAACGTGCAGTACAACTCTCGATGGAAAAATACTGTAGTGTTGCCAACATGATTGATAAAGTTGCTGACCTTACATACCGCATTGAATATAACCCCACTATGGGTAGGATAGAATATAACTAATTAGTCAAGAGTCGTTTTTTAGAAAAAGACGGCTCTTTTTAACTTTAGACCCTTGGACGACTTCGAGCGTGATTTATTCTAGAAATCCCTATAAATACCTCGTAGACAATCCTTGATAGAACATATATGTTTTGTTATACTGAGTACGGCGTTGGTGCTGAATTTGACGTAAATTCATTCATGTCTCGGGGCCGCACATCCTAAAAATGCGGCTTGTTTTTTTGCTACATACTCAATACTAAAAAAGGAGAAAGATTTTAAATGAAAAAAAAGAGTACGATTAGGATAAAAATGATTTTGGCTTTTTTAGGCTATAATCTTATTTTAGCGGTAATACTTGCCCCTTTTATAGTTTTCTATGGACCCTTTCAGTCGCTCCAAACTATGGCTGTAGGCGCTATTGCTACATCACGTCATCCTCAAGTAGTGCAGGCCTTTCTATCTCAAGCAGAAATAGATCGGATTATGAATCTCAATAGTTCTCAAGGGTTTAGCGACGGTAAAGCCATTACAAGTAAAAAGGTGCTGACCGATGCGAGTTCTGGCGTCACCATTGAAGATATCCAAGGTCCAAGCTTCAAAGGCAAAGTGATGCTAATCAAAGACCCCAAACGAGTTAAATTAGCCGTTACGAAGGAAATTGGTGTCACGGGAGAGAGGGTCAGCGATCTCGTAAAAGATATGGGAGCCATTGCCGGAATTAACGCCGGAGGGTTTTATGACCCGAATGGTAAAGGTAACGGAGCTTTCCCAGACGGTCTAACCGTGCATGACGGAAAACTGGTCCACAATAATGTGGGAGAAAAAGGAGTCAATATTGTCGGATTTGATGACCAAGGTAAAATGGTCCTTGGCATAAAGACGGCCAGTCAATTGGAAGGGCAAAACATTCGCGAAGCTGTTACGTTTGAGCCTAATCTTATAGTTGATGGCAAATCCGTAATTTCCGGAGACGGTGGCTGGGGAATTGCCCCTCGAACTGGCATTGGCCAAATGGCTGACGGTACTGTTATTTTCGTTGTCATTGACGGACGTCAACCTACTTGGAGTATTGGGGCAACTTTACGCGATCTCATGAATGTTTTTGAAGATTATCATGCAGTAAACGCTATTAATCTCGATGGTGGTTCTTCTTCGGAACTGGTTTATAATGATAAGGTCGTAAATCGACTTTGGAACATTTTTGGTGAACGCTATATACCCACGGCCTTTGTGGTTACCCCATAACGCACACTGCAATTCGTTACACGCTTACGCGATGCTTCTTCTTTAAATAGGTTAGAACGCTGCTAGGAATAGCGTGAAGGGACCGGCTCAAAACGTTTACTTAAGATATGCCGAAAAAGGAGAGTCGCATGAAGAAGAAACTACGTATCATATTTGTCTGGACATTGATTTCACTCATGTTGCAATATGGAGCATATTCCTTTATGAACAACCAAGTTCAAAAAGTTATGGTACCATCCGAAAATACCGAACCAATCACTCTCCAGCTCAAAACAACCATTCCAGGTGTTGACCTTGCTAATATCCAGATTTCTTACGCCAAGGATTACTTGGCCTACACGGAAGATGGTACACTTAAAGTTTTTAACCTTACAAGTAAAAAGGTTGTTTTTGAGAAGAAGTCGCCCTCTGCGAATGATAAGAAGTTAGGTATTCTCACATATCAATGGCTGCCTGATCGCAGTACCTTACTCTATTTTTATGCTAAGGAAAATCCCACTCCGTTCACCTACGTTACCGTATACCCCCCTAAAACGACCGTTCAGACACCCATAAAGCCTGTAACACCAGTTGAACCTAAAACAGAAGACCCCAATCAGAAAATTGATAAGGAAGTTCCAAAAATTGTGCCTAAAATAGTTCCTGTAGAGCCTAAGACCGAAAAGCGGTATGGAAATCCGCAAATTACTGAATTATATTCGCTTGAACTGCCGAATAGTGATGAAGACACAGCCCCAGATGATCGTTTTAATCGAACAATTGACGAATTTCCAGCCGGCGGGAAAATTCAGGAAGTGGTTGTTTCTACCACTACAAATCTAATATATCTCACTTTGAAAAACGGATTAGCACAAACACTTATGGAAATAGACATCATGAAAAATGTGAGTACCTTGAACAAATCGGGAGAGACCATCGATGATATGTCAGCCTCAGATCGCTACGGGACCCTTTTTATTAATAGTAAAGTGGGAACTACCCATCAGGTCACTGCCTTGAAAAGTGCAAAGCGTCAAATCATCTCTAAAAATGCCAACGATAGAATCCTAGGAATCAGAGAGGGCAAGGTATTTATCGGCGAAGTCCAAAACAATCAACTCGTAAAGATTAAAACCACAACTGACCTGGCTGAAATGACGAATAACCCTACTCTGAAAACCGAATGGGAAGGGTCGATACCTTTTGACGATAACGTACGGAAGCTCATCGGTGCTGAAGGCCAAATTATTGTATATGATCATCAAAAAGCCAATATTATCGTAGCCGGTAAGCTTCAAGAGGTCCAACTGCACGGAGATGAGAATTACATCTCTGTCGATGGTGCGGAACTTATCCAACTCACCAAGGAAGGTACATCTACTCTTGTGGAATTACAAGCTCTTAAAGGCACAACTAAATAAATTTCTTTTGAACAAATTTTATTTATAGTTTTATACATTAGAAAAGGAACGCCTTCTGGGCGTTCCCTTTCTAATGTCGGATATAAAATTGATTCTAAAAGTTGCTTTTGTTATGGGGTTTGGGCGGGAGCACTTTGTAATCCCTTGAGTTGTGTTTCCAAATTATCGAGCAAGGTGCGTATTTGATTCATCTGATCAATTATCGAGGTCATGTCCGGTGTATTCTTCTCAGTTTGGGGTTGTGTCGACGGGGCGGGGGCAGGTGAGCTTTGTCCAGGTGTCGTAGGTTGTGGTGTCCCTTCACCAAAGAGTTGAGTTAGGGCTGAACCTAGATTGTCTGTCATTACTAATTTATCCTGATAAGCCAGCACGACACGTTTCATTTCTGGGATACTACCGCCTTTATCTGATTGCAGATAGATAGGTTCAACATAGAGAAAGTTCCCACCGATTGGGAGTGCTAGGAGGTTTCCACGAATTACACTTGAGCCTTTTTGATCCCATAAGGAGAGCTCCTTTGATACTGATGGGTCTTGGTCAATGCGAGATTCAATTTGTAAGGGACCGTCTATTTCAGTGTTCTTGGGCAGTTTGTAAAGTAAGAGCTCGCCATAATGTTCTCCGTCCATTCGCGCTGCCATCCAGGCAACCATGTTGTTTCTTGAATTCGATGAGCTGGACGCAGGTGTAAATGGAAGCATGAGCACAAACTCCGGCTTATCCTCTCCCGGGATTTTCATAATCGTATAATAGGGGGCCACGTTTTGGGGTTTGGTCTGAAAGAGTTCTTTCGCAATATCCCAGGCGTCCTCCTTATTATAGAAAACGGAGGAATTCGTCATATGAAAGGTGTTAAGCATAGTGCTTTGAACACTAAAAAGAGTTTCAGGATAACGAAAGTGACTCTTTAAGCTTGCTGAAATACTCGATATGTCTTTAAATACGCCAGGAAAAATCTTCATGTAAGTCTTTAATATCGGATCTTGAGGATCGACTGCGTAAAAATCAACGGTCCCGTCATTGGCATCAATGATTACTTTAACTGAGTTTCTGATATAATTAAACCCCTGATCTGGATACTGATTAGAATAGGGAAGAGCATCTGAAGTGGTATAGGCATCAATAATCCATTTTAGACGTCCACCATCAACGACCATATAAGGATCCGAATCATAGGTTAAAAAGGGTGCCAGCTTTTCGACTCGATCTTTTATGTTGCGGTACACAAGCATTTTACTGGTAGATTTCACTTCATTGGCTAGGTAAAATCGAAAGGTTCCATGACGAAGTGAAAGCATCAGCTTATTTAGAGGGGTTAGCTGAATCCCAGTTTTACCTTGGTAGGACGTTTCAGCATTTGAGTCTCCTTGAGGATAATCAAACTCTTTAATTGTGGTGTCTGCAACAACCCAGTCATTTGTCAACTCACCATAATAAATCCTCGGTTCTGACATTTTGAATTCTGGAAATTCACTGACCGGAGGAACGTCTTTGACGGCAAAGGAAGGGAGACCTTCCGAGGTGACGGCATTAGCAAACGAAGCAGCAACACCATAACCATGCGTATATTTAAAGCGCAGGTTCACATATGTTTGTGCTTTTGGATCTAAATCAGGAGTTGATATTTCTCTTGGGCCCATCATGACTTGCCGATATTCGCCATTAACCAGATATCTATCAATATCAATATCATTAAATTTATAATAGAGACGGATTCCCTGTTTTTGGGTGTAGGTCTGTAACAAAGGTCGAGTGTCGTTAAGTCGGATATTATTGAGAGTGCCTTGGTCCGCCTTTAAAGCACTCAATGTAATTGGGGTATTTCCCGGATAAGCTATTTCTTTAATTTTGTCTAAGCCAAATCCAAAACGCGTCAACTCTATTTCATGTTGAATATAGGGTTGCTCTTTGTTCAGCTCGTTCGGGATGACGACAAATGATTGAATGAGTGTGGGGAAAATCCCATAGATTATAATTCCAATGGCAAATATACCCACAACTGGAACAGTCAACAAACGTGAATCTTTAAACGCTAGCGCGATGCAAGCTGAAATAAATCCTAAAGCACTTATGACAATTAAACCCTTAAGTGCAGGAAGGGTAGCAGTCAGATCCGCGTATCCAGCACCCACCACATGTCCATGTATCGAGTAAAGTAATTGGAAAATATCAAGGTAATATCCGAACGCCTTCAGAGCAAAGAGAATTCCGACTAATAATGCCAAGTGCCTGCGAGACGCGGCTCCCATTTCGACTGCACCCTTTTGCCAAAGCTTTCTCGAGTGGAATCGTAAGACACCAGTAACGACATAAAAGATTGTTGTAAACAGGGTAAGTAAGAACAGAGGACCAAAGAAGGCATTATACAAAGTTTTTAAGAAAGGCAATTGGAAAAAATAAAAAGCCAAATCCTTACCGAAAATCGGATCGACTTGACCGAAAGGCGTGGCATGTATGAACGACAATACATCTAACCAACCAGTGAATCCTGCAACGAAACTAACTCCAAAACTCATAACGGCAGAGATTATAAGTAACCATACAGTAATCTTTCGTTGGCTCAGGCTTAAAACTGGTCGATTCATATCTTGTACCAGACGTAAACGCAGACGCAAACGCTCATTAACGAAGGTTACAATGGCATGCCGAATAGAGAATAGAGTTCCAGCTATGAAGATAAATAGAATGGTACCGTTGACCGCTTGAAAGAGCCATTTACTAAGCAGTGGTGTCCAAAACAATTGACTGTACCCAAGATCTTTAAACCACAACCAATCTTCGAATAAGCCGCTTGACGCAGTCAGTACAGCAATTAAAATGATCAGACCAACAAGAAATTTAACAGAACGGCGCAAAAGCGATTTCCTCCTTTGATTTTTGAATTTCTTTGCCTTAACACATAGTTTGTGGCATACTAATCTAACATAATTATATTCTTCCCAATAAATGAAAATCCCTCCCTCAGAAAAGAAAAAAAATTGAAAAATTTTCTATAATAATAGAGAAGATATGGTATACTGTTTTTGTATACCCTTAAGGGGTATGTTTGAAGTTGAGATTTTAAGAGGAGTGAAAATTATGTATGACGTCATTATTGTCGGTGCGGGTCCTGCCGGCCTAACAGCTGGGATATACGCTGCACGCGGAGGACTCAAAACCGCCATTCTGGAATTAGCGATGCCAGGAGGACAAGCTGCTTCAACTGAGTTGATCGAGAACTATCCTGGATTTCCTGATGGAGTCAATGGATATGAACTTATGAATTCATTTCATAAGCAAGCCTTGACGTTTGGTGTGGAGTTTATTTTTGAGGAAGTTCAAAAGTTCAATCTTACTGATCAGATCAAAACAATTCAAACACATAATGAAACTTATGAAGCACGTTCCCTAATTATCGCCGCAGGTTCCAAACCTCGATTATTAGGTGTACCCGGAGAGGAAGTTTTTCATGGTCGTGGAGTTTCCTATTGCGCAACATGTGACGGTGCCTTCTTTAAAGGTAAAAAGGTTGTCGTTGTCGGTGGGGGAGAAGCGGCTATTGAAGAAGGCACATATCTGACCAAGTTTGCGGAGGAAGTCATTATCGTACATCGGAGAGAGGGCTTCCGAGCTTCTCAAATTGTTATGGAAAGAGCGAAAGCTAATCCTAAAATTCGTTTTGAACTCCATGCTATAATTGAGGAGATTCTTGGTTCTGAGAAAGTAGAAGGTGTACGGATTCGTGATGTTCTCAATGGAGGAATACGAGAAATCCCTGCAGATGGGGTCTTCATCTATGTTGGAACAAATCCTAACACCCAATTTATCCACGGAGAAATCGAGACAGACGACCAAGGGTATATTCTGACTGACAACCACCTACAAACCAATATTAAAGGGGTATATGCCGCAGGAGATATTCGAAACACTCCACTGCGCCAAGTAGCTACTGCTGTTGGTGACGGTGCATTGGCTGCGGTGGAAGTAGAAAAGTTTCTTTCGGAAGCATAATATTCCCAGGTACAAATAATATGGTACCGCTTATAACTCAGTCGTAGCACAATTATTCAAATTCTATTTTTAAAGGGATGCCGTAAAGGCATCCCCTTTTTGTAGCTATGCAGAAAATATAGGTTTCGGGTTGCCTATTCGGGTGGGTATAAGTACAACAAGGAGACCGCCTGCGGTCTCTTCTCACCATCAGGCGCCTTTGCCATCCTTGGCGGCGCTCTAACCTCGAACATCCTGTTCGAGTCATGACTAGAGACACTTGGCCGTCCTTGGCCGGCGCCTGCGGCTTGGTGCTAGCCAAGTTTTCTTTAGGTTATAAAGTGCAGTATAAGTTAAAGGATTTATAGGGAAAATAAATATCAGCCAGTTATATAGGAGGAGGGAATCTTTGTGCACTTCGTGGTCTGCCTAAAGCAAGTTCCGGATACATCCGAAGTTCGAATAGATCCAATCACCAACACTCTCATGCGTGAAGGCGTACCATCAATTATTAATCCGTATGATATGCATGGCTTGGAAGAAGCAATTCACCTGAAAGAAAAGTTAGGGGGGAAAGTGACCATCGTTTGTATGGGACCTCCACAAGCTAAAGAAGCGCTGAAAAAAGCCATGTCTTTTGGGGCTGATCGTGCGGTTCTCCTAAGTGATCGTGCTTTTGGTGGTTCAGACTCCTTGGCGACTGCTTACATTCTCTCTTCTGCAATTCAAAAGATACATGAAACTGAGCCGATTGACCTCGTCTTCACTGGGAAGGAAGCAATTGATGGTGACACAGCTCAAACGGGACCAGGCATAGCTCAGCGCCTCGGATTTCCTCAATTAACATACACCATTAAAGTTAGAGAGCTCACCGACACGACCGTAACAGTCGAACGCAAGACTGAGAGTGGTCGACAGGTTGTACAGGCTCAGCTTCCCGCCTTGCTCACGGTGGAAAAAGAACTTAATGATTTGAGTTACGCAACGCTCCCCAATATGATGAAAGCAGCGGTGTATGAACCAGAAATGTGGAATTTTAATTCACTGCCGTTTGATGTTAGGAAAATGGGCCTTAAAGGGTCGCCGACCAGTGTCTCAAGGATTTTCGCACCACCGGGTCGTATAGGAGGAGAAATAATGGACGGCATGAAAGACCCTGTCGCAACTGCCGCATCCGTCGTACAAAAAATCTTCCAGCAAAATATTATTATGTACAAGCCCCAAGCGAAGGGAGGAAACCAGTAATGCCCCTCCTTATAGAAAAAGTGAAATGTATTGGTTGTGGTGCGTGTGTCCTGCAATGCCCCTACGAAGCCCTTGACCTCATCGATGGACTTGCGGTGGTCGATCCGAAGAAATGTAACGACAGTGGAAAATGCGTAAATGTTTGCCCGACCAATGCACTTTCCTTAACAAATCAACCAGCTAAACCTAAAGAAGAACGAGATCCTACATCTGGTTCCCAATTTCATTTCAAAGACCCACTGCCAGAGTCCGTTCAAGACTACGCGGCAGGCAACGAGAATAAATCGATTCGTGCAAAGGTAACTCCGGTCACTGGGCAAGATGTCTGGAGCGGAGTTTGGGTTATTATCGAATATATCCATGGGAAGGTCGCTCCGGTATCGTGGGAATTACTGGGAAAAGGACGCGAACTTGCCGATGGATTAGGGTGCAGTCTCTGTGGAGTGATCATAGGACACCAAGTGGATAGTGTAATTCCGGATACATTTGCCTATGGAGCAGAGAAAGTTTATGTCGTCGATCACTCTGTACTCAAAGACTACCGCACAGAACCTTATGCTAGAGCTATTACAGATCTAGTAAAAAAGTATCAACCGGAAATTATGTTAATGGGTGCCACTTCTATGGGAAGGGATGTTTTTCCGGCTGTGGCTACTATAGTAGAAACTGGTTTGACCGCTGACTGTACGGTGCTGGGCATTGATCCGAAGACGAAACTTTTACTGCAAACCCGTCCCGCTTTTGGCGGAAACATTATGGCTACAATTCTCTGTCGTACCAGTCGACCGCAAATGTCGACCGTCCGTCCAAGAGTCATGGAAATGCCTGAATGTGTTAAAGGACGTGTCGGCGAGCTGATTCGTGAGGAAATAAGTTTTAACGAAAGTGATTTTCATACGAAAGTACTCGAGTTCATTACGGCTGATGCTCAGCATGCCTTTTTGGACAAAGCTGAAATTATCGTTTCCGTTGGTCTAGGCATTGGCGCAGAAAGAAACATGGCTCTGGCCAAAGAGTTAGCGGAGGTCTTAGGAGCGACTCTTGCAGGATCACGTGGTGCAGTGGAGTCAGGCTGGATAACTCATGATCAGCAAGTCGGCCAATCCGGGGTAACGGTTCGCCCTAAGGTATATATAGCTATTGGAATTTCCGGTGCAATTCAGCATTTAGTGGGGATGGAAACCTCAGATTTCATTTTGGCCATCAACAATGATGCGGAGGCGCCAATCTTGAAAGTTGCAAATTATGGCATTATTGGAGATCTATTCGAAATCGTACCTGCGTTGACAGCAGAGTTTAAGAAACGCCTTCAACACGGCGTGGTAAATTAAGGAGGGCAACATGGAAAACTTTGATGTAATTGTCATCGGCGGTGGCCCTGCTGGATTGTCTGCCGCGATCAGTGCTGCCCAAGTTGGCATGAAAACTGTTGTAATTGAACGAGGGGATTATCCAGGTACAAAGAACGTTATGGGTGGCATCCTCTATACAAAAGCAACTGACATGGTTGTGCCGGAGTTTTGGAAAGAAGCACCATTAGAACGTCCAATCATTGAACAACGTATTGCAATGTTAAACGGCGATGAGTCTATTATGGCCGCTTACCGAGATCCTGCCTGGGCAAGCGAGCCCTATAATGCCCATTCAATTTTACGAGTTAAGTTTGACCGTTGGCTAGCTCTTCAAGCTGAAAAAGCCGGAGTTATGATCATTACTGAAACTTTAGTAGAGAATCTACTATATAAAGGCGATAATGTCGTGGGGGTTCGTACAGGACGGGCCGAAGGGGATCTAGGAGCAAAGGTTGTAATACTAGCTGAAGGTGTAAATAATTTCTTGGCAGTTAAAGCAGGACTTGCTAAACCCTTAAAAGCAGAATCAGTTGCGATTACGGTAAAAGAAATAATTGCCTTACCTAAAGAAACGATAGAAGATCGTTTCTGCCTTGATGAAGGACAAGGGGCAACGATAGAATTATATGGAGATTCCACTGCAGGGATGATGGGCGTGGGCTTTATCTATACGAATAAAGATTCAATTTCAATTGGAGTTGGAGCAATTCTAGCACCTCTAATTCACAATAATTGGACACCCAATGATCTCCTAGAGTATTTAAAATCAAAGCCTTATGTAAAACGTCTTCTTCATGGTGGGGAAACTAAGGAATATTTGTCTCATTTAATACCAGAAGGTGGCTATACTCAAGTACCTAAACTTCATCGTCAAGGGCTGCTTGTTGTTGGGGATACGGCAATGCTCATGAACTCGTTAAACAGAGAAGGATCAAATCTGGCAATGATATCGGGTAAAATCGCTGGTGAAGTCGCAGCTGAATCCATCAAAGCTGACGATGTCAGTGACCAAGCCATGATGGTTTACGAAACTCGTTTACGGGATTCCTTCGTACTTAAAGACCTTCACCATTATCGACATATGGGTAAATTCTTTGAAAATAATCCACACCTCTTAAGAGCGTATCCAAAAATATTTTCTAATGCAGTAAAGTTGTATTTGACAGCGGATGGTACACCAAAGAAGGAGCGTCAAAAAGAAATTATGAAGATGGTCTTGCAAAATCGTTCTATTGGCGGTTTGACGAAGGATATCTATGGGGCATGGAGGGCCTTGTTATGAAATTAGATGATAAACTCTTTTTAGTACGATTTAATACTGATAAACTAAGTCACATCAAGATAACCAATCCTGATATATGTCTAAAACAGTGTCAAGACAAACCTTGTACGCGTTTTTGTCCCGCCCATGTTTATGATTGGGATGAAGAAGAAAAACGAATATCTGTCGGATATGAAGGGTGCCTCGAGTGTGGAACATGTCTCATAGGCTGTCCGTATGGTAATATTGACTGGAAGTATCCCCGCGGCGGATTTGGGGTTTCATGGAAAAACGGCTAAAGTTTTTTTGACAGTCATTTATACAATAGGTAGAATAGAGAGAAAGGTAGGGAGCAAACGAAGACAGAGGAGATAATATGTTAGAATTAATAAAAAATAACCTCACTCAATCCGGTTGGACGCTCATTGCGTTGGAAGGAAACTGGATTTGTGCTACGCACGGATCCCTACAGCGTGGGCTTTTATTCGGTGATTTCAGTGAACTGCCACAAGAATTTAACTCTTTACTTCGTAGTTATTCTGCTCTTACACAGTGGGATGCCATTGTCTTTTGTCCCGCAGGAATTGATTCTTCACTGCTGAAGCAGCGCCGTTTCCCTAATATCCAGCTTTGGTATTTTGATATACAACAAGGCAACCTATTTCCGTTTCCTCCTACAAAAGATCAATTGATTCCCCATTGGTTAAGGCAACTTGCCAGCGGAAAGTCCGTTTCTCTGTTAGGTGATACACGTGAGAAACAGACGTTCATTCCATTTCTCACGTACATCCTTTTAGGCATGAACCTGATTGTTTTCCTGCTAATGACTTTGGCCGGTGGATCGACCGATCAACGCGTCCTTGTCGCCTTTGGAGCTAAAGTCAACACCTTAATTCAGGCCGGTGAAATCTGGCGTCTCTTAACAAGTACGTTTATTCATATCGGAATCATGCACCTCGTCTTTAACCTTTATGCATTATGGGCGTTAGGTCCTTTAACAGAAGAGAGTTTCGGACATCGACGATTTTTTATGATCTATATCTTCAGCGGGCTTGGAGGATCAATTGCAAGTTTTCTATTTACCACAGCTCTTTCTGCAGGGGCTTCAGGGGCAATCTTTGGGCTTTTAGGAGCGTTAATGTATGACAGCTTTAAACGACCCAACCTATGGAAATCCGGCTTGGGAATGAATCTGATTATAGTTATTTTAGTGAATTTTGGATTTGGCTTGATCCAACCGGGAATTGACAACTTTGCACATCTGGGAGGTCTTCTGACAGGGACCTTATTCAGTGTCTTCTATTCACAAAAGATTGCAGATAAGACTACATAGAAATATATTAATTTCTCTTCAGATAACCATAAAGCCTTCTCAATTGATTCGAATTTTTTTTCCCTTTAGGGACAAACTACAATCAAGAGCTCGCATTTTCTTAGCAAGGTGGTGTTGAAAGATGCTATCGTTAGTTAAGAAAATGTAAGCTCTTATATCATTATTTTGAATTTATTATCTCCTTTTTCATTTATATTGTTGGTGCCTCATTAGAGTAAAGTGTGCCAAGGGATACCATATTCACTTTAATACATTATAAATAAAGGACCAGAAAGTATGTAGTATAAGTAAATGCCATTATAATGTAAAAAGGAGAAAAGAGGGGACGCCTTGAAAAAAAATCGCAAACGAACTCTTAGTTATTTTTCCCGTGATCGCTGGGTTCTACTAGCATTGCTAATGATGATTACTCTTGTGTTTGGAAGACTCGTAATGCTCCAAGTTGTTCAGGCTGCTGATCTCAAGTCCAGAGGAATTGAGCGACGGACGAGTGATCAAAGCCTTCGAGCAGATAGGGGCGCCATCTTTGATGCGCAAGGTAACGTACTGGCCCAAAGCATCCCTGTCAAGGAAATCATTGCAGACCCGAAAATGTTAACGGAACAAATTGCAAAAAAACAATTTAAGCGATCAAAAGAAGATGTTGCTAAGGATCTAGGAACAATTTTGGGAATTAATACACAAGATATACTTGATAAACTCAATAAAAATAGTTTATCTTGGATCAACGTAGCACATCAAGTGGATATTCATAAAACAGAGGAAATTATGGCCCTCAAAATTCCAGGGGTAGCCCTTACTGACGAAGAAAAACGTGTCTATCCCATGGGCAAGTTTGCTTCCTCAGCCCTTGGGATTGTAAATCAAGACGGTCATGGAGTAGAAGGAATTGAATCTTATTATGATAAAGTATTATTTGGTAAACCCGGTTTCCAATCCCAAGAACAAGATACCAGAGCGCGTTCTATCCTGGATGCACTTCATCAAAACGATCCGTCAAGTCCAGGAAATAACTTAACCTTAACCTTAGACTCAACGATTCAATATTTTGTCGAACAACAACTCGACGACTTACAACAATCCACCAACGCTAAAAGCGTAACGATTCTAGCCATGGATCCCATGACAGGACGAGTTTTGGGAATGGGATCCCGTCCCACGTTTGATCCCACAGATTATTCAAAATCCACCGCTGATTCCCGCCGTAATCTAGCTATTGGTATGTCCTATGAACCAGGGTCAACCTTTAAGATTGTCACAGGATCAGCCGCTTTGGAAGAGGGGGTAATACGACCCAATGATACATTTGCTGACCCTGGCTACCTACGTATCCCACCACGTTTAATCACAAACTGGGATTCTGACCAAAAGCCACACGGTAACCCTACATTTACGCAAGGTATGGAGTTGTCTTCGAATGTCGTTCTAGCCCAGGTTGGGATGAAGATGGGCAAAAACATTTTTTATACTTATTTAAAAGCCTTTGGTTTTGGTGCCAAAACAGGTATCGATATTTCTGGTGAGGAAAGTGGAATAATCGTTCCACAAGACAAAGTGCGAGATATCGATTTAGCAACTATGTCTTTCGGCCAATCCAACTCCGTCACACCGATTCAATTATTATCCGCTATTTCCGCAGTGGCTAATGGGGGAACTCTTTATCGTCCCTACATTGTCGATAAAATTACGACGCCAGATGGTCAACTAATTCAGCAACAAAAGCCAATTCCCGTACGCCAGGTTATTTCTAAAGCCACCGCTTCACAAATGACCAATGTCCTAGAACAAGTCGTTTCAGATGGAACGGGACATCTGGCTCAAATACCGGGCATTAAGGTTGCAGGTAAAACAGGAACTGCTCAGAAAGTAGACCCTAAAACTGGAGCATATTCAACGACGGACTTCATTGCCTCATTCGCAGCCTTCGCTCCTGCAGATGATCCCAAAATTGCGGTTCTCGTTATCATTGATTCTCCTAAATCAGCCGAAGGACATCAAGGAGGAACCTTAGGCGGACCTAGGGCTAAAGCCATTCTTGAGGGAGCTTTACAATATTATGGCTTACCCGTGGCAAAAGAAACGCAGAGCACCGTTTCTATTTCTCCCAGTGACTCCGCTGTTAGGCCCTCACCCAAACCAGTAACCCCAGAACGTACGCCAGTTGGTGGGGAAGTTGTAATTCCAGATTTAACAGGGCTTACCATGCGTCAAGTTGGGGATACACTAGCAAAATCAGAACTACACTTTAACTTTACAGGTAGTGGCTTAGTGAATCAACAATCACCTGAAGCAGGAAAAGTTGTAACCAAGGGAACGACCATTGAGGTTAAATTTTCTTCCTTAACACCATAAAACCTAAATAATTTAAATACTAACCAGGATATGCTAGATTAAACAGGATAATAACGTCACGGAGGAATGAAAGATGCGTCTCGACCAACAAATCAATCTGATGAAGCAAGATCTAATCGCTGCTATCCAAGCATGTATTCAAATTAAGAGTGTTAAGGATGTCGAACATGCCGCCCCTGGTGCTCCATTTGGGCCAGGGATTCAAGAGGCCTTAGAGTGGACCTTGGCATTAGGGGAGGACTTCGGCTTTACCGTTAAGAATGTTGAAGGGTATGCAGGTCATATTGAAATGGGCTCTGGGGACCTTTTAGGAATTCTGGGCCATATAGATGTTGTTCCAGAAGGAGATGGCTGGTCTGTACCTCCCTATAGTGCTACCATTAAAGACAACAAAATTTTTGGTCGTGGTGCATTAGATGATAAAGGACCATCTTTGACAGCACTTTTTGCCATGAAAGCAATTAAAGATGCCCAAATCCCTTTAAACATGAGAGTACGTCTGATCTTGGGCACCGATGAAGAGTCTGGATGGGCTGATATGGATTATTATCTTAAAAAAGAAGAAATTCCGCAAATCGGATTTGCACCAGATGCTGAGTTTCCTGTGATTCATGCAGAAAAGGGAATTCTTCATCTGGAATTGAGCAAATCTCATGCGACATTTCCACACCTTATCCGAATTCAGGGTGGGGACCGAGCTAACGTCGTTCCAGATGCTTGTGAGGTTACCCTAAAGGGAATTAGACATGAGCTTATTTTAGCACAATTGAAAGACTTTTCTTTTCCAGAAGGAGTTAGTGGTAAGCTCACTAGCCAAGCAACTGACCCAGAACTAAAGCTAACCTTTAAGGGGGTAGGGGCCCACGGGAGTCTTCCCCAAAACGGTAAGAATGCAATCCTCTATACCTTACAATTTCTTCGGACTTTACCGCTTGACCTGGAAGAGCAACACACTCTTGATTTTCTTCTGGCACACCCTGGCAAAGGTTTTTATGGAGAAGGTTTTGGCGTTAGCTTAAGTGATGAACCATCTGGTAAGCTTTCCCTCAACCTTGGTATATTAGAGTTATCGTCTGAGAAAATTTGTTTTGTCATCGATATCCGTTACCCAGTTACCTTCAAACGTGATGATATTTTGCTTCCAATTGAAAAAATTGCCCAAAGAGAGCAACTTAGTATCAGTATTTTAACCCATCAAGAAGCTCATCATGTCCCTAAAGATAGTCCACTAGTTCAATCTCTACTCAAAGCCTATGCAGATGTAACTGGGCTCGAACCATTTGCCTTTGCGATTGGAGGAGGGACTTATGCTAAAGCTATTCCCCAAGGAGTTGCTTTTGGACCCGTCTTTCCAGGTGAACCAGAGGTAATTCATTGTGCCGATGAGTACATCTCGATCGACAATCTCCTCTTAACAACCAAGGTATACGCCCAAGCTATTCTTAATATAGCCGCAGACCCAGAATACCGATAGTCCAACCCACATTTTTATATCGTCCTTAAAGGCAAAATATTATAAAATATTGTCAGAAAAAGGCAGTTTTAATCTCGCAAGGCAATTGTGGGATTTTCTTTTTATAAAAATGTATAAAAATGATTTTTAAAGGAGGAATGTAAGGAAATCTGTGGAATTATAAGATATTGAAAGAAGATATACTACCATAAAAGAGTTGGGAGCAGTTTAGAAGATGTTAATCAATAATCTTTCACTTGCATATGAACAAGGTATTGTTTCGTCCGAAGAGATTAATAGGTTTAATGAAATTTTCGGTAACTGCACTTATGTGTTTGCAATAGTTGACTTTGATGGTAAATTTATCTACATGAACTCTATGCTGCGTAGTATTTTAGGTATAGATCAAGATAGTTTGTTATACCAAACGGCAAATTACGTGGTCAATGCATATGTTCACCATAAGGATATTGATATGACGATTAAAGCACTCAATGAAGCTGTAAAAGGACAACAGGTCAATGAGTTCGAAAATCGTTATCGTCTTCAAAATGGGTCTTATATATGGCTATCATGGATGTTAATACCATTTGAAAATGAAAAGATAGTGTATATGATTGCACATGATATAACCGAACAGAGAGGTTCAAAAGAAAAACTAAAAAGATCAGATGTAGAGATTGAAAATATATTTAATAAAATTACAGATTTCTTTTATGCATTAGATGAACAATGGAAATTCATTTATATCAATAACTCGGCAGCGATCGCTTTTGCTAAGGTTACACACCAAAGCTTTATAGGCAAATGCTATTGGGATATATTCCCTGATAGGAATAATATCTTCTTTGTAAAATACTTAGAAGCAACACTCACTCAAAAACCTGTACATTTTGAAGCATTTTCTATTCTTACTGAGGGGTGGGTAACTGTAAATGTTTATCCATCCTCTGAAGGCATATCTGTATATTTCAAAGATATTTCTGAGCGAAAGAAATTGGAAAAGTCTTTAGAAGATGAACGACAACGCCTTTATGCTTTATTAGACGGATTACCTGGATTGGTCTATCTTAGAACTATTGAGGGAAAAGTGATTTTTGCTAACCATAATTTTAAAGAAATTCATGGGGATCCAGATAATAAACAGTGTTATGAGATACTTTTCAACAGAGATGAACTCTGTACTAATTGTCAATATGATGAGACTAAAAGCCCAAGGCAATGGCAATGCGTAATTAAGAATACTATTTTAGAAGTATATCAACACCCTTTTTATGATTCTAAAGGTACACAATTATTTCTTATGCAAATGCTTGATATAACTGAAAGAAAGATAGCCGAAGAGGAAATAGCACGTTTAGACCGATTTAATCTCATTGGGGAATTGGCTGCTAGTATAGCCCATGAAGTACGTAATCCGATGACCACCGTACGAGGTTTTTTGCAGATATTGAAAGGCAGAGATACTTCACAAGAAAACGCGGAATATTTCGACTTAATGATCAGTGAGTTAGATAGGGCTAATGGTATAATAACTGAGTTTCTGTCTATCGCAAAAACAAAAACGCAATTACACGTAGTAGTAAAACTTAATAACTTAGTTGAATCACTGTACCCATTAATTCTTGCGGATGCTACGAATCAGGATAAACAAATTGTATTAGAAACTGCAGAAGTAAGTGAATTAATAATGGACGAAAGGGAAATACGACAGTTGATCCTGAATCTTACGAGAAACGGTCTAGAGGCAATGTTGCCCAGAGGTATTCTTAAAATAATTACATATGAGGATAAGAATGGTATAGTTCTTGCTGTACAAGACCAGGGTACCGGTATTAGTGAAGACATTATGGCGAGAATAGGAACACCGTTTTTGACGACTAAAGAAAATGGAACAGGACTGGGACTATCAATGTGTTTTCGCATAGCAGATAGACATAATGCGAAAATTGAGGTAAAATCCACTTCAGCTGGGACCACTTTTTTGGTTCGATTTCATAAGTAAATAGCATGATTGAAAGCCACACCTTGCTTTGGTTCGAACAGATGAGGAAGCGGTAGCATGCCCCACTTCCTTGAACGACAAGAAAACTTAGCCGATTGATGAGCGTGAATGGGCTGCACGCTTATGAATCCAACTGCGCAAATCTTTGAGATCTAGAACGGTTATAATCTTTTTTTCTATTTGTATAATATTTTCTTCTTTTAGCTCTCCCAAAATACGGCTAACGGACTCCCGAGCTAGACTACACATCCCTGCAAGATCTGTCGCGGATAAGGGAACGGCAATTAATACTCCGTTAATAGACGTCTGTCCATGTACATGGGCCAAAGCATAAAGCTTGGCACCCAAGCGCAAACGTGCATCTCCAAGCGAAAGATTCTTAATTTGTCGGTA
The DNA here is from genome assembly GCA_002404215.1 of Desulfosporosinus sp. UBA4726. Taxonomy (GTDB): domain Bacteria; phylum Bacillota; class Desulfitobacteriia; order Desulfitobacteriales; family Desulfitobacteriaceae; genus Desulfosporosinus. The sequence goes on from DHJG01000014.1 coordinate 40,253, forward strand.
GGAACGGCGCAAATCTAAAGCGAGTAAGCGGTAAAAGACCCACAGAACGGTAGGGTTTTTTTCTAAAAAACCCGAAAAGGTTTGCCGATCAATGGCTAATACTTCTGTCTCCTCAATGCAAAGCGCCGCATGAGGGTAGGGTTTCCCATCTAAAATTACCTCTGGGAAAAAGACTGGGGGACTAAGTACACGAATAATCTTCTCTGTGAATTCACCCATTAAGCACAACCGAATTCTACCAGTGACAAGAAAATAAACCGTAGTTCCTTCATCACCCGAGAAATAAAGATATTGTTTGGGCGCATAGTGACGAATTCTACCATGCGCTAAGCAAAAATCGATAAATTCCGAGGGCATATTACCTGAAAAAAATTTATGTGTTAGAGTATTGCGAATTTGCTGTTCTTTTGACATGTTTATTGCTCCATCCTATAAAATAAGCTCTCCAAACGGCAGTTTAGACGTTTGGGAAGCTTAGGTTCATTGTCCTCGGGTAGTATTGTGCGCTTTAGATAGAATTTCCCTTTATCAAAACGAATGCAGGTAAAGTTTGCACCCAGATGTTATCAAATCCTGCTTGTTCCATTAAGGATACCCAATAATCAATTGGATGTCTTTCTGTAAGGGGCGGTCCCATGACGGTCTCTTTATTTTGCCATTCAATAATCCAAATCTCTCCAGGTGTTCTCAATATCCTTTTGGCATCTTGAAGGTAGCTCAAAGGATCATTTAGTTCGTGCAATACTGTGGCTATCAGAGCAACATCCACACTTTCTGAAGAAAGAGGAATGGTTTCACCTTCCGCAAGATGTGTCTCGACGCCCTGGAAAACTCCCCGTTCTTGGGCACGTTCTTTTAAACTATCCAAACGCTCAGGTTCAATATCTACGGCTTCAACTTTTCCTTGTTCCCCGACTATTTCTGCTGCCCTTATAGCAAAAAAACCAAATCCTGCTCCTAGATCGGCAAGATGCTGACCCGTCTTAATTCCAAAATTCAATAAAATTTTGCGAGAAGGTAAGATCTTTTCCCGTTCTTCAAAATTGCTCAATTTAGAATGCCTATGTTCTGTCAATTAAATTCCCCCTTATGTTTTAATATTGAGCCTAACATAAATCGAATGTTTATTCTTGTCAAGAAGATTAATACTATGGATGCTCTAATTTTTTCAATAAGTTGTAAATAATCGATACCGAATGTTCAAAAAGGGCTCCAATTTTGATTCTTTTCAAAGTGAATAAAATATAGATTTGAGAATCCGGAGAGTTTGCGCACAAATTCATGCTACTTCCAGAGGAGAGCATTTGGCTGTAGGAATTGCTCTCCTCTATACTTTTGGCTCAAGACGCGCGCGTTTGGGGCTTCTGATGGTCTTTAATTTGTTTAGTATGAGGAGGGGAGAGGTTCTTGTTCTAGAGGAGATAACGAAGCGCTACGCGATGAATACAAAAAGACCCACATGTCCGAAAAAGCACATGTGGGTCTTTGATTAACAACACTCAATTAAATAGACTGAGAGACTCAGAATTATTTTTTGAGAGCTATTTTTAATTCTTCAGTTAAAACAGGTAATACTTCTAAAACATCCCCAACGATCCCATAGTTTGCTACCCCAAAGATAGGTGCCTCTGGGTCATTGTTTATGGCGATGATTACTTCAGAAGATGACATGCCTGCAAGATGCTGAATCGCTCCGGAAATACCACAAGCAAAGTAAATTGTCGGTCCAACTGTTTTTCCAGTTTGACCAACCTGATGTGGATAAGGCATCCAACCAGCATCTACCGCTGCACGTGAGGAACCAACAGAAGCGCCTAATACATCAGCAAGCGCCTGCACCAAGGCAAAGTTTTCTGGTTTGCCCATACCGCGACCGCCAGAGACAATAATTTTGGCTTCATGAAGATTGACAGATGATCCAGCAATTTTAATGATATCAATAAGCTTAGTACGGATATCTTCTGCTTTGGCTTTGCTGGCTACGTTAATGATTTCACCAGTTTTTGTGTAGTCTGGAACAGGTTTTTTGAAGACTGACGGACGAACAGTACCCATCTGTGGCCGATGCTCAGGACAGAGAATAGTAGCCATGATGTTCCCACCAAATGCAGGACGAGTCCAAGCAACAAGACCTGTTTCTTCATCGATACCAAGTCCTGTGCAGTCAGCGGTCAATCCGGTTCTGACGCGACAAGCTATTCTCGGTCCGAGATCACGGCCATCTTTGGTAGCACCGTATAGAATTACTGAAGGTTTGTATGTTTGTATTAAATCTTCAAAAGCCATAGCATACCCATCAGTACTGAAATTCTTAAGTTCTGGAGCTTCGACGAGATAAACTGTGTCAGCGCCAAAAGCAAATGCTTCTTTCGCCAGATCAGCGACTTTATCACCGATAATTACAGCGGCCAGTTTTTGGTTCATTTTATCGGCCAGCATGCGACCTTGACCGAGCAATTCGAGTCCTACATTACGTGGCTTGCCTTCGTATAATTCAATATAAACAAAAACATTTTTATAAGAATTTTTGTCTCCAACCAAAACCACTTCTTCAGCTATATTGATAATTGCTTCAACTGGGCAAGACTCAACACAAGCGCCACAAGAAGTACAACCAACGTTAATAACTGCTTTGTCATCTTTCATCTCGATGACTCCAAATGGGCATGTCCCTTCGCATGAGCCACAACCAATACATAGATCGTCTTTAATTATTACAGCCATTCTCTTATAACCCTCCCTTACACAATTTTTGCGTCTTTTAATCTAGTGATGAGCTCAGCGACAGCTTCTTTTGCAGTGTCCTTTTTAATAACGACTGTATCCGAACGTTTCGGTGGAGAAAAGATTTTACTAACCTTAGTAGGCGAACCTTTCAGGCCGAGTCTAGTTTCATCAACGTCAAGATCTGCAAGTCCAAATTCGTCAAACTTAGCTTTTTTGGCTTTCATGATACCTTTCACGTTTGGAAAACGTGGATCATTAATCGATCTAACGACAGTCATGAGCAATGGCAATTTGGCTTCGACAACTTCATAGCATTCATCTTGCTCTCTTTGAACTGTCACTGTATCGCCGTTAATTTCAACTTTTGAAACGAAGGTTAGTTGGGCAATCTCCAATTGTTCGGCCATTGAAGGTCCGACTTGAGCCGTATCTCCATCGATGGCTTGCATTCCGCATATAATAAGATCATACTTACCGAGTTTTCGTACAGCTGAAGCCAGCGTATAACTGGTGGCTAAGGTATCAGAACCGCCAAAAGCGCGATCGCTGACTAGAACACCTTTATCGGCGCCCAAAGCAACGCATTCTCTTAATGCTTCTGTAGCTTGAGGAGGGCCCATTGTAACAACAGTAATTGTACCACCATGTATTTCTTTCAATTGCAAAGCTGCTTCAAGTGCATGCATATCGAAAGGATTTACAATTGCTGGCACGCCCTGACGCATAAGAGTATTTGTTTCAGGGTCAATTTTAACTGAAGCAGAGTCGGGAACCTGTTTAATACATACGATGATTTCCATTTGCTTGTAGCCTCCTAATTAAAACTTTGTCGTCAAATAATAAACGCGGACACTTTTAGAGTTTGTGAATCAAAATTCAGATCAAGAATAACACGAAATTCAAAATAGTTCAATATTAATATGTGTATTTTTAAACAAAGTAATTTGAGAGGGCTTTCTCATTGTTCTATTCGTATCGAGAGGTGTTTTTCTAGAAGTATTTTTGCATGTAAGGAAAAAATTTACACTTAGAATAAGTGGCATATGAATTTTCAGAACAGGGAAAACTATCATAAGGTTCCTTAAAATTTTTGATCTGAAAGGAATGATAAATATGGGCGCCCATAAGAAAGTTTCACGGCCAAAATCTCCGGTTACTGTAAGAGATCCTCATTACACAGAGTTTGATACACAGAAAGAACGTAATATTCAAAAACCACTCCCACGTTAACTCCATAGGAGTGTGCTTGAGCACACTCCTTATAATTATTCTAGAAATCTAATCACTCCAGCTCGCGGAAAATAACAATCATTGTAAGTTTCTTTCTTGCTTTCTGCTTTATTGGAGGAATCATATGCTTACAATCAATAAAACTTGTGTAAGCAAAGCAGGAATTTGTTTATTTGCACAGAATAATGTTAAATTAAAGCATTATGAAATGCATACACCGGATTATGAATGCCGGATATTAAGAGGAGGTTAACCAAGTGAGTTTCCGCGTAGCAATTTCCGGTTTTGGTAGAATTGGTCGACTTACACTGCGTGCAGCCCTAAATCAATCGCTTCCCTTCGAAATAGTAGCCATCAATGATATGGGAAGTCCCGATATGTTAGCCCATTTACTAAAGTATGATTCAGTTCACGGCATCCTGCCCAATACAGTGGGAATTGATGGACACGCTTTGATAATTGACGGAAAACGTATCGAAATTTTAGCCGATAGAAACCCTCTCAATTTGCCCTGGGGTAAACTCGGAGTAGATATTGTTATCGACACAACCGGACACTTTACTAAGCGTGACGCCGCAGCACAACATCTTACAACGGGAGCCAAAAAGGTTGTCATTTCCTCGCCGGCCAAAGACGAAGATATCACCATTGTCATGGGAGTCAACGATGAAAAATATGATCCATTGAATCACCATATTATTTCCAATGCCTCTTGTACAACTAACTGTCTTGCTCCGGTAGCTAAAGTTTTAGTTGACGCCTTTGGAATTGAACAAGGGATGATGACGACTACTCATTCAGTCACAAATGATCAGCGGACTGTGGATGTAAAGCACAAAGATTGGCGTAGAGCTAGGGCCGCTTATCAATCTATAATTCCAACAACGACGGGTGCGGCCAAAGCGGTTACTCTTGTCATACCGGAATTAACAGGCAAAATGAATGGCCTAGCTGTTCGGGTCCCTACACCTAATGTATCCTTGGTTGATTTTGTAGCTAATTTAACTAGACCAACAACCAAAGCAGAAGTTAACGATGCCTTACGTCAAGCCGCAAATGGTAGGATGAAAGGAATACTTGATTATACAGAATTACCTCTAGTTTCCCATGATTTTAATGGTAATCCTGCCAGTTCTATAGTAGACGGATTATCGACCATGATGATTGGTGAACGAATGGTAAAAGTGTTAGCTTGGTATGATAATGAATGGGGCTATTCAAACCGCATTTTAGATTTAGTGAAACTTATTGTAATGAAAGGATTGTAGACTAGGAGGTACTGCACCATGAGACGAACAAAAATTGTCTGTACTATTGGTCCGGCGAGTGATTCTAAGGAAAAAGTTCAAGCTCTATTGGCGGCGGGTATGGATGTTGCTCGTCTGAATTTCTCACATGGAACTCATGAGGAACATGGCCGAAGGATGGCTACTCTAAAAGAAGAAGCTGCTAAAATCGGAAAGCATCTTGGTATTCTTCTGGACACCAAAGGGCCAGAAATACGCACCGGAATGGTTCCTGAAGAAGGGATTGTGCTAAAAAACGGTTCCGCATTTACTTTGGATACAGATCTTTCTCTAGGTGATCAACAGCGGGTTGGAATCACATATACTACTTTGTGGAAAAAAACCACCCCAGGTTCCCATATTCTTATCGATGACGGTCAAATTGATTTAGAAGTAACCTCTGTGGATAGGGAAATTATTCAAACCATTATTCGTAATGGTGGAGTCCTTAAGTCTCAGAAAGGGGTTAATGTTCCTGGCGCCTTGATCGATTTACCCGCTGTCACAGAAAAGGATATTGCGGATATTCGCTTCGGCATTACTCAAGGCATTGACTTTATCGCAGCCTCATTTACACGTAAGGCCTCAGATGTTTTGGACGTGCGCCGAGTCGTGGAGGAAATGGGTGCGGATGTCCAGATTATTGCTAAAATTGAAAGCCAAGAAGGCCTGACGAACTTAGACGCTATTCTAGAAGTAGCAGATGGAATCATGGTTGCGCGTGGTGACCTGGGGGTTGAAATTCCTGTTGAAGAAGTTCCTATAAGTCAGAAGGAAATAATTCGCAAATGCAATTTATTAGGCAAACCCGTTATTGTAGCAACTCAAATGCTAGATTCGATGATACGCCAACCCCGACCTACTAGAGCGGAGGCAAGTGACGTTGCCAACGCCATTTGGGATGGTACAGATGCGATTATGTTGTCGGGTGAAACAGCGGCCGGCCTTTTTCCAATTGGAGCCGTTCAGATGATGGATAAGATCGCCCAACGCACGGAGAAAACGTTTTTGGATAATCAAGCAACCCGCCATCCTCAGATTAATGTTGCTGAGGCAATTAGTTTCGCAAGCTATACTATAGCAAAAGACCTTCAAGCCGTAGCCATTATAACGCCTACTCATTCGGGCTTGACTGCGCGTATGATCTCCAAGTATCGGCCGATTGCCTTAATTGTAGCTGCAACCCCATTTGCTACCACTGCCAGAAAATTATCTTTACAATGGGGCGTTCAACCGCTCATTGTCCCTTCAAGTTCAGGAACTGATCAAATGTTATGCGTTGCTGTGACTGCATCCCTGAATCAAAACTATATTCATGCTGGAGATGTTGTGGTCATCACAGCTGGAGTTCCTATTGGTAAAGTTGGTTCCACAAATATGATTAAAGTCCAAATTATAGGAAATATTATAGCTAGAGGGATTGGAATTGGACGCAAGTCTTATTCAGGCGTAGCACGCAAAGTTCAATCTCCGGATAGGGATATTTTTAACGATGGAGATATTCTTATTGCAGAGACAACTGATGCGAGCTTTGTGCCAATTATTGCTCGAGCTGGGGCCATTGTCGTTGTAGAAGGTGGTTTGACATCACCTGCTGCTATTGTCGCTTTACAATATGGGATTCCGGCAATTGTTGGTGCACAGGAAGCCTTTGCCAAGGTATCTAGCGGGCAAACCGTAACTGTTGATGCCTTATCCGGCGTGATGTATGAGGGATCCGTCAGTATTCTCTAAAAAGTCTAACTCATAAATTGCTTAACTGAAAAACAAACGAGTACAGTAAATCTACTGTACTCGTTTGTTTGGTCCACGCCACCTAATAGCGTTTTACTTAGGAAGCGTCATTGTGTCTTTAGTATGTCTTTTAAATCCTTTAAGGTCATGTGCAAAGCTCCCAGTATTAGTCATTTGATCATCAATCGTATCTTTATCAATCGTACTATGGGCACGGTCATTTAAAACGTCGATCAGTCCCGCTTCTTGAAGTTCACTTGCAATCTCGAAGAGCGACTCTCGTTTTTGACGAGGTAAGCGATTGACAAATCGATTTATTTTGACAGGGGGGACAAGATTTCTGAATTTAACCCCTCCGTACTTCAGAATACGTTCCGGCAAAAGTATCTCCTCCTTATTTAATAATCAATTTATTGTTATTATGTGCGTAATCTTGAAAACGAATGCATCCTTAAAGGATCGGAGCATTTGCAAGGGCTCTAAGAATGACATAATGTGGACATAGTAAAAGTGCTGTCTATTCTATCCATAATAGGAGAAAAAGACAACACTTTTACCATTGTATGGAAGAATAAATATCCTCATACATATGGGTGAAGTTGTAAGGGAGCACATGTATACCTTTGACAAATCGATGCTCCAAGAATTACTATAAACTTATTAAATCCTTCTCTAGAACTTGTTTATTGTAGCGGAGAATCGTCAGTAATCTGAACTTTGTTCAGAGTATCCTTCACTTGTCCACGTATAAATGATAGATACTCTTGGCGCATTGCCTCTTGTTCATCGCGCTCCCATTCTTCAAGGCCAACGGATCGTTTTTTTCTCGATAACTCATTAATTCGCTCGATAATCACTTTAATGGGTGAAATGCTCAAAGTAAGATTCTCCTTTCATTTAACTTTGCCTATTGGTTGACATTTTCCACATTATAACATATTACTACCTTATCTGCATTTCGAAGAACTCTTGATCGGAAGGAGGAATAATTATGGGATTATCTTCAAAAACACGTTTGCGCGTTCGTTACTCAGAAACAGATCAAATGGGTATCGTTTATCATGCCAATTATCTTGTTTGGTTTGAAGTTGGGAGATCAGAACTTTTTCGAGAATTAAACCTCCCTTATACGCAATTTGAGGAACAAGGTCTTGGTTTAGCAGTTGTCGAGGTCAGTTGCCGCTACCGCAAACCCTCACGGTACGACGATGAGATTATTATAGTTAGTAGTTTAGAGCACATGTCGTCACGAGGCGCAAGTTTTTCTTACCGTGTGTATCGTGAAGAAACCCTTTTAGCAGAAGGAAAAACAGATCACGTGTTTATTGACAAAGACGGTCATCTAGCAGATGTCCGACGGTACGCAATATGGCCACAATTACAACTAGTTCTCGAAAAACAGAAAATGAGTTAACTTGTCTCGATACGAAATAACTATTGAGCATATGTTATTTCAATATAGCTATTGTATTTCCCTAAGCTCCATGGTATTATGTATACATAATACAAATGAAGAAGGGAAGTGATTTTATGTTTCTAGTTACGTGGATCGAAGGAGAAGAAGTTAATTATCGGCTCGTAAAGAAGCAAGAACTTCCAGCAGTGATGGCTAACCTTGGACAGCATGCAATCATCCAAAAATTAGCATCATAAAGCATTGTGACTGCCAATAATCTATTGGTATTTAGGACTTATAAATATTGAAAAAATGTCTATCAAGGATGATAGGCATTTTTTTTATTAACATTTTGCAGGATAATCCTAGTTTTTCTCGAATATAAACTGACCTGGATAGTGTCTTAAAAATTGACTGGATAGTCTTAAACGAGGTATAGTAAAGTCTGATTGTTATGAGTAATGCCTTCACCAGAAAATACTGACCTATCAGATTTAAAACACGACAGGAATATGAGGTGTACGTGGTTTGAAAGTAATCACTAGTTTTGTCCTTGCAATTTTTATGATGTTAAGCGTCACTCCAACAGTGTTAGCCGAAGACTCGTCTTCTTCAAAAGCACCGCAAGTGCGCGGTGAGGGTGCCTATTTAATAGATGTACAGTCCGGTCAAACCCTCTTTATGAAAAATCCAGATGAGCAACTCGCTCCCGCAAGCACAACCAAAATCATGACGGGACTTTTAGCAATTGAGCGTGGAAATTTGGATGATATGGTCACAGCGAGTTCTACAATGCTTAATAATAAGGTTGTTTATGGCACACAAATTTACCTTATGCCTAAGGAGACAGTTGTGCTAAGAGATCTTCTCTATGCAGTGTTTTTAAACTCTGCCAACGATGCTGCCGTCGCGGTTGCTGAACACCTCGGGAGCAACTTGCCTAATTTTGTCAATATGATGAATCAGCGTGCCCTTGAAATTGGAGCTAATAACACCCATTTTGTAAATCCAAGTGGATTAACAGAGGCTGGGCACGTCACAACAGCTCACGATCTGGCACTTATCGCACGAGTCGCTTATCAAAATCCTTTGTTCGCCCAGTATGTCCGTACCAAATCTCATACTATCTCTAGATCGAAACCGGATGTTCCCGCGCTGATGGTTAATGAAAATAAGCTGTTATGGAGAGACTCTACCGTTGATGGCATTAAGACTGGCTACACGGCGGCAGCTCAGAACTGTCTTGTTGCGTCAGTCACAAAGGACGGTCGCCAATTCATTGGCGTGATCCTTAAGTCCCCAGGACGCGAAATCTACACAGATATGCAAGCCATGTTTGATTATGGCTTTACCCAATTTAAAGATACTGTCTATAAACCTTCTGGTGCAGTCCTATCAACGATTACTGTAAATAATGAACCAGTAAATCTTATTTTAGACCATCCAATTCATATGACACAGAAACTTAACGAACAGAGTCCAGTCTTAAATCTACACGTTGTACCTACCAACACAGCAGCTCTTACCTCAGTAGAAAAAGGACAGGTTGTTGCTAATGTCGAGGTTTTAGACGGAGATACTCTGTTAAACACTTTTCCCCTAAAATCTGCACGATCAATTCTTCCACAAACACCGAAAAAGATAATATCGTCATCTTATTTTTCCTGGATTAATGGTGTTATGATCATGTTTGTCGCTTTAGCACTCCTCATAAGTCGAAAAATATACACTGATTGCCGTTGGCGCAGACAGATGCGTTCTGCGCGAAGAAGGGAGTCCAATTAGATGAACCACGTGACCCAGACATTTTTGCAGCGTAGTCTTAAGTTCATTGCCTTCTGGGTTACAGTAGGCGGTCTAATCTTCCTTGTCGGGCACTTTATCTATTTGTTCTTGCCCTTTATTCTTGCCTTTATTATGACGGTGACTATCAGTCCCCTTAGGAATTTTCTGGTAAGCAAGCTTCGTCTCCCCCAAGGGGTCGCAGTTTTGAGTGCCATGATCATTGAAATCGGTGGATTAGGCGTTATCATTACCTTACTTGTTATACGCCTGATTCGAGAGATTCAGGACATTTATCTTCACTGGCCTCATTACAATGCAATGTTACAACGTTTTCTATCTCATTGGCTACCAAAGGTAGAAATTTATTATTACAAGCTACCTGGAAGTAACATTGATAATATCAACAATACAGCGAATGAATTAATTAACACTATTCCTGCTAAACTAGCCTATATATTATCATTTGTTACCAAAATTCCAGAAATTATTATCGTCATTGTCATTGCTCTAGTTGCGACTTTTTTTATGGCCAACGGTTCCAAGCTTTATCTCAATAAAATTTCGCATATTTTCCCCCTAGAATGGCGCGAACATCTCAGCGAATTAGGCCAGGATTTTTCCCGTGCCTTTGCAGGGTTTATCCGGGCAGAATTTATTGTCTTCCTGATTACCTTGTTTCTTTCCATTGTTGGATTAATGGTTATCCATACAAAATATGCAATCGTCCTAGGAACCATAACAGGAATCTTTGGCATATTACCTGTTTTAGGGGTGGGTATCATCCTTTTTCCTTGGGCTATCTTAGCCTTCGTTACCGGGCATAGCCTGTTGGCTATTGAGCTCTTACTACTGACGACTGTCATTACTATTTTGAGACACATCATTGAACCTAAAATTCTTGGTGACAATGTGGGACTCGATCCGCTCTTTGTTCTGATGAGTATGTATATTGGCTTGGCTTCTACTGGAGTGATAGGTTTGATCTTAGGTCCTTTTGTACTCATTGCTTATCAAGCTTTACAAAAGGCAGGGGTTTTCCGCAATCTCTAATAATTAATTTCAGTTGATCGCCATTAAACTTTACTGTCAGTGTTTATAGAAAACTTGGCTGGTGCCAAGCCGCAGGCGACGGCGGCTGCCTAGTTGCACTTATACCACCCAAATTACGCTACTAAAAACTTATACTTCCTGTATAGGTACAAACGAAAGTCGGTCAGAAAAATAAATTCTGGCCGACTTTTGCTTAGCTTTTTAGCGTTGTTTATCCTATAATGAGTCATAAAGAATTCAGGAAACGATTTAGGAGTTGACTTTTCTTGCAAAATAATAAAATTGTCGTCACATTAACATACGGCTGCCAGATGTCTGAACGTGATGCCGAAACCTTGACAGAATTCGCAAGACAAGAGGGCTATACGAGTTCAAATGACCTCGCAAGTGCAAACTTAGTGATTATTAATACCTGTTGTGTCAGAGAAAGTGCAGAAAATAAAATACTTGGTAAAATTGGAGAACTCAAGAAACTCAAAGAGGATAATCCAAATTTGAAGATTGCTATCTGTGGATGCATGGTTCAGCAGCCGGGCGCCTTGGAACGCTTGCGCAAGCGAGCTCCCCACGTGGATATTTGGACCGGAACACATAATCTGCCTAATTTTCCCACTCTATTGCATCGAGCAGAACAGGGTGGAAAAGCTGCAGAAGTTTGGCCAGAACCTAAAATAGCCATAGAAGCTACCCCTTTGAATGATAAAGGCAAACTGCAGGCTAACGTCAATATCATGTCTGGTTGTAATAATTTTTGCTCATATTGCATTGTCCCACATGTTCGGGGCAGGGAACGGAGCCGTAGACCGGAAGGGATTATTCAAGAAATCAAAGAACTTGTAGCCAGTGGTTGTCGTGAAGTCACCTTGCTGGGTCAGAATGTGAACTCCTATGGTAAAGAGTTTTCACCTGCTTATGACTTTGCGGATTTACTGCATAATGTGGAACAAATTCCACATCTTTTACGTGTGCGGTTTATAACTTCGCATCCCAAGGATTTATCTGATAAACTAATCGAAACCATCGCTCACGGAGAGAAACTTTGCGAACACTTCCATCTCCCCATTCAATCAGGCAGTAATTTAATTTTAGAACGTATGAATAGGAAATACACCAGGGAATACTATATAAGCCGAGTGGAAAAAATTCGCGAACTTCTACCACAGGCCAGCCTAACAACGGATATTATTGTTGGCTTTCCTGGCGAATCGGACGAAGATTTCGAACAAACTCTCGCTATGATGAGTTTAATCCATTATAGTCAAGCCTTCACCTTTATGTTCTCTAAACGATCAGGTACGCTCGCCGCCAATATGGAGGACCAGATCCCTCTAGATGTTAAGAAGCGTCGTTTACAGAGATTGATGAGTGTGCAAAACCGAGAAAGTCTGGAATGGAGGCAACACATGGTTGGGAAAACGTATGAGATTCTTGTTGAGGGTCCCAGTAAGACAAATCCGGAACGTTTAACTGGACGAACCCGTGGATACGAACTCGTCGTTTTTAGTGGTTCTCCTGAAATCACTGGATCTTTGGTTAATGTCCGGATTAGTGAAGCAGGCTCCTGGACACTAGTTGGAGAAATTGAAGGACTCGAAAAGTAGAATTTGTATAACTTTGAATTTGATGCAGGAATCTAGCTACCCTATGTCGAATGTAGTATACGGAGGTGTGTAAAAATGTCAAACGAAATTTTAGAAAATGCCCGACTCTTGGCTGATGCCATTGCCCGAAGTCCCGAGCTTGCTGAATTACACAGCACGGAAGATGCAATGTCTGCTGACCTTTCAGCTCAAAAATTGATCGCAGAATTACAGAAAGCTCAAGAACAGTTTATGGAAACTCAACAAAGTGATGCTGAGCCTTCTGAAGCCCATAAAAATCTGGTCGATGAAATCGAAACCAAAGTAGAGGCCAATCCCGCTATTTCAGCTTACATGAATGCACAAGATAAATTCACGGAAATGTTGGATAGCGTTAATTCCATTCTAGCAGGAGCCATTGCTGGTTCGTCAAACGGTGGTTGTGGTTGTGAGGACGACAGTTGTAATAGTGGCGAATGTGGCAGTGGCTGTGGTACTGGGAGTAGTTCCGGCTGTGGTTGCGGCGGACGCTAAGCTCAACGATGTACAAGAATCGATAAAGAGAAGGGAAGGGCTAGATACAATAGCTCTTCCCTTTTAGGATTTAAAGAGTAGGGGAGAATACAAGGAATGACTACCCCGATGATGCAACAATATCGAGGAATTAAAGCAAAAGCACCCGATGCTATTCTTTTTTATCGGTTAGGCGATTTTTATGAAATGTTTGGGGAGGATGCAGAAATTGCCTCACCCATTTTACAAATTGCCTTAACCGGACGAGATGCAGGGGGAGGGAAACGGATTGCCATGTGTGGCGTCCCTTATCATGCATTAGATAATTATTTGTCAAAGCTCGTCAACGCAGGCCATAAAGTTGCCATTTGTGAACAAGTTGAAGATGCCAAAAATGCTAAAGGGATTGTCAAGCGTGACATTATTCGTCTTGTTTCTCCAGGTACACTAACTGAATCTGTCTCTGAACGAAGCAATCATTATTTAGCCAGTGTGTATCAGGATAAACAATGGGGACTTGCCTTTCTTGACTTATCCACTGGTGAATTTACGATTTTTCAAACCCCAGAACTAGATGTTCTCCTCACTGAACTGTCGCGAATTAACCCCGCCGAAATCCTACTGCCCCCCGAACTTATGAAAAAGTCCAAGACTTGGGTGGGTTATTATTGTAGTGTGCGCGAACGAAAGACATTTTCCGATCAGGGCTTGAGAAAGCGATTCGGACAACTGACGTTACTTCAGGAATTCCCTGTAGCAGCTCAATCCGCCGCTGCTTTATGGACCTACCTACTAGAAACAATGCCGGGCGTTGATCCTACGCATATCATTGAGATAAAAACTTATCGTTCCGAGGACTGGATGTTTCTCGACCAATGGACACGTCGTAATCTTGAACTCACAGAATCCCTCCGAGGCGTTGGGAAAAAAGGAACACTACTTTCCGTTCTTGACTTAACTCAAACTGCTTTTGGTGGAAGGCTATTAAAACATTGGATCGATAAGCCCTTGCTTTTACAAGACGAAATAGACAGGCGTCTCAACGCTGTTGAAGAACTGACAATAGACTCATTTCTCCGCAAAGATTTATTTAAGCTTCTAGCTGAGGTCTATGACCTGGAGCGCCTAATGGGGAAAGTTTCTTATGGGACTGCCAATGCGAAAGACTTATTATCATTGGCGCAAACCTTAGCACTTCTTCCCAAAATTCAGACACTCCTAACGTCGAGCGTAGCTGAAACTCTTAAAATCAATGTTCCTCATCTCAATGGACTCGATTCATTGGTCATTAAACTCCAAAGTGCTCTTAATTCCAATCCCCCTTTATCCCTACGAGACGGAAACATTATTAAAACCGGTTATTCCAAAGAAATAGACGAATTGCGTCTCATTTCGACAGGCGGTAAAGAATGGGTTGCTCAATTAGAAAATTCTGAACGCGAACGAACTGGAATTCGTTCCTTAAAAATAGGATATAACAAAGTATTTGGTTATTATATAGAAATTACCCATGCCAATTCCACACTGGTGCCTACAGACTACCAACGTAAGCAGACCCTGTCCAATGCTGAGCGCTTCATTACGCCCGAACTAAAAGAGTATGAACAAAAAATCATGGGGGCTGAGGAAAAGCTTAAAGACTTAGAGTACGAATTGCTTTTAACCCTTCGTGATGACGTCCGAGGATATACCAAAGCCATACTGCACATAGCTCAGGTATTGGCAGAAATTGATGTCTTCGTCAGTTTGGCAGAAGTGGCTGTTCGTAACCACTATGTTCGTCCGCAGATCAAAGAGAACGGTGAAACCCTCATCATAGAGGGTAGGCACCCTGTTGTTGAACAAATGCTGGAAGCTGGCGTGTTCGTGACCAATGATACGCACATGTCGTCAAATCATCATTTAGCCATCATCACTGGACCAAATATGGCAGGAAAATCAACTTACATGCGCCAAGTGGCCTTAATTGTCCTCATGGCACATATCGGGTCCTTTGTTCCGGCCAAGAGTGCCATTATTACTCTGGTTGACCGAATCTTTACACGGGTCGGCGCATCGGATGATTTAGCCGCTGGACAAAGTACGTTTATGGTGGAGATGCAAGAAGTAGCCCATATCTTAAAATACGCTACTGGGAAAAGCCTGATCATTTTGGATGAAATCGGACGGGGGACAGCTACCTTTGACGGGCTTAGCATCGCTTGGGCCGTGACCGAGCACCTTGTTCAACATCCTGAGTTCAACCCTAAAACTCTCTTTGCTACTCATTATCATGAGTTGACGCAACTCCAAGATGATTTTCCTAAGATTTTTAACCTCCATGTGGCCGTGAAGGAACGGGGGGAAGACATCGTTTTTTTACACAAAATATTACCGGGTCGAGCAGACCGCAGTTATGGCATTCAGGTAGCGCGTCTTGCCGGTCTTCCAAAAGAACTTCTTCAACGCGCTAAAGCCCTGCTTCTGGACTTAGAAGCATCCGAGCTAGCGCCTACGATGAATGATACACTCAATCCAGTTACTCAATTTTCACTCTTTGACATTCCACAAACCCATCCGCTTTTACAAGAAATTAACCAACTCCAGCTGGAAGACATGACCGCACGTCAAGCCCTCCAATACCTCTTTGACCTGCGTGAGCGAATTCAATCATTAGATACCATTTAATTTATGGAGGGGGAGTAAATATGCCTAATCGAGTAGGTATTGATGTAGGCGGTACCTATACCGATGCTGTATTTATTCACAATGGTCGTATCGAACGTACAGCCAAAGTGCCCACGAGATCTGTTGATTTAGTGGAAACTATATTGAATGCCTTTGATACGTTGAAAATCCCTGATGAGCAGGTGATCAACCAGATTACAGTGAGCACAACACTCGTTACGAATGGCATTCTCCAAGATCAACTTCCTTCGGTCGAATTGCTTTTATTCTCTGGACATGGGATGAGCTTAGATGCGCTTCCTTGGCCGGTTAATTATCGGGAGCTCTCCGGAGAAATGGATTTCCGAGGTCGAGAAATAGAGCCACCCGACCAGAGAGAATGGGAGAAGCTTAAATCCGATCTACGTGAAGGTCCTACCCACGTCGCCATCGTAGGTAAGTTTTCCCATAGGAACGGTCTTCATGAAGAACAGCTAGCGTCCTATCTAAGACAACTTAATCCCTCATTAAACATTGCCTTGGGACATGAGTGGGGACAAGCTAATTTTTATCGACGCAGCCTGACCACGTATCTTAGCATAGGTGTTTCCGATTTATATCATCAATTTGTTCAACAATTACAAACGGCCGTAACTGCCCGAAAGATTAAAGCCCCGATTTCTATCTTAAAGGCGGACGGTGGGATTTTACCTCTTGCAAAGCTTCGGCCCATCGATTCCATTTATTCTGGACCGGCGGCAAGTGTCCTTGCCGCTTTGACTCAACTTGAAACAACAGCTTCCTGTATCGTCGTGGATATTGGCGGAACAACGACAGATATAGGGCTTATCCTTTCTGGCGTCCCGTTACTTAGTTCAAAAGGAGCCCAGATCGGTCCTTTTTCAACCCTTGTCCGAACCCTTGCGGTCCGTTCAATTCCAGTGGGCGGGGACTCTGTCATCCGTGCCACAGATCAGGGTTTTATACTCGAAAATTACCGCCTTGGTCCCGCCTATTGTCTGGGTGGAAATATACCGACGCCAACGGATGCGATGCGCTACCTTGGTCTTATTGACTATGGCAACGAGCAATTGGCGGAAGAAGGACTGGCCTCTATTTTGCCTGAGGAACGGCGAACACAGACGTTTCTGTATGAGCTGGCCACAGCTATTATTGAAAGGATGGTTGAGAAAATCGCGGAGGCTGTTGATTCCCTTAAGCGAGAGTGGCAAGAAGAGCCAGCTTACAAAGTTTGGGAGGTTCTCCATCCTCATGTAAATCAAGCTTTCCAGACGTTAGTCAGCGGAGGAGGCGCTCGGGGTATGACAACGGCTCTCGGTAAACGCCTCGGCACGCCTGTTCAACTCGGGGCTTTTTCGGAAGTATCTAATGCCCTTGGTGCGGCTATGGCTAGATCTACCTTGGATTGCACCCTTCATCTTGACACCTATATGAAACAGTATCGCGTGGAAGAGACAGGCGAACAGGGAAAATGGACAGGATCACTTCGACCTTACCTCGAAGTGGAGGGATTTATGGATACCCTGGTTCAGAAGCAAGCAGCACGTTATGGGATTATGATTCAAGATCTGGAAAAGGAGCCCTTCGATTTCTTTCCTATAGTTCAAGGTTCTAGAACTGTAGGCCAAATTGTGCGCGGAGCCGTTCATTTGCGGGCCGGTGTGATTGGGAGGGTACACGTATGAAACGAACTGGAATTTTATTTTTCCCTGCCTTTGATTGGTCACTGGGTGACTTTCATCCTGAACGTGAAGAACGTCTGCTCTATACGCAGGAGCAACTGTTTGAAGAGGGGGTCCTCGACTTGCCCCAAATCAAGCAGTTTTCACCGTGCGTTGCCTCTATACACCAGGTGTTACGAGCTCAAGCTTTATTGCCGAATCCGAGGGTGCATGCGGATACGCTAGATGCTCACCTTATTGCAGCGGGGAGTGCTATCTTACTCGGTGAAGCACGGGTCCGCGGGGACATTGCCAATGGTTTCGTCCTGGCACGCCCCCCAGGGCATCACTCTGGGGGGACTGTTTGGGGAAATCGTGGCTTTTGTACGATCAATAATGAAGCTGTCCTTGTGAACCATTTGAGGGCTCGGCTGGGAGTTAAGAAGATCGCCATTATAGATACTGATGTTCATCACGGAGATGGCACACAAGATATTTTTTATCACGATCCCAATGTCCTTTTCATTTCTCTTCACCAAGATGGCCGTACACTTTATCCTGGTACTGGTTTTGTCAATGAAAAAGGTGGTCCAAATGCTTGGGAACAGACCTTGAACATTCCACTACCACCGGGGACCGGAGACGAAGGGTACCACTACGTTCTGGAAAACTGGGTACTACCACGCTTACAAGCGTTTGCCCCTGATTTGATTATTAATTCAGCGGGGCAGGATAATCATTTTACGGATCCTTTAGCTTCAATGAATCTGACCGCAGGCGGATATGGGCGAATTACCGAACTTCTTCAACCTGATTTAGCAGTTCTTGAAGGCGGATATTCCATTGAAGGGGCACTGCCTTATGTTAACTTGGCTATTTTACTTGCTCTGGCCGGAGAAGATTACCATCATGTTCGTGAACCTCAGAAACTAGATCGTCCCGTTTTATCATTAGCGACTATTAAACCGTACATTGAGGCATTAAAAAAACAACATCAAACCATTAAACCCAGCTTTACTATCCGTAAAAAAGCCTTTTTCCCCACCGGGAATTGGATCTATAGTCCCCATTCCGTCTATTATGATACAGAAGGGTTCCAAGAAAACCGACATGATTACGTCCGCCAATGCAACCATTGCGCAGGAACCGTCTATATTGAGAGCGATCGTTCTCCCCATAAGTCGATACTAGTACGAATCCCGTTTCAAGCCTGTCCGGAGTGTGAACAAGCTGGCTATGACCTTTGGGACCATCTTCTACATCACAGTGATGATTGTATAAGTGGGCTATTGCAAAACCAGCTCCAAGATAAATTTTCAGTTTGGCATAGGAAAGAAGGACTGACGCTATTTTGACATCGGTAATTCATATTCTGGACACTCATTCTGCAAACCAAATTGCCGCTGGCGAAGTCGTAGAACGTCCTGCTTCTGTTGTCAAGGAACTGATCGAAAACGCCTTAGACGCAGGGGCAAAACACATTGACATCACCATCGAAGGAAACGGCGTACCATTAATTAGGGTAAGGGATGATGGGTGTGGGATCGCCGTTGCGGACTTGCCTTTAGCCGTTATACGTCATGCAACCAGCAAAATTAGTCAGATCGAAGACCTAGATCATTTGCAAACACTTGGTTTCAGAGGAGAGGCACTACCGAGTATTGCCTCGGTTTCTCACTTGGAGATTACCTCACGCCCTGCAGATGAAGTTGCTGGGTTAAGCCTGACTCTGAAGGGTGGGGAGCAAGGGGAGTTTAACGAAGTGGGGTGCCCCGTCGGAACATCCGTGACGGTCCGCAATCTTTTTTTCAATACCCCTGCACGCTTAAAATTTCTAAAATCCACCCCTACAGAATTCGGCCAAATAAGTGACACGGTTGGACGAATGGCCCTTGCCCACCCGGAAATCGCCTTTTCTTTGACTCACCCACAGCAAGTTGTTTTACAAACGTCCGGACATGGGGATTTGCGTGAAGCTATTGGTGCAATCCTCGGTCATACAATTGCACGACAACTCATTCCGATCAACGCCCACCACGAAGACTGGCGGTTAGAGGGGTTTATCAGTCCGCCGGATCTAGTCCGTTCTTCTAAGCAAGCGCAAACGTTTATGATCAACGGGCGAATTGTCCGCTCGCCCTTCTTGAGCCGTGCCCTGGAGGAAGGGTACCATACCCTTATTCCGACGAAACTCCATCCTGTAGTCGTACTTCATCTTCATGTTCCACCCTCAGATTATGATGTGAATGTCCATCCCACAAAAATGGATGTGCGGTTCAAGCATGAGCAAGCTCTAACCCCTTTTATTAGTCAAGCTGTCTTTAAAACCCTACTGAGCAGTAAACCATTACCCTCGTTTCAAACCCAGTCCACATTCCAGCTCAAATCTAAACAGACCTTGCCGCTACAGGGTTTTCTGCCCTCCAAAGCGATAACCTCTCCAATGAGCTCCCAGACATCATTGCAAATTCGTGAGACGGCAGTACCACCAAGAGTCCCAAATCCTGCTAGTGAACATGCCCCTAGACTCGATCTGATCGACCAACCACAGCTCTTCAATGCTACTTCGAAAAAGAATACAATTAGGGGACGTCAGGATCCAAGTGAAACTCATCCAACAACTTTTCCTGATCCCTGCACCCAGGAGTATCCAGATACTCAAATTGATCTATCTCAGGATCTTCCGACCCAGAGTGATCTACAGATACAAGAGAGTCTGTCTACCTCAATTGATTCAGAAGTCCAAAACATCTTAAGCAATATATGGCCATTAGCACAGCTGTTCAACACCTATATCTTAGCGACAGATGGTAAAATTCTTCTTTTGATCGACCAACATGCTGCTCACGAACGGATTAACTATGAACATCTCTTAGCAAAGTTTAAAGCAGCTGACCAATCCAGCCAAACTCTTCTTATCCCACTTCCTATGGAGTTTACACTTCAGGAGGAACAAGTGATTTTGGAATATTTATGGATTCTTAATGAAATGGGATTTATTTTGGAACAATTTGGAATGCGAACCTACTTGTTACGCGGTGTGCCTGTTCAAACAAGTACTTCTCAAGCAGACAGGCTACTTCGTCAGTTTATCGAAGAAATCTTGCAGAAGAATTCTTCGCCCAGTTTAGACAAGTTATTGCAAGAATGGATTTATCTGTTGGCATGCAAAGAATCTATTAAAGCCCAAGATACGCTTTCCTTACTGGAAATGGAGCAATTGATTGCCCAACTAAATCAAACTGAAAATCCCTATACATGTCCACATGGACGCCCAACGATGGTTAAAATGACTCGTTCAGAACTGGAAAGACGTTTTTACCGCACATAATCTTCTAAAAGTTTGTGTGTATCATGACCTGGGTATACTATCAGTTAGGGGCGAAATGCATAGCCCTATTGATACGAGAAAGAAAACCGGAGGTTCAATATTGAATGAAATCTCTATTCTTATAAAAACTACGCATTCTGACTTAGAACTGCAAGAGAGACTTCAGTGGTTTCTCCAACAGCCAGGATGTAAATGGATGCTCGCCCAGAGTGGGGAAGGGGAACTGCCAGAACTAACAATTGCACGTCGTGGTGTTTTCTTGACTCATGAGAGCGAACGCCTATCCTTTCATGCAAGTATGGCTGTGATTCGATTACTTAATCTCCTACGTGGTGGGTCTGATCGTTATCTCCAAGCTACCCAGCTAAAAGCTGGAGATTCTTTAGTTGATGCCACACTGGGTCTAGGGACGGATGCCCTGATTGGGGCATGGGCTGTCGGCAAAAAGGGAAGGGTCTTGGCGATCGAACAATCTCCGATCTTAGCGGCCTTGGTTCATGATGGCTTAAATCATTTTAAGGAAATCATTCCAGACGCCAAAAATGAGGAAAAGAAGGCTACTTGGGTTGCTTTAGAACAGGCTTCTCGGCAAATTGATGTTCGCTGGGGAGAACACCGAGAGTACTTAAGCAGCATCCCCGACCACTCTGTCGATGTTGTCTACTTTGATCCCATGTTTCGCCACACCCGTAAACAGTCTGACTCGATCCAACCCTTACACCGCTGGTCAGACCATAGACCTCTTGATCAGGAGGCAGTTTTAGAAGCTTGTCGAATTGCTCGGCATCGAGTTGTACTAAAGGAACGTAAAAACAGTCCTGAGTTCCAACGTCTAGGGTTTGAGATTCAATACGGTAGCCAGTACAGCCCCGTCGATTATGGTATTATTTTAGTTTAATTTAATGGGGGATGGTTTAGTGTATCCACTTGTTATAATTATTGGCCCTACCGGAGTGGGGAAATCGGCACTTGGTGTAGCTCTGGCACTGGAAATCGGAGGA
Source organism: Desulfosporosinus sp. UBA4726 (assembly GCA_002404215.1). GTDB lineage: Bacteria > Bacillota > Desulfitobacteriia > Desulfitobacteriales > Desulfitobacteriaceae > Desulfosporosinus. The sequence goes on from DHJG01000014.1 coordinate 62,214, forward strand.
GAAATTATATCTGGAGATTCCGTTCAGGTGTATCAGAAACTTGATATTGGTTCAGCGAAGCCTTCTGCAGCAGAACTCCAACTCGTTCCACATCATCTTATCGATTACTTAGATCCCTCAGAGCCCTTTAGCGCAGCTCAGTTTAAACTGCAAGCTACTTCTCTGATTGCTGAGATTAGGGGCCGTGGCCATGTTCCAATTGTGGTTGGTGGAACAGGACTATATATTCGTTCTTTGCTCGATCCCTATGATTTCTCTCAACATGGCTCTGAGGAAATTCGTTCAAAATGGAAGGAATACACTTCATTGAACGGGAACTTAGCATTGCATGCAGCACTGAAGGAATGTGACCCTGAAACAGCAAAGCAGTTGCATCCCAACGATGTATTTCGCATTATTCGTGCTCTTGAAGTTCTTGAATTAACCGGCAAAACTCTATCGAGCCAACGTCAATTTCGAGATGATGAATACCAGCCACTAGACCCATCTATCATCTACATTGGTCTAACTGCGCCACGCGACATAATCTATGAACGTATCAATCAACGATGTGTTCAGATGCTTGCTCAAGGTTTAATCGACGAAACCCTTAGTCTGTTAAAGATTGGTTATGCCCCGACTTTAAAGCCCTTACAAAGCATCGGCTATCGCCACGCACTCTGGTACGTAAAGGGGCTTGTCTTGCAAGAGGAAATGCTACGTTTGCTTCAAAGAGACACTCGTCATTTTGCAAAACGTCAACTGACTTGGTTCCGCCGTGATCCTCGAATCAGCTGGTATGATATCAAGACAGAAACGGGCGTAATAGTTGAGGCTATCGTCGAGACTTGCAGAGCGTGCCAAACTCGTGTAGAATATATAAAGTAGAAATATAAGGTGATGGAGGAAAAAATATGAATAAATCGCCCATCAATTTACAAGATACGTTCTTAAATCAGGTGCGTAAGGAAAACCTTCCTGTGACCATTTATTTGGTTAACGGGTTTCAACTAAAGGGACTTATAAAAGGATTTGATAACTTCACGGTTCTCATAGAGTTTGAGAACCGTCAACAGATGGTCTATAAACATGCAATTTCGACCATCATGCCGATTCGCCCGATTAACTTAGCTGCTGGGACTGCCACCGAATAACGGAAAATTTACTCATCCGCAGAAGGTCCGAAGCGTATAACTAAGTTCGGTAATTATCGGACTTAGTTTTTTTTACTTGAATTCATTACTCATCTATGATAAATTTAAGTCATATGCTTTTATCTTACCGAAAGAAAGGAACTCAACCCAACTATGGAAACTCGAAATTTAAGAAACATTGCAATTATCGCTCACGTTGATCACGGGAAGACTACACTTGTTGATGCCATGTTAAAACAGAGTGGAACCTTCAGAGCTAACCAACAAGTTATCGAACGCGTCATGGATTCCAATGATTTAGAGCGTGAACGTGGAATTACTATTTTATCAAAGAATACTTCCGTTCATTGGCAAGGAACAAAGATCAATATTATCGATACACCAGGGCATGCCGACTTCGGAGGCGAGGTCGAGCGCGTCTTGCAGATGGTTAATGGAGTACTCCTCATCGTCGATTCCTTTGAGGGTCCGATGCCACAAACTCGTTTTGTGTTACGCAAAGCCTTAGAACTTAAGCTTGTTCCTATTGTTGTGATTAATAAAATTGACCGTCCTGATGCTCGTCCCGCTGAAGTGGTCGATGAAGTTCTAGACCTCTTTATTGAGCTTGGAGCAGAGGACCATCAGTTGGATTTCCCAGTTGTCTATGCTTCTGCACGTTCAGGAGTTGCAGGGCTCGCCTC
>DHJG01000117.1:0-5518 GCA_002404215.1 Desulfosporosinus sp. UBA4726
GTAGTTTTGAATGCCATATAAGATAAATGAAAACATAAAGGTCAATAAGAGCAAATTCATCATCGGTTTGATACTGATTATTATGCCAAGCAAAAGCAATAAAGCCAGTACTTTTCTAAACGCATCACTTTGAAGGAAATTCTTAAATTCCATTAAAAGTCCAGAGCCTCCTGAGTAGTTTCTAAAACTTTACTTTACATATCTCCATAATATCATGTTACATGGGCAGTACAAAGGGGCAAGCTCTTCCTAGGCTTATTATGTCCCTTTGTTTTACTGGTAAAACCCTTAGTCCTCTCATTTATACATCAGTTGGGCCGTAATGTAGTTATCAGAACGTAGAATTGATATGCNNTGGAAACTGGAGTGAAAAAATCAGTAAAAAATTAGCTGATGTCTTAGCGCGCTGGCCCTATCATTCGGTGCAACCTAAGATGGTGACGGAACGAGAGGACTTGGAAGAGGAAAGGGACAGCATAATACGCTTACTCACTGAGATTTAACATCAATAAGATCCAGAAAAAATAGAAACAACGGTATTCCGAAGAGCAAACCCCATACTCCCATAAAATGTTCTGCCATGATTAAAACGATAAATGTGAAGAATATAGGCAGTTTTGTTTTGATTGACATAAGTGTTGGATTCAAGAAATAGGTTTCGAGTGCATGTAGCGCGACAATCATGCCTAAGATATAGAGTATCTTTATTACCCCACCTAACTTGAAAGCTATGATTGAAGTTGTCAGAACGTAGAATTGATATGCTCCCCTTAATTTGAGGTAGACAGGTTAAATAATAAAAAATCTGTTAATTTTAAAGAGGGGGGCATTTCCATGTCCGTTAATAGAAATAATGGAGAATTTAGTTAAAATTCGGTGATTATAATGTATATTGTAAAATAAATTAGTTTTTAGAAGGAAATAACAGAAAAATGTAGAAATGATATTTATTGAAAGAGCAAAAACGCAGTCTATTAATGGACATTTGAAGAAGCAGTCTTATTTCGCAGAAATTGAAATAAAGGAGCCTATAACAATGAAAATCAAAAGTATTCAAGCCAAGTTACTACTGATCTTGTTGCCCCTCGTTTTTGTGGTTGTCAGTGTACTAGCTGGGGTTAGCTACTACCTTTCCAAACAATCTCTGACCAAGAGCGTCGATCAAACGGCCATGGCGGTGGGAACTGACTATAGTAATCGTGTGCAAGACGATGTAGAACTGATGTTATCCCGACTGGAAGATTTGGGCAATCTCCAGGAAATTCGTACGGGTACCGACAAAGTGCAGGTTGTCCAAGCCCTAGCGGAGGCCAAACAACGATTCAATACGTTTGATGCAGTCGTTTTGGTTGCGCCTGATGGGTCTGGGCTCACCAGCGCAGGAGTGACGGTTCCATACGGTGACCGTGAGTATTTTAAAAAAGTGATGAATACCAAGAAAGCGGTTGTATCAGACCCTCTAGTTTCTAAGTCGACTGGAAAATTAGCAGTTGTCTTGGCGGTGCCAGTGATAAACAATGATAAGTTGACTGGGGTTCTGATCGGAACGTTTTCGGTGGAAAGACTTACGGCCTTGATCAAGGACTTGAAATTTTTAGACACAGGCTACGGCCAAATTGCCGATGATTCGGGTGTGATTATAGCTGATCCTATACGTCCCCAAGTCATTGGCAAACTTAACCTTCTCGAGAAAAAAGTTAATCCAGAACTTAAGTTACCGCTAACGGAATTGGACGATCATCTCATTAGCCTTTTTAAGACGACAGTGGAGTCCAAGAAACAGTTAAAGGGATTATATTCCTTTGGCCTTGAGGCAAGCGTTGCCGTATTCACACCAATCGAGTTGCCCGGCGATCAACACTGGATCATGATGGTGGAAGCGCCCGAAGTCGAGGCCACCCGAGAAACCGCTAGTCTGGCACGCATGATGCTGATAATTGCCATAGTATGTTTACTTATCACGGCACTAGCCATTGTAATTGTTGCCAAAAGGTTCACAAAACCTATCTTGTTGATTCGAGACGAATGCCTACTCTTGGCCCACGGAGACTTCCAAGAGCGTGAGATACGAAATTTTTCTGCAGACGAGATTGGACAACTTGCGAATGGTTTTCATGGTATGAGGAAGAATTTGCGTGAACTGGTCACTAATGTCTACTCTCAATCTGAACAGTTAGCTGCTGCCAGTGAAGAGTTGACGGCCAGCGTTGAACAATCAGCACAGGCCTCAATCCAAGTAGCAACGTCAATCACCGAAGTGGCGACAGGTGCGGAAGAGCAATTGAGCGCAGTGGATGAAGCATCGGCTGTGGTTGAACAGATGTCAGCCAGCATCCAACAGGTTTCGGCGACAACCAGTGAGGTGGCTGGACAATCACTTCAGGCTGCCAATAAGGCCAATGAAGGGAACAGTTCGGTTAGTAAAGCGGTCCATCAAATGGCACAGATTGAACAAACGGTTAACACCTCTGCCAAAGCAGTCGCCGATTTGGGTGAACGCTCTAAGGAAATTGGGCAGATCGTTGTTACCATCTCAGGAATCGCCGAGCAGACCAATTTATTGGCACTCAACGCGGCTATTGAGGCTGCGCGGGCCGGTGAACAGGGTCGTGGTTTCGCCGTAGTGGCTGAAGAAGTGCGCAAACTGGCCGAACAGTCTCAGGAAGCAACAAAGCAAATCTCCTCCCTGATTGGCGAAATTCAGGGAGACACGGATCAAGCTGTTCTGGCCATGGACAGTGGCACCCGGGAAGTCCAGTTGGGAGCAGAAGTAGTTAACGCTGCTGGACTAGCATTCCAGGAAATCACTTGGTTAGTAAGCCAAGTATCTGATCAGGTGAAGGAGATATCTCAGACCATAGAGCAGATGGCTATTGGTAGCCAACAAATTGTAGGATCAGTGAATAAGATCGATACATTGAGTAAGAAAGTGACAGGAGAGGCCCAGTCAGTATCGGCGGCAACTGAGGAACAATCGGCATCCATGGAAGAAATCGCCTCTTCTAGCCAGAGCCTTGCCATACTAGCCCAGAATCTTCAGGAAGCTGTTAGCAAATTTCAAGTTTAGACAAGGAAGTAGCTTAGGAGAATTAGATTAAAAACGGATATGCAAAGATGAGTAATGGAACTTCTGTAATTCAATAAATAAGTGACAGTAAGAAATCAAAGGGGTATCTGGCTTTTCAACTAGAAACCCCTTTGATCTATTTCAGGACTTATATCGAGTGATCAACACGTTGGATGTCATTGGTCAGTGTATAATTGTATAAATGTTTTTGGAATAGTTGATAAACTATTATGTTTTGTATAGTATAAAACGGATAGGGACAATGTATAACCAAATTCTCTATTGGTGGAGTTATTAGGTAGGCAGAAGACACTCTCAGTTTTAGAAAATTCTACAGACTATTTTGTCTATAGAATCAGATAGTCTTATATTCATTTCATTTTTAAAATTCTATGCAGGAAGCAGGATAACTTTGGAGGAATAATCTATTTTGAAGATAACTAGGAAATCCTTGCTTAGCTCATTCATAACGATTAGGAAAAAGCGAATTCTTGTGTTGGTGTTGGTATTGTTAGGGATTTTGGGCTTAATATATATGCGTTATACTTGGACTTCAACAAATCTAGTAGCTTCTGATTATGCAATGACGATAGCTAGAACGGCAGAGACTTCACTCCCGGAAAATGCAATTAGCTGGATGGAGAATCCAAGTAAGAACGATAGCGAAACAATTCAGTACCAACAAATCAAAAGCAACCTGCAGAATTTGGTAAGCATTAACCAAACTATTGAGTTTGCTTACATATATGTAGAAAGAGATAGTAAACTGTATTTCATGGCCGATTCTGAAGTGGTCGATTCTAGGGTCTATTCGCCCTCAGGGCTGGAGTATGCGGAAGCGGATAAGGTTTATAGGGAGCCGTTCAAAGATGGAAAATCTATAATCACTAATCCTGTAACCGATCGTTGGGGAACATGGGTTAGTGTTCTAGTACCAATAAAAGATGTTGAGACAGGCCAGGTCAGAGCAGTGCTCGGAATGGATTATCCTGCGAAAATGTGGAGTAATCCGGCACTTTATAACACGCTGCAGGCGGGTATAGTTGTGTTGACCATGGCGTTGTTGATCTTGGCACTTTTTTGGATATCAATGAAGAATGAGGTCGTTAAAGCCGAAGGTCACAAACTAATTTTAGTAAATGAAAATTTAGATAACTTATTTAATTCGATCGATGACCTTTTATACGTTGTTGATAAACAAGGCAAAATCTTGCATGTGAATAGCTCGGTCTATAAGAGATTAGGTTATTCTGAAGACGAACTTATTGGCAAATCGGTGTTACTGCTGCATCCAGAAAACAGAAGAGAGGAACCGAACAGTTCTGTCATCGATACATTATCAAACAAAGTTCATTATCTAATACCTGTAATCACAAAATATGGCCAAGAAATTCCTGTTGAAACACATATCACAGAGGGGGAATGGAACGGAGAACGTGTGTCATTTGGGGTTATGAAGGATATATCAGCTATTACTAGGTCGGAAGAAAAGTTTTCAAAGGCATTCAATTCAGTCTCTGTTTTAATGGAGATTACAAGACTCGAGGATTCACGTTATCTTGATGTTAATGATGCATTTCTAGAAACACTGGGTTTCGATAGAGCGGAAGTTATCGGGAGGAAATCATCAGATCTTAATGTATACTTTGATGGGGAACGAAACACAATTGATGAAGTTTTAGAATCAGCGGGTAAAGTGCATAACCTTGAAGTGTCCATTAGAGGAAGGGATGGTTCGGTACATACTTGTATTTGCAGTGCGGAGTACATAACTATTGGAGAGACTCCTTGTTTACTCAAATCTCTAACAGACATTACTATACGCAAAGAGATTGAAGAGGAATTGATAAAATCTGAACAAAAGTACAAATTACTTTTCTCAGCAATGAATGATGCGTTTTCTCATCAAAGTATCATTTGTGATGAGCTTGGTAAAGCAATCGACTACCGATTTATTACCACAAATTCTTCATTCGAAACCATGACGGGTCTGAAATCAGACGCTATTATTGGGAAAAGCGCTAGCGAAGTTTTGCCAGGCGTAGATCAGGCCGTGATTGAAATCTACGGAAGGGTTGCCATAACAGGTGAATCGGCCCATTTCAATACTTTCTCAACAGTGTTGAATAAGTATTTTGAAGTTAAAGCATATAGCCCGTCTTCCAATGAATTTGCTACAATTTACATGGATATCACAGAACGTGTCGAAAATGAAAAAAACATTCACTATTTGAACTATCATGATGTGCTGACAGGATTATACAATCGAAGGTTTTATGAAGAAGAAATTAGACGGTTAAACACTGAAAGGAATCTTCCAATATCCTTGATTTTTGGGGATGTTAATGGCTTAAAGCTAATTAATGATGCATTTGGGCATCTTAAAGGAGATGAACTTTTGCAGAAAGCCGCACGGGCTATTCGAAGTACCTGTAGAACAGATGATATTGT
>DHJG01000117.1:5712-5987 GCA_002404215.1 Desulfosporosinus sp. UBA4726
AAAAATGCCGAAGATCTAATGTATAAGAATAAAATTCTTGAAAGTGAAAAAATTAGGCTCGATACAATTAAGGCACTTATTAAGACCCTGCACGAAAAGTATCCAGGGACAGAACAAGATTCGAAACGAGTCGGTGAATTATGCCAAGATATGGGGAGAGCAATAGGCTTGTCCGAGGCGAAGGTAAGTAGATTAAGAACAGCAGGCTTCTTGCATGATATTGGCAATGTTGCAATTGAAGAAGGTATTCTCAATAAGCCTGGAAAACCCCTAGA
>DHJG01000046.1 GCA_002404215.1 Desulfosporosinus sp. UBA4726
CTTTGCCTGGTGCACCCTTGTAGGGCGCTTTCTCTACACTCCGTGTATCCTTGTAGCGTGATTCTTTACCTTGTACAACCTTGTCTGGGGCTTCTAAGCTTCGCACACCTTTGTAGCGTGGTTCTTTGCTCTGCACACCCTTTTGAAGTGTTTCAACACTTTGCGCTTCTTTTTTGTGTGGCCCTTTACCCAGTGTACCTTTATGCGATGTTTCTTTGCCAGGCACATCCTTTTTCTTCATGCCTGATCTTCTCACTTTTCCTTTACTCGGCTTCATTGGCTTTCCATCCTGTTCTAACGAATCTGATCGTACATATTTTTTAGGTCGAATAAGACATTTCGGTCCATACCCGATTAAATCCTCACGATGTGCTAAACGCAAGGCCTCATCTACCAACCCTACATTTCTAGGACTCCGATACTGAATTAAAGCCCTCTGCATAGCCTTTTCATGCATGCTACGCGGGATATAAACTTCTTTCATGGTATGGGGATCTAAGCCGGTGTAATACATACAGGTAGAGAGTGTTCCCGGCGTCGGGATAAAATCCTGGACTTGTTCTGGATTGACACCCATGTCTCGAACATATTCAGCTAATTCGACAGCTTCTTTCAGGGTACTTCCTGGGTGAGAAGACATTAAATAAGGAACGAGATATTGTTCTTTACCTAGTTCTTCATTTGCCTCATGGAAGCGCTGCACAAATTCTTCGTACACAGCTTTTCCAGGTTTGCCCATTAGACGAAGAACTTCCTCGCTAACATGTTCCGGAGCAACTTTCAATTGGCCACTGACGTGGTGCTCACAAAGTTCACGTATAAAACCAGACTTTCGATCCGCTAAGACTGCGTCATAACGAATACCAGAACGGACGAATACCTTTTTTACCTTTGGAATACTGCGCAGACGGCGCAAGAGATCTAGGTATTCCTCATGATCATTTTCAAGTTTATCGCACGGCTCAGGGAAAAGGCACTGTTTATGTGAACAAGCTCCCCTGGTTAATTGCTCCTTACACGCTGGACGACGGAAGTTGGCTGTAGGGCCCCCTACATCATGAATATATCCTTTAAAGCGATCATTCCAAGTCATCTGCTCAGCTTCCCGAATAATCGACTCGGCACTTCGACTTTGAACAATACGCCCCTGATGAAACGTTAACGCACAAAAAGAGCATGCTCCATAACATCCTCTGACGCTGGTAAGACTAAACTCCACTTCTTCAATAGCAGGGACCCCCCCTTCGGCCTCATAAGACGGATGATACGTCCCCATAAAAGGTAGGGCATAGATTGCATCCATTTCTGCTTGTGATAAAGGGAGTGAGGGCGGGTTTTGCAGAATACTTTTACGCCCATGGGATTGATACATAGCCTTGCCACGAAAAGCGTCCTGTTGGTTATATTGTACCCAAAAAGCTCGAGCATACTTTTCCTTATCTGAAACAACGTCCTCATAGCTTGGCAGAACAAGGGTATCTTGAGGCACACTATCCCCAGTCAAAGGCACCATCGTTCCTCTCACATCCGAGATCTGCTCAATCTGCTCACCGCTATTCAAACGTTCGGCAACTTCTACAATCGCCTTTTCTCCCATTCCAAAAACAAGCAAGTCTGCTTGACTATCAAGTAGAATGGATCGTTTAACATCATTACTCCAATAATCATAATGGGCAAACCGCCTCAATGAAGCCTCAATTCCCCCTATAATTACAGGAACACCCGGAAGCGCTTCCCGGACGCGATTTGAATAAGCAATGGTTGCTCGATCCGGACGAAGCCCTGTCTTTCCGCCTGGAGAATAGGCATCCTTATGCCGTTTCTTTTTGGCCGCCGTATAATGGTTAACCATAGAATCGAGATTTCCTCCAGAGATCAAACACGCCAAGCGAGGTTTCCCCATCGCTCGAAAATCTCGGAGATCCTTCCAATCGGGCTGAGCCAAAATACCCACTCGGAAATCATGTTTTTCTAAGATACGGGCAATAATAGCAACTCCAAAGCTTGGATGATCTACATAGGCATCGCCGGTAATTAGGAGAAAATCCAGTTCATCCCAGCCTCGAGCTTCCATATCCGATCGATTCATGGGTAAAAAATTTCTTATACGCATATTCCAATATTCTCACCTTTCTGTTTAACCACAACGCAAAAATTATAGAGGTACATAAAGAAAAACTTGGCAGGCGCAGGCGGCTGCCTTAGTTGCACTTATACCCCCAGAATTGGGCTATAAAAACTTATACTTTCTGTATAGGTACAAGAGAAAAGAGGGGCAACCCCTCTTTATCGATAATTGATAAACTGTAGTTCTATGCCGAAGTCTTCCTTACGCAGTAAGCTAATGACCGCCTGGAGGTCATCTCTGTTTTTGCCGGACACCCGGATCTCCTCGCCCTGTATGGAACTAACTACTTTTATTTTATTATCTTTCAGGACCTTGTTAATGAGCTTTGCCTTTTCCTGGGCGATCCCCTGTACTAGTTTAACTTCCTGCTTAACTGTGTCTCCTGCAGCCGGTTGAGCCTTACCATACTCTAACGCTCTCAGGGAAACCCCTCGTTTAACAAGTTTACTTTCCAGAATGTCGACAACGTTGCTCAATTTAAAATCATCATCTGAGACCAAAACAATCTTATCAGTCTCAAGCTTAATGGATGATTTACTGTTCTTAAAATCGAATCGATTCGCGAGTTCTTTCTGAGCTTGCTGAACTGCATTATCTACCTCTGGCATATCCACCTTAGAAACAATATCAAATGAACAATCTTTAGCCAAAATAAAAACGCTCCTTTATTCTTAAATATTCTTTTAGTTAATTTAAGTTATCTTTAGTCAAAACCACATTGCTGAGAACTTCACCTGACTTCCCTAAACTCGGCAAGGCTTTGCCGTTCAAGGTAACCGAAAGACCTCCTGCATTCCCAACAGAGACCAATTCGATTTTGTCTGTCCCTTTAACCTCTTTGCTTGTTCCAGCTGGATATTCTGCCTGCAAAGAGGGCTTTCCATCAACTCTAACCTCAATCCAACAAGGTTGGGTGAAAACCAACTTTGCGGTTAAGCCATCCTGGGTAGCTGGTACAACCTTTTCCTGACTAGGAACTACAGGGGTCGATTCTGGTGTAACCGCTTCTGTTTTCGGTGCGCTTGGTAAGGCTGTTGGAGAGTACGAAGTGTCTGCGACTTTTTTTCCAGACTGGTATAAGTTGGCCATCGCAATAACCAACACAATGGCCAACAACGCCATACTCCCTATGATCACTGGCCTAACCCATGAAGAACGAACGTTTACCTTTTTCGGTAATTCAAGAACGGGTTCAGTCTCCTGCACAATAGAATCGTTATAGAGTGCAATAATTTCATCCGGGTTTAAGCCGAGTTGTTTGGCATATGTTCGTAAATACCCCTTTACGTAAGTTGTTCCGGGGAGTACCTTATAATCCTCCTCTTCAAGTGCCTGAATATAACGAACGCGTATTTTCGTCGTTTCCTCAGTTTCCATGTAACTCCATTCTTTTTCTTTCCGAGCGGCCCGGAGCATTTGCCCTTCTCCTGCCATTGTTAAAACCTCCTTGTTTCCATTAGCTATACAAATCACATTTTCTTTGTGATAGCAGATTTCTATTAAGGGTTTCTTTGATGCCACTTAAGGCATCCTTCGTAACCCGTTCCCCCCTACCAATAAAGTATCTCCAAAAAAGTCGACAAGCACACCTAACTCTTCACGGATTAACCGGAAAATCAGTGGATTAATCCCTATTGTCTGAAATTTCCATCCTTAGGTTTAGGTAAACGAGTTCACTTTGCTGAATCTTGTAATCTAAGTATAGCAGATTCTCCGGCTAGTTGGTCTACCTTTTCATTAAGATAACATTCCAACTCTTTTAAGGCCTTCGCAGGCTCCTCATAGTTCAAATAAAACGCATAATCCGAGCTCGGTTCATTTGGATAGGCATAAAGTTTATCATAGTACTCAACCAGCAGTCGCTCTGTGAATACATCCAGACATCCTTCGTTTAACAGAGTACGTAATTCTTGAACTTTGACATGACCCAAGGTTTTAATCAGTCTCTCCAACGCCGTGCCAATCTCCTGAAGCGCATTAGGTACAGCTGTATACTCTTTTAACAGACGTTCAATCCGGTTTTCCAAGGAATCATAATGAAGGATTTGGATTCCCTCTTGCATTGCTGTAAAGAAACTGGTAGGCAAGGTTACCCTTCCAATTCGTTTGCTCTCACATTCTACAATAATATAAGGAAAGTTACCTAACGCTGCAAGTTCCTCATACAATAATCCTTCGAATTTCTTCTGGGACGGCGGACTTCCGAGGCCCATGGCGCCGAAGACTGAGCCTCTATTATTAGCGAGATTCTCAAGATCGATCGCGGGATAACCTTCAAGTCGTAATTTTTTTAGAAATTCAGTTTTCCCAACCCCTGTGTTTCCTCGCAAAACTACGACCTGAACAGGGAATTTATTTTCAAAAAATTCTAGGACTTGAGTACGATACGCTTTATACCCACCTTGTAAACGGTAAATAGAAACACCCATTAAATCTACTACCGCTGCCAGAGACTTGCTCCTCATTCCGCCTCTCCAACAAAAAAGAACCAAAGGACCCTCTTTTGAAAGCTCTTCTATCTTTTTGACTAAGTCTGGAAGTTTAGGGCTAACTATACGTAGACCTAGTTCACGAGCCAAGCTCGGTGTAGCCTGTGTGTAAGTTGTGCCAACCTCAACACGTTCTGCGTTATTAAAAAGAGGAAGGTTGACAGATCCCGGGATTGTTGCTTCAGCAAATTCCCCCTCAGAGCGTACATCGACAAGGATCGGATGATCTAGGGCTTTAAGTTCTTCTATATTTATCTCCGTAATCATACTTAATTCCTTCCAACTAGGTTCTTTTCTACATGTTCTATCATAAATCCTGCGGAAGGATATTGCAACTAGTGCGTAATTTCATCATCGCCTTGACCAAATTTCAGTTCTAGCTGTCCTCTAGTCATTAAGACCTCGCGAGGCTTGGAGCCTTCGTACCCTCCCACAACTCCTTTTTCCTCTAGGAAATCCATCAATCGGGCAGCTCGTGTATAGCCAATGCGCAAACGGCGTTGCAAAAGAGAAACGGAAGCCGTACCGCTTTCTATGAAAAGCTTGGCAGCATCATAAAAGTGCTCATCTTCCATCTCTTCCTTTTTTATAGTCCCTAGGTCCATATTGGGAATTTCTTGGTACTCAGGCTTCGCCTGATTCTGCAGGAAACTAACAACGTTTTCTACCTCTTTATCGCCTAAATAACAGCCCTGTACACGCAGAGGCTTACTCGCTCCCATGGGATAATAAAGCATATCTCCTCTACCTAATAGTTTCTCTGCCCCGTTCATATCCAAAATGGTCCTTGAATCCGTTTGAGAAGAGACCGCGAAGGCTATTCTAGAAGGAATGTTTGCTTTTATTATGCCTGTAATTACATCAACCGATGGGCGTTGAGTCGCAACAATCAAGTGAATTCCAGCAGCACGAGCCATTTGGGCCAAGCGACAAATAGCGTCCTCGACATCACCTGGTGCAACCATCATCAAATCAGCTAACTCATCAATGATCACCACCACATAAGGCAACGATGGATGCTCACCGCTCTTTTCCTGAGTGCGCAGAAAATTGTAACGAACGATGTCTCTAACTCCTGCTCCCGCAAACAGTTCATAACGGGTCTCCATTTCTGTCACAATCCATTTCAAGGCACCTGCCGCTTTCCTAGGGTCTGTCACCACAGGTGCGATCAGATGTGGAATTCCGTTATAATTAGCTAATTCCACCATTTTAGGATCAACCAGCAAAAACTTTACTTCATCGGGACGGGCTTTAAACAATATACTGTGAATCAAGGTGTTAATACATACAGATTTTCCTGAACCCGTAGCTCCCGCTATCAAAAGATGCGGCATTTTTGTTAAGTCTGCGATCACGGGGGTCCCCGTAATATCTTTACCTAAACACAATGCTAACTTACTAGCAGCTCCTTGAAATTCTGTAGTTTCTAAAACTTCTCTAAAATGCACCATAGAGACTTCTTTATTTGGTACCTCGATACCAACTACCGATTTACCAGGAATGGGTGCCTCTATACGTACATGAGCTGAAGCCAAACTTAAAGCAATGTCATCCGCTAAATTTGTTATTTTACTCACTTTTACCCCAGGAGCAGGTTGCGCCTCATAACGTGTAATAGCAGGTCCTTGAGTGACCTGAGTCACTTTGACCTTTACTCCGAAACTGGCCAAAGCTTCTTCCAGAATTTTTACATTATCTGCTAAGTCTTTATTAAGTCTGGGGTTTTTCATTTTTAAGGATTTATGCAACAACGTAACTTGAGGAAGCTGATAATTCCCATCTTCACGAGTCTGACGCGAAATCGGGGTACTAGTCACCTTTCCAGGGGATATCGTTGTTTCCTGCATATCAGCTGACATCTTTTCAAATCCTAACTGTCCTTTGGGTATATGTTCAATAACATCAGTTTTGCTAGGTGATTCGTTTTGATCTTCAAGGGTTTTTATAACCAGCGGTCGTTCTACCACAGCAGGGTCAAGAACTATCGGAATGACTTTAGGAGGAGTACCCTTTTTCTTGGGCATATTAGCATCTGCTTTTAAATCCCCTTTAGACTCTAGTCCCTTATCACGAGGCTTTTCGTCTTCGGAAGTCTTTAGAACATCAATGAAATTATTCATTTGCTGTTTCATCCATTGTCCTGATTCTTTTCCAACCTGGTTAACTTCTTGTACTCCCTGAATTAAGGAACGATTTATGATTAGTAGAGCCCCAATAAGTGAACCCATGATTAAGACGACGTAACTTCCAGAAATGCCAATCGTTGTTTTTAAGAGGGTCGCTATCGCTGCGCCAACAAGCCCACCACCATGACCAAGCTGTCCCTCATGGAGTATGTCAGCGTTAGAAAAAGCTTCTATGCCCGGTAATTGAAAATGGAGTATCCCGAGCAGTACAAGCCAGAGAATAATTGCTCCCACAGCCTTTGATCCTAGACGAGGTGTTTGCTTGTTCATAAAAGCAATACCCCATCCACCTACCAGGAGGGGTATACATACCGCTCCACCTCCAGCCAGGACCGTTAAAAGATGTTTTATTTGTCCACCGACTACGCCACTTCTCTCGGAATATAGCGCTACCATTCCCAAGCAAGCCATACCAACCACGAAAAGCCCGATAACTTCATTGCGTATAGTCTCTTTTAGTATGCTTACTTTCATATTCGCCTTTGTATTTATATTGCGGCGTCTTTTTGTCTTCGCCACAGAACAATCCTCCAAACATCAATTTAATAAATGTACTACCCGTATAAATTCCACACAAGAAAGCATTTTCCTTTTCATTGCCAAAGAAATACCTTAAAAAAAATTAGTTGGACCAAAGCACCGGCGAAACTCTTAGTTGCACTTATGCCCCAGAAAGTATGCAACTAAAATTATACTTTCAGATTAGTATAAATAAAAAAGCGGCTTTCGCCGCTCTCATAGGTAGGTCACATTTTCTGCTCCTCGTTTTGGGAAATTAAGCTGTTGAGTTCTTTAAAGGCTTCCTTAACACCACCTACAGCTTGGATTAATCCAGCCTCAACGGCTTCTTGTCCAATAAGGATAGTTCCGATATCTTGGGCTAACTCTCCAGTTTGGAACATTAAGTTTTCTAATTTATCTTTATTAATTTGCGAATGTGAATAAATAAATTGATCGATCCGTTCTTGCATTTTCCTTAAATAATCAAACTGTTGATGTCCATTAATTACCAATCCGGTGTAACGAATCGGATGAATAGTCATCGTCCCGGTTGGGGCAATTAAGCTTTTCGTACAACTAACTGCAATAGGGATTCCAATACTGTGACCTCCGCCAAGAACTAATGAAACTGAAGGCTTATTTAAACTACATAACATTTCAGCAATTGCCAATCCTGCCTCGACATCTCCTCCTGCTGTATTTAAAATAACTAAAATTCCTTCGACCTTAGGGTTTTGCTCAACCGCTAACAGTTGTGGGATAATATGCTCATATTTTGTAGTCTTGGATTGGGCAGGGAGAATTTGATGTCCTTCAATTTGGCCAATGATGGATAGACAATAAATTCGTTCCGTCACATCAGGGATTGAAATTTGCCCTAATTCTTTTAGATTGGATAATGGAGCATTATTGTTTTCTTCGGGGGAAGTCGTTTCACTAGAAAGCACGGGCGTAACCTCCTTTTATAATCCAAAAGCCGCATTCTCTTAACTCTTTCTAAACGGACAACGTGGAACTTTAAACATCGTGACATGTTCCTCTTATTATGGAGATTTATAGCGAAAATCATACGATATAATAAAGAACACACTACACAAACGTTTTTGCATAGTGTGTTCTTTTAGAATTGCGGACGTTCACTAGTTCGGAATTCTAAATTAACTCCCCAATCCTTGAGTATCATTAGTACTTCATGAATAGCCATCGATAAATTTCGTTGAACTGTTTCAGTAAGTTCTGTCCCCCAATCCATGCACTTTGGTTGCATCCCAACCACCACTATTTCATCAGGAAATCGTTCTTGGAAGTTTGCCCAGTACAAAACCTCCGCAAAATTCATTTGATGAACAGACAGTTTATTGGTCATGTATCTTGGTACTTGCTCATTCTTCCAGACAACGATTTCTCCTGGCTCAATCCCTGCTTCTACTGCATCTAAAACAATAAGACGTTTAGCGTTTTCAACAAATTCTAAGAGAAATAATCCACCCGTTCCGCCATCAAGCACTTCAATTTCAGCAGGGAGTATATCCACTAACTGCTGCAATAAATGTATTCCTACCCCTTCATCTTGTCTAACTAGGTTGCCTAGTCCAAGAACTTTTATATCATTATGGGTGGTCACGGAGCTGTCTCCTCTCTATTTAACTCAATTACTTCTTGGGTCAGTTCTTAGCCCTTCGCTCTACTATAGTGACTAGAGTTAGCAACTCGATGAATGAGAGCTACCCTCATCGAGACGGATTGGCGTTAGTGCGGGCTCTGTTGATGTTCCAATAAATTTATAGCCGTTAATTATCGAAGAAACCGTCCCATCTTTCTCAAGCATATCCTGCCGAAAAACCATATACAGGTGACCAATTATGAAAAATGCGTATCCCCAAGCCAATGAATGATGAAGGATTCGAATATTATACTCTCCGTCAAAGGTAGGAACAACCCAACCAAATATCCAATTCAGTACTCCCTGAGGAGCTTCACCAGCCCGCATTGCCATACCGGTAATAATCATCGTGATACCTATGATCCATATAAATAACAAATAAAATAGTTGTCCAATAGAATTATGTCCTATATTAGAAGGATGCTTCTTAGTAAGGAATATATAATACCTTGACGCAGCATAAAAGTTTTGCCAGAAACTTAACCGCCAAAAAGTTAGTTTGGAATATTCATTTCCCGCAAAAAACCAGTAAAATCTAAAAAGCATATTCGCTGTGAAAATCATAGCTGTCGCAAAATGCAAATATCGTATATTTCCCATCAAAAAGTTAACAGCTGCCTCCCCATGTACACCAACAATGGGGTTTCCTATATAGAGGCCAGTTGTAAACAAAATAGAAATACAGATGGCATTGATCCAGTGAAATAAACGTATAGGTATTTGCCAGACATAGATACGTTTTGAGTTTAGAAGATCATCTGATCTCTCCACAATATCACTCCTCTCTGCTTAGAGCACTTTAACTGTGAACAACTTATTGCCATTAGAATCAAGCAAGTGTGTAGAGCAGGCCAGGCATGGATCGAAGGAATGAATCGTTCTCAGCACTTCTAAAGGTTGTTCCGGTATTGCGATTGGCGTATCTAATAATGATGCTTCGAAAGCACCTTTCTGTAAATTGGCATCTCTTGGCGAAGCATTCCAAGTTGTTGGCACTACTGCTTGATAATTGGTCACCTTACTATCCTTAATCCGTACCCAGTGCCCAAGTGCACCTCTCGGGGCTTCACTAAATCCTACCCCCTTCGTTTCAGTAGGCCAAGTTGAGGGATCCCATTTTTCCTGGTTAAAGGTTGTTGTATCTCCAGCCTTAAGATTAGCAATCAGTTCATCGTAGGTCTTGCTCAGGTGATCTACGCATAATTTTGATTCTAACGCTCTAGCTAATGTCCTTCCTAATGTTGAAAAGAGTGCTTCAATGGGAAGATCAAGGTGCTTCAAAGCGCCGTCGACTAATTCTTTAATTTCTTTATTACCTTTTGCATACCCAACGATAAAGCGAGCAAGAGGTCCATGCTCCATTGACTTTCCTTGCCAACGTGGACTTTTCACCCAACTATAACCGGAGTTTTCATTGAGGTTTTTATAGGGTGGCTTAGGTCCATTGTAATCTGGTTCAGTCTTCCCATCCCAAGGATGAAGTCCTGCATCCTTGTCATCGTAACGGTACCATGAGTGAGAAACAAATTCCTGAATTTGTTTAGGGTCTTTAAGATCCAGATCATAAACCTTCGTCATGTCTCGGTCTAAGACTATGCCTCGCGGAAACAGAAAACTATCTGGGTCGTTAATATTAGTGGAAGGGAGATCACCATAAGCCATATAGTTCCTAATTCCACCTCCCCACAAATCCTTTTTATAAAAGCTAGCGATCGCTAACATATCTGGGATATATACTTTACTTACAAACTCCTGAGCTTCATCAATTTTGGACTTCACCATATTTAGCCGTTCCATATTAATAACATCATTATCATTGAGATTAATAGAACAGGCGACACCCCCGACCGCATAATTAGGATGAGGATTTTTGCCACCGAAGATGGTGTGGATTTTCACGATCTCCTTCTGCCAATCAAGAGCTTCAAGATAATGGGCTACTGCTAATAGATTCATCTCAGGTGGTAACCGATAAGCGGGGTGGCCCCAATAGGCATTGGCAAAAATCCCAAGTTGACCACTGTCAACAAATCGCTTAATTTTATTTTGCATGTCTTTAAAATAACTGGTGGAAGACAAGTGCCAGTCTGAAATCGAATTGGCTAAAACACTCGTTTGAGCAGGATCTGCTTTAAGTGCGCTCATAACATCAATCCAATCGAAGCCGTGGAGAAGGTAGAAATGGACAACATGGTCATGAATGAATAATGTATCTGTCATAATATTGCGGATTAGATTAGCGTTTTTAGGGATGGTAATTTTGAGCGCATCTTCAACCGCTCTCAAAGAAGTAAGGGCGTGTATATGAGTACAGACTCCACAGATTCTTTGCATGATTGCCCAGACATCCCGCGGGTCGCGGTTTTCAACAATTTTCTCGATTCCTCTGAAAACAGTCCCCGAACTCACAGCATCCGTAATTCTATCCCCATCGACTACAACTTCCAAACGCAAATGTCCTTCGATACGCGTTACTGGATCAATTACTATTCTTCTCGACATATACCCAATCCTTTCAGCTCTAAACGTTAATAACAGCCTAACCTGGTTGATCAAGATGTTGAAGACTGTCTAGTCTACTTTGTCTGTATCTTTTTCTTTTCTCTTTTTAAACAGGGTCATTAAGGCATGCGCACCAACTGCCAGTCCTGCGGTACCAACAGCGGCTACCCCAATTCTATCGGGATTTTTGCCGATTGCATTGTTCGGAAGATTGGCGAGATGAGTATAAAACGGTCCCTTATCCCAAAAACCATCTTCTGCACAACCTAAACAAGGATGGCCGGATTTTATAGGGTAACTTAGTCCTTCATTCCACTGGGTGATGGCGCAGGCATTATACGTTGTCGGCCCTTTACACCCCATTCTATACAGACACCATCCCTGTTTGGCCCCTTCATCACCAAAGGATTCCACAAACATTCCCGCATCAAAAAAGGCCCGGCGATTACAATTATCGTGAACTCGATGCTGATAAAAAGCCTTAGGACGTCCCTGATTCGTTAATTCTGGGATTGCCCCAAACGTTATGTAATGAACAATCGTACCCGTGATTACTTCTGCAATAGGTGGACACCCTGGAACTTTAATAACTGGCCTATTTTTAACAATTTCATGAACAGGTACTGCCTGAGTTGGATTGGGTGCAGCCCCTTGTACACAGGCATTTGAGGCACAGGAACCAAATGCAACAACAGCTACAGCACCCTCAGCTGCTTCTAAAAGAACACTTTCTGCAGTTTTTCCGCCAATCGTGCAGCATACCCCTCCCATTGCAAGAGGTACACTTCCTTCTACAACCAAGAGATATTTGCCATAATTATCTTTCATAGACTTTGCTAGTACACTTTCTGCCTGTTCTCCAGCAGCAGCCATAAGTACTTCCATATAATCAATTGAAAGCATATTCAGAATTAAATTTGAAGTGAGAGGATGACCTGACCTAATAAAGGATTCACTACAACATGTACACTCCTGTAAACTTAGATAAATAACTGGCATACGTGGTTTTGTCTCTAGAGCATTGGCGATTTGAGGAATTGCAGAAGCTTCCAAGCCAAGCATTACTGCTGTAGCAGTACAAAACTTAAGAAAATCCCGTCGTGTAATTCCTTTGCCAAGTGCCCATTGGTAATAACTCTCTTGCATAGGCTATATCTCCCTCATTTAGAAAATATCCGTTTATAGATTGTTCGCAGACTCACCACCTTAAGGTATAGATATGTCGTTTCTAAAATGCACTCATTATTTGCAATCATCATCACACACTTTAATACTCGCCGCTAAAAGTACTATCTTGACAGGTGAGTAAACACTCACCTCTATTATTATAGTATTGTTCGACAAAAAAATGGAAAATCCTTCTTGGAATCTTTGTAGCATCTGCTACGTATCATCGGTCCTGAAGGTCGATAATTGGACCAAACTATCGCCACACTTCGACTCATACCGCAAACTCCAGCAGTGTGGATTTAACTTCAGTGTTCAAGGTACGTAAACCACGATAGTCTCCGTTGTAGAGTATCGCCGAGCCACCTACGCTAAAGGAGACTTCGTGGCGAAGGAGAGGTTTATGCCACACTGTGACTCATAACGCAAGCAGTGTAGATGAACGGGGGGAACCCCGGCCCCATATTTCGGTATAACTAAACAAGCAAAAAGGCCATCTC
>DHJG01000169.1:0-192 GCA_002404215.1 Desulfosporosinus sp. UBA4726
TGCCGGATTTGCTTCCGGGACTTGGCCCATGCAGGGGAACTTCCTGGGGTCACGAAGGCCAGTTGGTAAAACATTGTAAGGAAGGGGGACGACTGAAGTGTCAATGTCAGATCCGATTGCAGACTTTTTAACACGTATCCGCAACGCGGGAATGGTTTACCATGATAAAGTTGAGGTGCCAGCATCTCGTAT
>DHJG01000169.1:381-3356 GCA_002404215.1 Desulfosporosinus sp. UBA4726
TACGCGTTTATGCGAAAAAGGATGAAATGCCTAAAGTTCTTGGAGGACTCGGAATCGCAGTGATTTCGACATCCAAGGGAGTTATGACAGATAAGAAAGCCCGCAAAGAGGGCCTTGGTGGAGAAGTAATCTCCTACATTTGGTAGATTTCTAAGGCGGAGGTGCAGTGAATGTCCAGAATCGGCAAGCGCCCCATTGGGATCCCCAGTGGTGTGGACTTCAAACTAGAGGAAAATGTGGTCACTGTTAAGGGACCTAAGGGAACCTTAACCCGAACAATGCATTCATTGATGAACATTGTTGTAGATGATCAACAAATTATTGTTAGTCGACCGGACGATGAGCCGTTTAGCAGATCCTTACATGGGTTGACTCGTACACTAATCGCCAACATGGTAGAAGGTGTTACGAATGGTTTCACAAAGGGTCTGGATATGGTCGGGGTTGGATATCGTGCTTCCAAACAAGGAAACAAATTGGTATTAACCGTCGGCAAGTCTCACCCTGTTGAACTTACCCCTTTTGATGGAATTGACTTTGAAGTCCCTGCTCCTAATAAGATTCTAATTAAAGGGATGGATAAAGAACTCGTTGGTGCTTTTGCTGCTGTAGTTCGTTCAGAGCGCGAGCCTGAACCTTACAAAGGCAAAGGGATTAGATACGAAGGAGAAGTCGTCCGTCGTAAGGTTGGTAAAACCGGTGGTAAAAAGGGCGCTAAGAAGTAATTAATTAGGCAAGGGCCAAATCTCTTGCCAATCGTGAAAGGAGTGAGTTCCCTTTGATTAAGCGCATTGATCGAAAAGCTCTTCGCATCAAAAAGCATAAGAGTATCCGTAAAGCTATTGTCGGTGCTGCAGGACGTCCTCGTTTGGCAGTTTTCCGGAGCTTAAATCATATTTACGCTCAAGTAATCAATGATGAGCTCGGTGTAACACTGGTTGCTGCTTCTTCCCTCGATCCAGAGTTCAAAGCTGCTGAGTTGTCAGGTGGGAATACCGCTGGCGCTCAAAAGGTCGGCGAATTGGTTGCGAAGAAAGCCCTTGAAAAAGGAATTACGCAAGTGGTATTTGATCGTGGAGGAAATATCTATCACGGTCGAATCTCCGCATTGGCGGGAGCAGCACGTGAAGCTGGACTCAGCTTCTAACCTTGGGTAAAGGAGGGAAAAATCAAATTGGCGAAATTCGAAGCTAACAAGTCGGACATGAATGAAAAAGTCGTTCATATAGCCCGTGTTGCCAAAGTTGTTAAGGGCGGACGTCGTTTCAGCTTTAGTGCACTCGTAGTGGTTGGAGACGGTAAAGGTCGTGTTGGTGCAGGACTAGGCAAAGCTGGTGAAGTGCCTGAGGCTATTCGCAAAGGAATCGAAGATGCGAAGAAGAATCTCTTCAGTATTCCTATGCATGGAACTACAATTACACATCCCATTATTGGGGTGTTTGGTGCTGGGCAAGTGCTGTTAAAGCCGGCTTCTAAAGGAACAGGGGTTATCGCTGGTGGTGCTGTTCGTGCGGTACTCGAAGTTGCCGGAGTACATGATATTCTGACGAAGTCATTAGGTTCGGCAAACCCGCACAATATGGTCAATGCTACAATGGCGGCGTTAAAATCTTTAAAACGTCCTGAGGATATTGCCAAACTCCGTGGTAAAACCGTAGCAGAAGTTCTAGGTTAAGGAGGGTTGGTCATGAAAGTAAAAGTGACACTGACAAAGAGTCCGATCGGTTATTCGAAAGCACAACACAAAGTGATTCAAGCACTTGGCTTAGGTAAAGTAGGATCAAGTGCAGTTCATGAGGACTCCCCTGGAATTCTAGGGATGGTTCATAAATGCATGCACTTGGTTACTATAGAAACACAAGCTCAATAGAAGGAGGTGTAGGCGAGCATGAAACTGCATGAACTAAAGCCTGCTGAAGGATCAACACATGCACCTAAGCGTTTGGGCCGTGGCATTGGATCCGGACATGGTAAAACTTCCGGTAAAGGTCACAAAGGTCAAAACTCACGCTCGGGCGGCGGTGTCCGTCCAGGTTTTGAAGGCGGACAAAATCCATTGTTCCGCAGAATGCCGAAGCGTGGCTTTAATAATATCTCAAGGAAAGAAATTGTTGCCTTGAATGTTCGCGATTTGGAACGTTTTGAGGTAGGCGCGGTAGTTACAATTGAAAGCCTCTTCGAGATCGGCCTTATTAAGGCTCTCAAAGATGGGGTTAAGATTTTAGCAACAGGGGAGTTGACCAAAGCTCTGACTGTCAAAATTGACAAGGTCAGTCCAGCCGCGGCAAAGAAGATTGTTGCTGCGGGTGGAAAAGTAGAGGTGGAATAGGATGATTATCGATTCCCTGAAGAATGCGTGGAATGTTGCGGATCTCAGGAAAAAAATCGGTTACACCCTTTTGATGTTTCTAATCTTCCGTATTGGAGCACATATTCCTACCCCCTTTATTGATCGTAATGCTTTGAATCAAATGTTCGGATCGGGAGCCATGACCAATTTCATGGACACGATTTCTGGTGGTTCTTTTAAAAGTTTATCTGTATTTGCGTTGAGTATTACTCCGTATATTACAGCTTCCATCATTTTTCAGCTCTTGACGATTGTCCTTCCTTCACTTGAACGACTCTCTAAAGAGGGTGACTACGGGCGTAAAAAAATTACACAATATACGCGTTACAGCACAGTCATACTAGGTTTTATTCAAGCGTTTGCACTGACCTTTGGGATACGTGGTGCCTTGATTATTCCTAGCCCTGCTATGAAGTGGCCCATTTATCTACTAGTAGCACTTGTTTTGACTGCAGGAACTGCGTTCCTGATGTGGCTCGGTGAGGCAATTACTGAGAAGGGAATCGGAAACGGCATCTCCCTGATCATCTTTGCAGGAATAGTTTCACGTGTTCCGAAAGCCATTACCTCTCTGTGGGCTATGTTAAAAGTCGGAGAAATCAATGTTTTCTCTATTATTGGTTTG
>DHJG01000169.1:3508-6396 GCA_002404215.1 Desulfosporosinus sp. UBA4726
GTCGGACGACGGGTATATGGAGGCCAAAGCAGTCATATACCGTTGAAAGTTAACCAGGCTGGTGTAATCCCCGTAATCTTTGCTATTTCCTTGCTCGCGTTTCCGCAAACGATGTCAACATGGGTTCCAAATTCAGGTTTTGCGTTATTCGTGGCTAAATGGTTTAGCATGAACGGTAGTATTACCTCAATTCCTTACCTGTTAATTTACGGTGTGCTCATTATATTCTTTACGTACTTCTACACTGCTATCACCTTCAATCCCATTGATGTAGCTGAAAACTTGAAGAAGTATGGTGGATTCATTCCTGGCCTTCGTCCTGGTCGACCAACAGCTGAGTATTTGTCAAAGATATTAAGCAGAATTACGCTGGCCGGCGGTTTATTTCTTGCCTTGATCGCAGTCCTACCGACACTAGTTATCGGACTCACTGGACTCAAAAACATCTATTTTGGTGGAACATCCCTTCTTATTGTAGTTGGGGTTGCGCTCGAGACGATGAAACAGATTGAATCCCAACTTATGTCGAGGCATTATCAAGGTTTTATGAAATAAAGAGGAGGATGAGACATGAAAATTATATTAATGGGTGGACCAGGGGCAGGAAAAGGTACACAGGCTAATCCCCTTGTCGAGAAGTTCAATTTTCCCCATATTTCGACGGGAGATATGTTTAGAGCAGCTATTAAAAATGGAACGGAAATGGGACTAAAGGCTAAGTCGTTTATGGATGCTGGGGGCTTAGTTCCTGATGAAGTTACCATTGGAATTGTCGCAGAACGATTAGCACAACCAGATTGTGCCGATGGTTTTCTCCTCGACGGCTTCCCACGAACTCTGGCGCAAGGTACGGCATTAGCTCAAATCTTAGACCGTCTTGGCATGAAGCTCGATGGGGTGATTAACATTGAAGTTGATGAAGCAGTGTTAATCCCTCGCTTAACCGGACGACGTGTCTGCCGGAAGTGTGGATCGTCCTACCATATGATCTTTAACAAACCTGAAGCAGAAGGGGTTTGTGGTCAATGTGGAGGAGAGCTTTATCAGCGCTCAGATGACAATGTCGAAACCGCTCAGAATCGTTTAAACGTCTATAATCAGCAAACTCAGCCCTTAATTGATTTCTACAAAGAACAAGGATTGCTTAAGGTCATTAATGGAGATCAACCCATTGATAAGGTCTTTGCAGATATTCTTAAGGTCTTGGTCTAAGTAGCATGATTAAGCTGAAAAATGCGAACCAATTTGACCGGATGCGCAATGCGGGCCGAATCGTAGGTGAAACCCTTGCACTTATGCGCCAGCTCGCAAAGCCCGGTGTCACCACACTTGAATTGGATCGCATGGCTGAGGAATATATCCGCGCACAGGGTGCCATACCGGCGTTTAAAGGATACAATGGTTTCCCTGCGACGCTCTGTACCTCTGTGAATGAACAGGTAGTTCATGGAATACCTAGTTTAAGGTGTTTAGAATCTGGGGATATTATTAGTATAGATTGTGGTGCAGTCATTGATGAATTTTATGGTGATGCGGCTGTGACCTTACCAATTGGAGAAGTAGATCAAGATCTCCAGAAACTATTAAGGGTGACTGAAGAGTCCCTGATGTTGGGTATTGCGCAGGCTAAGATAGGTAATCGTCTTTATGACGTCTCTTATGCGGTCCAAACACATGTGGAAGCTAACGGGTTTTCTGTCGTGCGTGATTATGTTGGGCACGGAATTGGAAGAGCCATGCATGAGGATCCCCAGATCCCTAATTTTGGCAAGCCCGGCCGGGGACCACGACTCGAGGTAGGCATGGCCTTGGCTATTGAGCCCATGGTGAACATGGGTACGTATGAAGTGCTGACGTTAAAGGATCACTGGACTGTGGTTACGAAAGATAACCGGGCCTCGGCCCACTTCGAACACACGGTTGCGATTACGGAAAATGGCCCGGAAATTCTAACTCGATGCTAGGTCGTGCCAAAGGATTGTCAGTAGAGGGGTGAATGAGCATGTCAAAAGAGGACGTTATTGAAGTTGAAGGTAAGGTCTTGGAGCCACTGCCTAACGCCATGTTCCAAGTCGAGTTAGCGAATGGACACAAGGTTTTGGCGCACGTCTCAGGGAAGATTCGTATGAATTTTATCCGGATTCTTCCGGGAGATCGGGTCACGGTGGAGCTTTCCCCCTATGACCTGTCCCGTGGACGAATCACATACAGGTTTAAGTAAGCAAAGGGAGGGATTACGGTGAAAGTAAAGCCTTCTGTTAAAAAGATCTGTGAAAAATGTAAAATTATTCGTCGCCATGGTATAGTCATGGTCATTTGTGAAAACCCGAAACACAAGCAAAGACAAGGCTAAGAGTTTCGGCTGCGCGGCTGATTGGAGCAAATCCTCCAATGCACCGATTTTATATTGATACAGAACTTAAATAGTTGGAGGTGTAAATTTTAGATGGCACGTATCGCTGGAGTTGACTTACCGCGCGAGAAGCGTTTAGAGATTGCTTTAACCTATATTTTTGGGATAGGGCTACCTACTTCGCATAAGATTCTCGCAAAATCGGGCGTAAGCCCAGATATCCGAGTGCGTGACTTGTCAGAAGATGAAGTCAGCAAGCTTCGAGAAGTTATTGATAAAGAGTACAAGATTGAAGGCGACCTGCGTCGCGAAGTTTCCCTCAATATCAAGCGTCTTATGGAAATTGGTTCCTATCGTGGCCTGCGCCATCGTCGTGGACTTCCAGTTCGAGGTCAACGCACGAAAACCAATGCCCGCACTCGTAAGGGTCCGGCTAAGACTGTTGGAGCAAAACGTAAAAAGTAAAAAGGGGGGATAACCGAGATGGCACGTAAAGTTGTCCGGACCAAACGTCGGGAACGTAAGAATATTGAAA
>DHJG01000169.1:6437-6647 GCA_002404215.1 Desulfosporosinus sp. UBA4726
CAGGTTCTCTTGGCTTTAAAGGTTCTCGCAAGAGCACGCCTTTTGCAGCTCAAATGGCTGCAGAAACGTGTGCTAAAGTGGCAATGGAACATGGCTTAAAAGATGTTGAATGCTTCGTAAAAGGACCTGGAGCAGGACGTGAAGCTGCTATTCGCGCTTTGCAAGCTGCAGGTTTGGAAGTTAACTTGATTAAAGACGTGACACCGATTC
>DHJG01000054.1:0-1540 GCA_002404215.1 Desulfosporosinus sp. UBA4726
GAAATATTGTCGTAGATATACGAAAAAACAATAACATCGTTTATTTCTACATAATTGAGAACAAATCCTCTTTAAGCAAAGAGGATAAAAATTGAATGGGGCTATAACTTTGTCAATAACCATAGCAACTAACTAATTGATACGGAACACGGAGCAAGGTTAATGGCTGAATAGAAGGTTACTGTACAGCAGGATTATGATATGATACTATTCAATCCCAAATTTAAAGGCTAATTTCTGAAAACTAATCTAATTCAAGTCTGCAAAATTAATTTTAAGCGTGAGCGGGGTAAGGGCTATGAAGACTGCTAAAGTATTATTGCTAATTATAATCTTAGGCTTGAATATTTTTATTAATCCGCTTTTTATTAGGGAAACCTCGAACGTTGTTAGCCCCGTCAAAGATACCCCAATGTCAGGGGCTTGGTTGGGTTCTTGGCCTTCTTCTAAGGAAAAAAATATTGAGCATTTTAATGAACTATCTAAACGACAGCCAGATATTATCGAAACATTTGTAAATACAAATCAAGACTTTTCTCAGTGGAAAGACTTTTTAGACTATGTAAGACAGAAGGAAGCCAAGAATTTATTGACTCTGGAAATGAAGAAAAGCGATGGCACTGAATATAGCACCGTCGACATAAATAACGGGCAGTTGGATGCTTATTTTGCTAATCTTTCAATACAAATGAAAGGTTGGCAAAAAGGTTCGGAGATTTGGGTCATGCTTATGCATGAGGTAAATGGCACCTGGTACGGTTGGAGTATTGGTGACAGCAAAGTTAACACGAATGAGTCCTACAAAGAGGCATTTCAACGAATCGTTAAGATTTTTCGAAATAATGGCGCTAGTAACGTAAAGTTCATCTATAATGTGAATCACTCAAATAGCGGTATAGGTTCTTCTTATATGGAAGCCTACCCAGGGGATGATTATGTCGATTATGTTTCAATAGATGGATACAATTGGGGGAAATCGCGATCTTGGGGTAAATGGGAAGGGTTTCGTGAAATCTTCGACGAACCATACACTGCCTTAGTAAATGGGACTACAAAGTCGGTGATTATTACAGAAGTGGCTTCAACAGAAATTGGTGGTGATAAAGCAGCTTGGATTACCGATATGAAGAAACAAATTAAATCAAAAGTGTATTCGAAACTGCTTGCAGTCATATGGTTGAACCAGTATAAAGAAACAGACTGGAGGATCGAATCTTCGGCAGCTTCGCTAGCAGCCTTCCAAGAAAAATAATTGCATTTTTTATATTGACTTATCGACATTTTAATGGTATTTTTGACATAAGACAAAAGGGGAATTAAAGACTTTATAACGATAAAGGCAAACTTGTCGAAAGGCAAGGACGCAAAACTACAGGGCCTGTAAAATGGCAGCCAGCTACCGAAAATAACGTCTTTTTGTTTTACTCATTATTACTCAGAGATAAGGGCAAACCTGTCGAAAGGCAAGGACGCAAAGCTATAGGGCCTGTAAGATGGCAGCCAGCTACCGAAAGGAGTTTTAATATGAAAAAGTTTATGG
>DHJG01000054.1:1696-3984 GCA_002404215.1 Desulfosporosinus sp. UBA4726
GGCTCATGGCCCACTTCTGATGAAAAAAATATTGAGCATTATAACCAACTCGCAAAAAAGCCTTCGAACGTTATCCATACATTTATTAATATTAGTCAAGATACATCCTGGTGGAAGGGTTCTATAGACTATGTGAAAAGCCAGGGAGCAATGAATTTATTGACTCTTGAGATGAAAAAGAGTGACGGACAAGACTATAGCACTGTTGATATTAATAACGGTCTGTTGGATGCTCAATTTATTAATCTTGCCAAGCAATTGAAATCTTGGCAAAATGGTTCAGAGATTTGGATTCGACCCCTTCATGAGGTAAATGGAAACTGGTATGGCTGGTGTATTGGTGATAGTCAAGTTAATACCAACGAAACTTATATAGCAGCATTTCAGAGAGTTGTCGAAATCTTTCGTGCCAATGAAGCGAGTAATGTAAAGTTCGTCTACAATGTAAACGATCAAAATGTTGGAAAAGGCTCTTCTTATATGGAAGCTTACCCAGGTGATGATTACGTTGATTACGTTTCGATGGATGGATATAATTGGGGAACATCGCGATCGGGGAGTACATGGCAAGAGTTTCGTGAAATCTTTGACAAACCCTACAATGCGTTAGTAGCTGGTTCTGAAAGGCCAGTGATCATCGCAGAATTTGCTTCGACAGAAATAGGGGGAAGCAAACCGGCTTGGATTATTGATATGAAAAATCAAATCCGATCGGGAGCGTATCCGAAATTAATAGCGGCCATTTGGTTTAATGAGAACAAAGAAACAGATTGGAGAATTGAATCTACGACATCCTCCCTCGTGGCTTATAAAGAATAAAGTAGAGGAATATTTTTATTTAACAAACCTAGGCTAATTGCCTAGGTTCTTCTTTGTCTCAAAAAGAAGGATTATAGCGGTACAAGTCGAATTTATTCTATCTATAAGAAAGTGCGAATATGCACAGAAGCGGAGGATCTATGTTTCTATATAAAACAAAAATAATTCACGTAATAACGATTCTTGCCGGTGGCTATCTCTTGTATTATTTATGGTGGCGAGGGTCCAGTACATTAAACTACGATCAATTAGCCTTTTCATTGCTACTTTTGGCTAACGAGGGATTAGGAGTCCTCGCTTTCTTTTTGTTCGTCCTACTGACCTTTAATCTTAAGAAAGAAGATCCGGGATCGCCAATCCCTAATGTCAAAGTGGATGTCTTCGTTCCAACATATAATGAAGATTTAGAAATCTTGGAGGCGACATTAACTGGGTGCATGAATATAAATTATCCACATACTACCTACATACTAGACGATGGACAAAGACCTGAGGTATTTGCATTAGCCTCGCGTATGGGGTGTCAATATCTTGCTCGGTCTGACCATAAGTATGCAAAGGCAGGAAACATCAATGCTGCTCTTTTACAGACTGCTGGTGAATTGATTGTGATCGTCGACGCAGATATGGTTCCACAACCGAACTTACTGGAAAAAACACTGGGATATTTCCGCGATGATCGCGTCGCAATTGTACAACTCCCACAGGAATTTTATAATGCAGACTCAATACAACATCAAGTTGCTGGGGCATGGCATGAACAAGCACTTTTTTTCAGGGTGATCCAACCGGGAAAAAATAGACTGAATGCTGCATTCTGGTGTGGTAGTCCCTCGATTGTTCGCAGAAAAGCATTGGAAGACATTGGGGGTGTCGCTACTGAAACAATAACAGAAGACTTCCATACCTCAATTAGGTTAAATTCTAAAGGGTGGAAAATAAAATACCACGATGAAGCATTGGCCTTTGGGGTTGCCCCTCAATCCTTTCATGCCTTTAATGTACAAAGACTTCGGTGGGCACAGGGAGCCATGCAAATTTTCCGCAGTAAAGATAATCCGCTCATCGCTCCAGGCCTGAGTCTGAAACAGCGTTTATCTCATTTTTCCTCGATATTTACCTACTTCGATGCTTATCAAAAATTGTTCTATTTCCTGACACCAATTATCATTTTATTGACAGGTATATTGCCTATTCGTGTCAGAAGCTTGGAATTTCTCATCCATTGGTTTCCGTTTATTTTGCTCAGCTCATTAGCAAATATTTCCTTGGGACGAGGCTACTTTCGCTATATTGATACTGAGAAGTACAATATGTTAAAAATGTTTACCTTTATTAAAGCATCCATGTTTCTTCTTTGGCCGAAGGATTTAGTTTTTCGTGTAACTCCGAAAAAAGCAGATGAATCGATCATTCGAAAGGATCGAAGCGAATTATTATTGCACATTATTTTAATAGGGATTATTCTT
>DHJG01000054.1:4175-4369 GCA_002404215.1 Desulfosporosinus sp. UBA4726
ATAGCAATATTTTGGTCAATCTACAATCTCGTTATGTTAATAGTGACAATACTTTACATCATTAATCGACACTACTATAGACAAGAATATCGCTTCCCCGTAAAAGTAAAGTTACAGATTGAAGTTAGCAGTTATGAATGGGTAGCAACAACAACCTGTGACATCTCGAGACACGGGGTGTGTATCACAATTTC
>DHJG01000150.1:0-2023 GCA_002404215.1 Desulfosporosinus sp. UBA4726
GAAGCGGTTAAGCAAGGCGGAACTCGTCGCGGAGCTAATATGGGAATTCTTCGTGTAGATCATCCAGACATTATAGATTTCATTCAGTGTAAAGAGGATAACAAAGAGATTACGAACTTTAATATTTCCGTCGGCATTACAGAAGATTTCATGCTGGCTGTCCGGGAAGGACGTCCCTATGATCTCCTGGACCCTCATACGGGCCTTTCTGCAGGGCAATTATCCGCGCCGGAGATTTTCAATAAGATCGTTGAACATGCTTGGCAAAATGGGGAACCTGGAATAGTCTTTCTTGATCGTTTAAATGAAGCGAATCCCACGCCTCTGCAAGGCGAGATTGAAGCCACCAATCCTTGTGGAGAGCAACCGTTGCTCCCGAATGAAGCCTGCAATTTGGGTTCGATCAATCTCAAGTTAATGGTAATTGAGAAAGACGGAAAAATGGTTATCAACTGGGAGCGCTTGAGTCAGGTGATCCGCTTGTCCGTTCGTTTTCTCGACGACGTGATTGATGTGAATCAGTATCCACTGCCTATTATTGATGAGGTGGTTAAAGGAAACCGAAAAATTGGTCTTGGTGTGATGGGCTTTGCGGATATGCTGATTTTACTTCAAACATCCTATGCCACGGAAGAAGCTGTTGAATATGCGGAAAAAGTTATGAAGTTTATTCAGACGGAATCTCGGATCGAGTCCCAACGCCTAGCTGAAGAGCGGGGGAATTTCCCGAATTATGAAGGCTCTATTTATGACGGGGTCATGAAACTACGTAATGCCACCTTGACGACGATTGCTCCAACTGGGACTATATCTATGATTTGCGGTGCTTCCAGTGGGGTAGAACCTCTTTTTGCGGTTGCCTATACTAAAACAGTCATGGATGGTACAGCGTTAGTGGAAGTTAATCCACTCTTTGAAGCGTTTGCCAAAGAATATAATTTCTATTCCCTGAAATTGATGAAGAAGATTGCAGAACTAGGAACTGTCCTGGGCTTGCAGGAAGTCCCAAACTGGGTACAGGAAGTTTTTACCACAGCTCAAGAGATTGCGCCTGAATGGCATATTCGAATTCAAGCAGCGTTCCAGAAATATACAGATAATGCGGTCTCTAAAACGATTAACTTTGCTCACTCCGCGACACGAGACGAAATTGCTGAAGCTTATCGTTTGGCGGACGAACTAAACTGCAAAGGATTGACGGTCTATCGCGATGGTAGTCGAGAAGAACAGGTACTTTCTACAGGTACCTCAGCAGCGAAATCGGCTGAGGGCAAAGAGCAACAGGCATCGGAACTGTTGTCTGCTCCAAGGGTACCATTTATTCCAGAGGTGAACACAGTCGTTCCCCGACCACGACCGACCACAACTATAGGGGTGACTGAAAAAATAAAAATTGGGTGCGGGAACCTATATGTCAGTGTCAATGCAGATGAAAAAGGGATTTGCGAAGTCTTTACGAATACCGGCCGTGCAGGGGGTTGTTCTTCTCAATCTGAGGCAACCGCTCGCTTGATTTCCATCACACTACGTTCAGGATTGTCTGTAGATACAATCACTGAACAGATCAAAGGCATTCGTTGCCCGGCTTGTATGCGGCGTGAAGGGGTTAATGTCACATCTTGCCCAGATGCTATTGCTCGGGTGATCAAGAAATATAATGAGGTTGGAATAAATTTCGCTAGTGTGGAAAAGGGGACGCAGAACACAGCTCCAGTGACCCAAAAGCCAGATGTTGTTGGACGTGGGAATTCCTCTTCCGAAAAGGTCGCTACAAGAAGAAATCGTGCCAACGTTGCTCCGGAAAATGCCTGCCCAGAGTGTGGTATGCCGATTAACCATGAAAGCGGTTGTGTTGTGTGTACACACTGTGGTTACTCTAAATGCGGGTAAATTTATGTTCAGGAGAGGGAGCCCACCCTTAATGAATGTCTTAGATTGCCGAAGGACCCTAAATCCCTAACATAAAGATTGCCTGTGACTTCATCAATTAATTATCACAATCCACAAATAGAGCCCTGCTGGT
>DHJG01000150.1:2143-3846 GCA_002404215.1 Desulfosporosinus sp. UBA4726
ACCAGCAGGGCTCTATTTGTGGTTACTCCCTTATCTTTCGATTCGCAAAACGGAAGATTTAATCGTCCACCATTAGGGGTTTCTTGACATGGGTACACATTCTCAAAATTTAAGACATAAAAATATTGTTAATGTACACAATAAGTAAATACTTAAAAGGGGGTGCTTTTTCTGAGTAAATCAACTTGTTTTCATGTACCGAATCATAATCTTATTGGCATTGGCAGTCTAAACAATCTAGGCAAAGAGTTAATATCACTAGGTTATAAAAAAGCGTTAATTGTCACTGATAAGAACTTGGTAAGGTTAGGCCATGTTGGCAAAGTGGAACAAATTTTGAAGGATACTAGAATTGCCTATACAATATTTGACGGAGTAGAACGACCGAATCCAAACGTTACATTTGTCGAAAATGGTTATAAGTATATCCAGGATGAGAGAAATAAGTCTGTCAACCCAACTTATGATTTTGTAATCTCAGTTGGGGGAGGCTCTAATCATGATACCGCTCGTTCCATAGCTGCGTTGGCAACCAATGGAGGCTCGATTATTGATTACGAAGGTCTCAACAAGTTTACTAAGCCTATTCTGCCGTGGATAGCAATAAATACGACTGGCGGATCGGGTGCTCATCTTACCATGTTTGATATCATCATTGATGATTCACGAAAAACAGCTATGACCATTAGCGATTCAAAGCTGTTAGCTACTCTAACCGTCAATGACCCTACCTTACAGGTTAGCCAACCCAGAGAGGTGACAATAAGCTCAGGAATTGACGTAGTTGCCCATGCCGTGGAAGGTTATGTGGCCCTGAACGCCACGCCTTTCACTGACGCCTTAGCATTAGGAGCTATAAAATTAACCTTTAATAATTTGAAGAAAGTTGTTGCCAACGGTGACGATTTAAAAGCACGTGAAAATATGGCATTTGCTTCAGATATGGCTGCAGTAGCCTTTAACAGTGCCGGACTAGGACATACTCATTCCATAGCCCATCAAATAGACGGAGCTTCTTATAGACACCATGGTTTAACGACTGGAGCATTGCTCCCTTACGTACTAGAATTCAACTCTTCAGCCATTCCCGTTCAACGATTTATAGACATGGCTATAGCCATGGGAGAAGCAGGAGTAACTGAGCTTAATGCGGTACAAACCGTCTTGACTGCTATTAGAACATTAAATACTGCCTTAGCTATTCCCGTCGACCTTAGTGAGTTAGGTGCTAAAGAGAAGGATATTAAATACTATGCGGAAATGGCCTTAAAAGATATAACTGGTACGGCAAATCCGAGACAGGCTTCTCTGGAGGATATGATCCAATTAATTAGAACAAGTATTGGAATGAACTTGGGCCAAGAAAAACAGGCATGGGAATCACAGGCACCATTCTTAGATCCTGTTGATGCCGTGTTGGATAACCATGGAGAAATACGATACCAATGATTTGCATAATAACAGGCTTGGAATTTGTATATTTAAGCCCTCAGCAGAAGCTGAGGGTTTTTTCATTCAAGTTGGCAAATGATTACTCTTGGGAAACACGTCTTTCGAAATTTGTTACATGTTTGGACTCCGCATAGAAATCAATTCAATATGTATATAATGACATAAGTGAAAATAATAGAACAGTTGATTTAGGATGCAATTGCTAATAAAGGGACTTATTCATATTGCGCCAGGATAAGTCTGGGAAAGGG
>DHJG01000150.1:4055-5624 GCA_002404215.1 Desulfosporosinus sp. UBA4726
AATCTCATTTCTTATACACTCGTAGGGAAGTAATATGTCTTTGATCTGCTCGTCAGATAATTGGGAAGCAGTACTTTCTTAATCATGCTCATAGTCAGGTACTCTTTGTTTATTTTTGGATTTATACTCATTTATGATATCTGGTTTTATGACGGGGCTTATGTAACAGGTTATAAGAGTAAAGGTGATTATTTCGATTCGTGGAGGTAATAAATTGAATAAGGGTTTAAAGGTTGTATTGACTATTTGCATTATAAGTCTTATAACAACTGGATGTTCTGTTAAAACTGAACATGCTACGAATGGAGAAACTGTTGTAGCTGTGGACTCTGATAACTCCCATCAAGAAGGAATTATAAAGGTCTCAGAATTTGATGATTCTCAAAAAAAGATTTTAAGAGGAATTGGAGCTAACCCTAATAATATTTTTTATTTTGAATATGATGGTATTCCCAAAGAATATAATTGGTTAGAAGTATGGATTGAATATTATGAGAATGGGAAAAGAATTAGTAAACTATTTAGTATTAATGAAGGAGTATCTAGGAACGGTAATATTCTGTGTATGTTTGAAGATATTGATAACAAGTCAAGAATTACAATTGAAGGTAGTAGCTCCCTAAAAGATAAACCAGTAATGGAACAGAGTGTTATAACTAATAAAAAGAATGTCTATCCTATCGTTTTAGATAATGATACTCAATTTTTATTGGCAATTAGAGTCGTTGATAGTGGTAATAGTTCAGCAATAATTCCGGATGAGATTTTCACAGAGCAAGACTTTGATTATAAAGAGTTACTCCAAAATGATTATGTATATTTGGTTAAAGGAAGATTTTACTCAAAGTCAAATTAATAGCTGAAACATCTGCTACACAAAAGGAGTGAGAATTCTTTGAGAGAATGGATCTGAAGTTCAGCGTCAAAATGTGACATTATAGATACAAATTATATTGGAGGAGTGGAATTGAGCAACTTAATTGAAATCCTATTTATCCTGCCTATTATTTGGTTCGGAATTGCATTTTCTCCCGTAAAGTTAATCAGGTTGAAGCCTTAGCAGAAAAGGCTAATTGGAAGAAGATTCACCAGTTGCAAAAAACGTTTAATCGTTGATCCAAATCCTTAGCTATTCAATATTTTAATAAGAAAAAGCAACCAACTAAGCTGTTTAAGGCGGTGTTGGTTGCTTTTGTTTTTTTGCTATTGTTGAATTTCTAAAATTGCGCCTCTATTTCCTGACGTGACCAAGGCCGCATATCTGGCAAGGTATCCTGTTGTAATGTTCGGTTTTCTTGGCTTCCAGTTTGCTCTGCGTTTTGCCAGTTCGGTATCACTTATGATGAAGTTGATCTCATTGGCCATAATATCAATTTGGATGATATCTCCGTTCTCTATCAAAGCGATATTGCCTCCAACTGCTGCTTCAGGAGAAACATGGCCGATTGCTGCGCCTCTGGTGGCTCCACTGAATCGTCCATCGGTAATCAGTGCGACACTTTCGCCAAGTCCGCGTCCCATAATGGCGGAGGTGGGATTTAACATTTCCCTCATGCCCGGTCCGCCCTT
>DHJG01000150.1:5773-14039 GCA_002404215.1 Desulfosporosinus sp. UBA4726
TGGGGTGCTATGGCGGAACGCTTGACAACACAGGAATCGGGGGCAAGATTCCCGGTTAAGACTGCAATTCCACCTGTTTTGCTGTAAGGGTTTTCGATAGGCCTAATGACCTCCGTATTTTTATTGAGGCAACCTGCGATGTTTTCCCCAACAGTTTTGCCCGTGCAGGTTATCAAATTGGTCTCGAGCAAGCCTAATTTATTAACTTCATTCATCACTGCGTAGATACCGCCCGCTTCATTGAGCTCTTCTACGAAGTTATGCCCGGCTGGCGCGAGATGGCAGAGGTTCGGCGTTTTGTCACTGATTTCATTGATGATATCAAGATTGAATTCAATGCCACACTCATGGGCTATCGCAGGAAGATGCAGCATGCTGTTGGTACTGCAACCCAAAGCCATATCAAGAGTCAAAGCATTTTTAAAGGCATCCTCGGTTAGAATATCCCTCGGGCGAATATTTCTCTTCAGTAACTCCATAATCTGCATACCTGCGTGCTTTGCTAGCTGAATCCGTTCTGAATACACCGCGGGGATTGTACCATTACCTTGTAACCCCATTCCCAACACTTCGGTCAGGCAGTTCATGCTGTTGGCTGTATACATGCCCGAACAGGAACCACAGGTTGGACAGGCTTTGTTCTCAAATTCCTGTAGTTTTTCTTTCGTGATTTTTCCTGCCTGGAATGCTCCGGCGGCTTCTGAGACACTGGAAAAGCTGATCTTTTGACCATCCACTTTACCGGCCAGCATCGGCCCGCCGCTGATAAATATGCTCGGAATATTCAAGCGCGCTGCGGCCATCAACAATCCAGGAACGTTTTTATCACAGTTGGGAACCATGACTAGAGCGTCAAAGGCATGGGCCAGTGCCATAGCTTCGGTAGAATCGGCAATTAATTCTCTGGTGACAAGCGAGTATTTCATTCCCTGATGTCCCATTGCAAGGCCGTCGCAAACAGCAATTGCGGGGAAGACAAGGGGAGTTCCTCCGGCCATAGCAACACCTAGTTTTACCGCATCAACAATTTTATCCAAATTCATATGACCCGGAACGATATCGTTTTTGGAGCTGACAATGCCGATTAAGGGCCTTTCCATTTCCTCATTGGTCAATCCCAGCGCATGAAATAAGGCGCGCTGTGGTGCGCTTTTAGTTACTGCATCACTATTCATATACAAACACCTCTTTTTAAATAATTGTATAATTACATTATACGTTGTACGATGTCCCGTGTATACAAAAAAATTATTTTTAATATAAAAGACTGCTTTCATTACCAGAAACCAGCTTGAGTCAGTCTTTATTCTTCTGTAATTCCAAAACCTCTCATTGCGTGAATAATATGCAACTTCATAGCGGTCCTAGCCCCTTCGGCATCTCGTGTTGATAAAAACTCCATGATCATCCGATGGTCATTCAAGGTATTCTGAACTATTTCCTCATTTGTTTCCGACAAAAGGACACCCTTGTCAATGGCTTGATAAAGGATCGGCATCAGCTGATTCATAAACTCGTTATGGGTTGCCTTAGCGATTGATTTATGAAAGGCTTGTTCAACCTCGGTTCGATCTTCCTTTCTTAAAATCAGGTCTTCTTCTAACCTGCCATAGTGCAGAATACGCTCAAGTTCCTTATCGGTAGCTCGTTTTGCAGCATAATAGGCTGATTGCGGCTCGAAAATCAGCCGCATTTCATATAAATCTTTCACGTTCATTTGGAAGGTTGAAAGCTCCTTTAAGCCAAACTCCTCGTTTAGCTCCTGGTTATGCTTCACATAAGTTCCTTTACCGCGTTGAATTTCTAGAACATTGTGAGCGGTCAAAATACGAATGGCTTCTCGTAATGTAGTGCGGCTGACTTGTAAATCCGCAGAAAGCTCATTTTCATTGGGGAGCTTATCTCCCAATGCGAACTTTTTATCGATAGTAATCATTGCGAGAATATTGTCTGCTACATTTTCAGCCAGACTTCGTCTTTCTCTTGTCACAGAGCAATCCTCCCCATAAAAAATTATAAGTTCATTATACTGTGTCAGACATTATTTTCTCAAGTCAGATATCTGATGCCTATATCAGCACCTTGATTACTAAGGTATACTATACATAGATAATCAAGGTACTGATATAGGAGGTGTTGATATGAAAATTGATAAAGGTCTGATAGGTGGAGGTACTCTTTTGCTACTATTGTCTTTGCTCCAAGAAAGAGATAGATATGGGTATGAGATAATCAAGGAGCTTGAACTGCGTTCTGACAAAACATTCCAATTTAAAGAAGGAACACTTTACCCTGTTTTACACAAACTTGAAAGTAACGGCCATGTGAAGTCTTATATGGCCAAAGGGGAAACAGGTAAGGAACGCAAATACTATAAAATTACGACTAAAGGAGAAAAACAACTTGTCGAGGAGAAGGAAAAATGGCAAGTCTATTCGATGGCGGTCAATAAAGTAATAGGTGGTGACGCCCATGCTTTCGCCTAAGGGTGATAGATTTAGCTATCATATCGGGATTGTTCTTTTTATTTCTAATAGGAACGGGCCTTTATTTGACTCCATTATCGGCCCACCAACATTCTGAACGGTCGATACATTATGGGCCATCAGAAGTGATACATATCGAAGATTTTGACGGAGGAAAATACCTACTGTGCAAGTATGATAGATGGATTTCTTGCAATACTGTCAACAGAACGCTTCATTTCTTATGGGGATTCGGAAATCAGGCGACGGGCATTGAAAATGATAAGAGTAAAGCCGTTGCATTTTCAGGGAGCGAATCCAGTGAGAATTCTATAGTTTATGGTATTATCAATGATGATAGGGTTAAAACTATAGAAATCACTCTTGCTAATGGTAACGTCCTGACACAAACAAATTTCCACGATAATATGTTTTTAATTGCTTGGAAGACGAACAATAGCAACGATCGGTATTTTAATAATGCACTCAAAGGATATGATGCAGCTAACAAAGTGATCTTTGAATCAGATAATGGAACTTTACGTAGCGTAGCCGAAAGCCCCTGATTTCAGTCGCGGAGATGAAGGTGGTCTCGTCGTTCAGAAGAAATTACGGAGCATAAATTACCATTTAACGGTTTTTATCGGACGAGGTTTAACCATCTTTGCCCTTTTAGGGGTTGATCGAGATTGGTCTTGAATGAAATCGTCTATTATTTGGGTTTTAGGGCTTATTTCGTTACTAACACTAAAATGCTTAGCAGTGAATTCGTATTGTTTTATGGCGATTATTTTAGTTCGAAACCACTCGGTGTGCAAATGTTCGTCCACAAAATTATGTTGAAGAATTTTGATCATCTCTTTATCGCCGTAGTCATCTTGGTATAGTTTCTCAATTAAGTCGTTATAATCCTTCATGGCTTTTTGTTCTATAATGATATTTATTGCTAGCGTATCTTCTAAACCTGTCATAGATATAAGTTCCCCAGCAACTTTACCGATAATGGGTGAAATAATATCACCTAAAACTGTAGGTTTGCCACCGAGTTCTTTGATTTTCTCTCCGATATTATCTACATGATTTTGTTCGATAAATGCACAACGT
Organism: Desulfosporosinus sp. UBA4726; assembly: GCA_002404215.1. Taxonomy (GTDB): domain Bacteria; phylum Bacillota; class Desulfitobacteriia; order Desulfitobacteriales; family Desulfitobacteriaceae; genus Desulfosporosinus. Next base: position 9,343 of record DHJG01000150.1, read on the forward strand.
TCAAAGACTATACCGCTATATCGACCTTTAAAGGCTTTGCTTTGAGCATTATATAAGTCTACTTGATTTATTTCTAAACTGTAAAACCAATTTAGCTTAGAAATGAGAGTGTCCGTATCCATACGGTTCGACCTCCATTCATATCGTCGTTTAGGGTTAGTATGTACAGGGTAGACTTAATGTAGTAAAGCTCTTGAACGTTAATTGCATTTTCAGTTTCTTAAGGATTCAAGGTGTGTTTTTCAATTAAAATAAAAGTTGCTATACTTATAGAATAAACTATTATTGTGTAGAACAGATTCCAGCCATCCTGGAAAACTAGGATGTTCAATTTTGCAAGTATGCTTTGGCCCACAATAGCAATAATAAATGGCACAAGCTTCCAAAGCCATTTTTTAAGGACGCATACAAAAAACACCAAGATTAGAGTTTCAACTAATTGATAAGCAAAAATAAACATAGTACTAGACAAGTATATATCTTGAACCCAATTCACATTGTAGTATTGTTTACCTAAAAGCAGAATTATAGGAATGGGAAAGTGTAGAATGACAAATCCAACGAAGTAGAACGTACTGATCCGCACCAATCTATGCTGGAGTTTGTTCATCTTTTTAAACCAAACTTTGTTAATTATCTGGTAGGTGAAAATTACAAAGCCTGTCATGTAATATTTCCACCAATGATGTTCATATATTCCTGATTTTAGAAACAAATACTCTATGAGTAAATAGATAACGGTAATCAAGGAAATCCACCCATAGCCTAATGAGTACGCCGCAACCAATATCGCTGTACCTGGATAAAAAGTCGAGTTAAGTATAAGATGACCTAAAATGTTTTCTGCCCAAGGGTTTGTGTATATACCAGGTTTATAAGCATATCCATTAAATAGACCAAGTACAATAAATTCGCCAATCCATGTTACACAGGTAGCAAATAGATAAAATACAAGAAAAGTTGAGAGTTTAGCGATGTCTCTTTTCTGATATATAGTAAAGGTCGCGATCCCCACTCCAATGATAGCTAGAAGACAATACCAGTATATGCTTGCCATGAATCCTCCTAAATGTGCGTTATCCATGTAAAATCTTTGCTAAATGATTCAAAATAAAAAGATACTAAAATAGTATCTTTTCTTTAAGTTCAAAAGAATATTCAAAAGAAAAAATACGAAATTTATATGCCATATTAAGTTTTAATTATCTTCAGTAATTTAGTGGATGAAGCGGAAGGGTTTGCCACCGGTAAACGTCAGTTGCTTTCCGGAAGCCCACTTGCTTTTGGAGAAAGACATGAGATGAAGACTGGGGATAGCTGGGCTATTTGTGGAGGCGTTGAGCACGGAGCCGAAATACTGGAGGCCCCCCCTAGCGGTGGAAGTATTTTCACCAGTGAGAGACGATTACAAGTAGATAGGGTAGAAAGATAGTGAACGTCAAATTGCCCTTCGCTAATTTTACGTAGGGGGTTATTTGACGTTCACTATAAAGTCATACGATTCAAATCCTAACAAGTATTATAGTAACTGTGCAGAATATCTGTGCAGCTTTTTCTTATTGACATATACAGTGCGACTAAGTATTATTGCTGTATAGTTTGACTATACAGCAAGAGTGTATACGGAAAGGGGGTTAGAAGATTAGATGAAGAGAGATAAGCATTTGCCACTTACAGAGACAGTTTATTACATTCTGTTAGCGTTACTTGAACCTGCACATGGATATGTGATTATGCAAAAAGTAGAGGATCTCAGTGATGGAGAGGTAAGAATGGCGGCAGGAACCTTATATGGAGCTATTGAAAATTTATTGAAGTTAAAATTTATTCAGTCTGTTCAAAGCGAGGATAGCCGACGTAAGGTCTATATTATTACGAATGAAGGAAAAAGAATATTGCGTCTTGATTTTGAAAGAATAAACCATTTGATTAAAATTACTGAGAATAATTGGTAATAGAATTGGAGGTATTGAGATGAAGAAATTTCGTTTTTATCTAGACTTCGAAAAAGAAGAAATATGGCTTAATGAAATGGCAAGACAGGGATGGGGACTAACTAGAAAATCTTTATGGTATGAGTTTCGCAAAGTAGTTCCCAATGATGCAACTATAAAAATTGATTATCACACTTTTAAAACAAAGAACGATTTTGAAGATTACTGTACACTTTTTGAAGATAGCGGATGGGAGCATATTGCTGGCACAAAAACATCTGGCACACAGTACTTTTATAAAAGCAGTTCAAGTAGTGATGGTGATATTTTTTCCGACATTCCTTCTAAAGCAGCAAGATATAAAAGGTTATCAAAGGTATGGCTATCAATAGCAATATCCTATTTCCCGATTTCTGTAGCATTAGTTTCAACCAATCCTATTAATATTTCTGCCTTAGTGAATCCAAAATTATTGTATTATACCCCAGGTTTATGGGACAAGACAGGGTCGTATTTTTTGAGGGCATTCCTGATTGAGACACCTTTTGCAATAATGAGAGGGTTTACATGGCTTCTTTTTCCCGCTTTAATTATTTTATATCTTATTTTTGCGGTAAAGGCAGAAAAAAATTATCGGAAAACAAATGGTTGATGAGAATTTTTATAGGCTATTATATCGCCAAATGATTTAATTAAAGGGATAAATAAGCTTAATCCATAAAATCCAAAAGGAGAAGTAAGCATGGATATAACAATAAGAGAAGCTATCATTGAGGATTATGAGGAGTTATGTAGGGTTTATACTGAACTGGATGAATATCATAGATCCAATCATCCAGAACTCTTTATAAAACCAGAGGATTATGCTAGGGCAAAAGAGTATATATCAGAAATTATTGATGATAAGAATAAAGCTCTTCTTGTTGCTATAATGGAGTCAAAAATTATTGGTTTTGCAGAATGTAATGTATTAAAGTCATCCAATTTTCCCATTATTAAAAAAAGGGAATGGATGCAATTAGATAGTATTGTAGTAAGGGAAGATTATCAGAATTGCCACGTAGCTTCTTTCTTTTAGCAAAGGTGATCGAATGGGCAAAATCTAAAGAAATCGATAGAGTTGAGTTGAAAGTTTATTCCTTTAATAGAAATGCTATTAAATTTTATTCTGGAAAAGGTTTCAAAGAATTGAATAGAATGATGTATTTAAACTTCTAACTTTTTGCTGTTACATGTTTGTAATCTTATGAGAAGTAGGGGTATTTTGTGAGGTGATGGAGTGAAGTCAATAGCAAATTATATCTCAATTACGAGAATATTTCTTGCCCTTACATTGGCTTTGGTAAAACCATTAAGTATAGCTTTTTTTGCAATCTATCTGGTTTGTGGAATTAGTGATGTTTTTGATGGATATATAGCAAGAAAAACTAACACCGCAAGTAAATTGGGCGAAAAAATTGACTCTGTCGCAGATTTGATAATGGTGGTTGTACTGATGATTGTACTATATCCAATCATCGATCTAGCAGTCCAAATTATTGCTTGGATAGTTATCATTGGAATAATCAGAGCAGTGTCAATGATGGTGGTATTTGTAAAGTATAAGACTTTCGTGATACTTCATACTTATGGGAATAAGATTACAGGGCTCGTGCTGTTTGCGTTTCCACTATTGCTTGCTTTTGTCCAATCAGATAGGCTGATGTATATAATTTGTGTGGTTGCAAGTATTTCTTCTATTGAGGAATTATTCATTCATCTAGCGTCAGATAAGTTGCGGACAAATAGGAAAAGCATATTCACAAAAATTAAGAATTAGTCTATTTGCCAGTCTAGGGGCTTTCGATTATTAGCGCTTAAGAAATTATTTGCTTTAGAAAAGGGTTTACTTCCAAAGAACCCTCGACTTGCCGATAAAGGACTGGGATGTGCCGACTCAAGGATCAAATGCTTAGGATTGGTAATTAACACTTTCTTAGAACGGGCATTATTGCCCCATAATATAAATACCACGGGATCGGTTTTCTGATTAACTAACGAGATGATTTTGTCCGTGAAAATTTCCCAGCCTTTGTTTTGATGAGAATTGGGCTTTCCGGCTTCAACCGTCAGGGATGTATTGAGGAGTAGTACCCCTTGCTCAGCCCATTTTACAAGAGAGCCATGGTTGGGTATAGAGCAACCTAAGTCAGATTGCAATTCTTTAAAAATATTTTGCAGGGATCTGGGGAAAGGTACTCCAATATTTACGGAAAAGCTCAGCCCCATTCCTTGCCCAATAGTGGGATAGGGGTCTTGTCCTAAGATGACCGTCTTCGTATTTTCATAGGACGTATAAACCAAAGCATTAAACACATCGTCCTTTTTAGGGAAGATGTTTTTTTGCTTATACTCAGTTTTAACCCATTCTAGCAATTTAAGATAGTAGTCCTTTTTGATCTCATCATCAAGCAAATTTTTCCAGTCAGTTTGGACTGCCATTCGTATACACCCACTTCACAAATAAATTGTATCTCTTCCTAGTATTCAACTTAATTAGACAAACTCCTTTCAATAACCAATATAGCAATATAGTACAGCAACTATGGGAGTAGACAACCCTTTAGTAAATATTTCTAGTAATGCCCACAGCTTTTTGTCTAGGACATGCACTATAATGAGAAGATTAGAAGATATAAAGTGAAAAGGGGCGGGGTTATCCATGCGAATCTTACATACCTCAGATTGGCACCTTGGCCGTATGCTTGAAGGGCGAAGCCGAAT
>DHJG01000150.1:14250-18136 GCA_002404215.1 Desulfosporosinus sp. UBA4726
GTCGGGAACGGGATCACGTTATATGGCCTTCCGAAAGACGTATTAACGCCTAGTCTCTTAGCGCAGCCGAATCAGGGAAAGGTGGTCAGAGTGGCAGCAGGCCAAGGGTGGGCCGAGCTACATATCCCCAGTTGCCCGGACCCGGCTATTATTGCCATGCTTCCCTATCCCTCCGAGTCCCGGCTCAATGAGGTATTAAGCGAGAGCTTAGATGAAGAGATTCTACGCCAGGAGTACTCAAAGCGCGTACAACAATTATTTGCCACCTTTAGCCAAAGCTTTCGCCCGGACGCGGTTAACCTAGGGATCAGCCATCTCTTTGTACGTGGAGGGATGCAATCCGAGTCCGAGCGCCCGATCGAACTGGGTAGCGCACCAACTGTTGAGGTTGAGGCCATGTCATTTGGGGCTCAGTATGTTGCTCTGGGACACTTACATCGTGCCCAGGCTGTCAAAGGGACATCCGTTCCCACGCGTTATTCCGGTTCTCCGCTCGCCTATAGCTTTTCTGAAACAGGGTATGCCAAATCTGTGATTCTTATCGAGGGGTTTCCCGGCCAACCGGTCACGACCCGGGAAATTTTCCTAAGTGCTGGCTACCCTCTCGTTAAATGGCAAGCTAAAGAGGGTCTAGCTCAAGTGCAGCGCTGGATTGATGAAGGGAAGGACCTCAACGCTTGGATCGATTTAGAGGTCTCTGTGACAAGTGCGCTTAATTCCCAAGACATTCATACCCTGCGCCGTCAACGGGAACGCCTGATCAATATTCGCCCCGTTTTCCCGGAAACTGAGCAGATCGTGGCGGAGGCTCGCGCAAAGTTGCCGATTGATGAGCTGTTCCGTAAGTTTTATCAGGACAGAACTGGTGGTGCTGAGCCGGAGCAGGAATTAGTCTCCTTGTTTTTATCCTTAATTGATCCAGACAAAGGTAGCAGGAGTTACGAAGAAAACAGCTCTGTAAAAATTGAAGTTAATAACACTGAATCCCTGCCTCAAACGGCTGGGCGGGAGGAGGTCGAGATAGCATGAGGCCAATACGCTTAAGAATAGCTGGCTTAAATAGCTTTAGAGAAGTTCAGGAAATCGATTTTACGAAATTGTGTGAAACAGGTGTGTTCGGCATATTTGGCTCTACTGGAAGTGGAAAATCCACAATTCTGGATGCTATTACGCTTGCCCTCTATGGAACTGTCGAACGGGCGGCCAACAATACACAAGGGATTCTTAACCATGCGGAAGACCAGCTCACCGTGGACTATAGTTTTTCCCTAGCAGCGGGAAGTCAACGGATAACTTACCGGGCAGAAAGAGCATATCGACGCTCTGGGGACCGGACGGTCAAAGCTTCCACCTGTCGCCTAGTAGAAATAGTCGAGGGTGTTGAAACTGTTTTAGCCTCAAAAGCCGATGAGATGACCAAGAAGATTGAGGGTGTGTTAGGGCTTACTGTGGAGGACTTTACCCGGGCAGTTGTCCTTCCCCAAGGGAAATTCGCGGAGTTTCTAACCATAAAGCCCAAAGATCGACGGCTAATGCTTGAGCGGTTGTTTTCGCTGGAAGCCTATGGCAGAGAACTCTCAGCTCGACTGTCCGAACAGCTGGTAAGTGCAGAGTTTAACTTAAACGGTGTGGAGCAACGGCAACAGGGCCTAGGGGATGCTTCGGCAGAGCGGGTTAAAGAAGCAGAGGTGGACTTGCAGGAGGCAATGACAAAGTCATCCAGCATTGCTCAGGAATTAACAACTTTGAAACAACGGTTTGATGACGCTAAGGAAGTATGGGATCTTCAAGAGCAGTTACATCAGATCCAGGGGAAAGAGGTTGAGTTGACAGCCGCACAGTCCAATATCGATAAACTGGCTGAGCGCTTAAGCCTGGCTGAGCGTGCGGAATCAATTCGCCCGATCTTAGAGGAAATCAGCTACTCGGAAGAACGATTTAAGGAGGCCAAAGGTCAGCTCGAGAGCGCGGAGAATAGTCTTAAAGCAGCTAGGTTCAAAAAGGAAATTGCAGAAAAACAGTGGTCTGAGTCCAATCAAAGACGATTAGAAGTTGAGCCACACTTGTTGCGCCGACTGGAACAACTGGAACAAGCCAAAGGGTTAGAGGCTGATATTCTAGCGCGTGAGCAACGCTTAACCGTTACGCGTAATAAATACAGCGAGTTGGATAGAACCCGCAAGGACTTGGAACAAAAGATTCAAGTCGCTCTAGCTAGTAAAGCAGTAGCTCAAAAGCGACAGCAAGACGTGAAAACTCAACTGACTCAAATAACGGTCGATCCTGCGCAGCGGGCTCGGGTGAATGCCTCGGCCCAAGCTTTAGAAGGGTATGAGATGGTTTCCAAACAAGTGGTTGGCTTGCAAGGAGACTTAGAGAAAAATGCGTCTGAAATGGAAGAACGGCAATTAATACTTCAGACCATCATGGCTGAGGTTCAAACCGCTCGGGAATCCGTAGAACAGCTGAAAGCCACACTGATCAGGAGGCAACAAGATCCGCCAGTTCGTGAGGAAATACTCAGTGAACAAGCTCAAGAATTAGAACGCTATCGGCACGTGATCGCTAATATTGAACGAGCTGAGCGGGAATGTAACGCTGAACAGGAACGATTGCCCATCATTTCTGCCGCTCGCCAAAAATCACAAGTTGCTGTGGAAACAGGAGAGAAGGAACAAGGCGAGCTTTCGCAGGCTGTTCAAGAGGGCTTAGCTCTCGTCGAGCGAAAAACTGCTGAAGTAAAGGGATTAGAACAAAAAAATCTTGCCGGGTTACTTGTTGAGAATTTGGTGGAGGGAGAGACTTGTCCAGTCTGTGGCTCCGCCCACCACCCCCAGCCTGCGCAGAGTCTGGATGATGCGATTTTAGATAAAGCGAGAAGGGAACTTGAGCAAGCCTCAAGGGAACTACTGACGTTGGAGCGGAAAAGGGCAGAGGGCGCGACTGCTCTGGCCGTAGCCAAGGCTCAGCTGTTCTCTAAACAAGAACTTGAGCAAAATCAGTTGAATCTTAATGAAACCAAGCAATGTGCAATTCTCAGCTATCGCCAGGAATTACCGGAACCGGACCGTAGTAAGGATATGCGGGTTATAAATGTGCAACGAGTTGAACAAGAATCTAAGTTGACGAAGAATCGCCAAGTATTGTCCCAATGGAAAACCGATCAAGAGCTCCTGCTCCGTCAGTTGGAGGATGTGCAGCGAACGTTAGCTGAAGTGGATAAGAAGCAGCATAACGCTCAAGCCCAGATTGCTTCCACAGAGGGTGTGGGGAAAGAACTTCATAGTCGACTAAACCGACTACTTGAAGAACAGGTCCAGCGAAAAGAACAAATGGATACTTTGCGCGGGAGTATTGCCCCTGCGGAAATTTTGTTATTACAAAAACAATACGCCACCTGGGATCAGATGATGAGGACGTTAAATCAGGAACTAACTGGCCTAGAAGAGGGCGTGCGGGAATCCGATGAGGTCCAGCAGCGGCTGATTAGTGAGAGGACGACTTGTGAGCTTGAGCTTCAAGATCTAAGAACAGTCGGAAGTGAAGCCGCTCGCGATATGGCAGAGCTCAAGAACAAATGTGATGCCTTAACTGAAGGAAAGCCTGCCCTGGAACGGACACTACAGGTTAAACACGAATTGTCTCTTGTAACAGGGACTGAAGAAACTCTGAGGAAGGCTTATGAGCAGGCCAAAGAGGACTGGACGCGGACGGAACAGACTCAGGCTGTCAGCCATAAAACTTTGGAACTATCTAGAGAAGGGTTGGAGGTGGCCCAGCACAAACTGGATCAGGGCCTCAAAACAGCACAATTCGCGACGGTGGCAGTGGCACAAAGCGCTTTATGTGACGAGGCTGAACGGCTGACGATGGAGCGGAACATCTT
>DHJG01000150.1:18278-23506 GCA_002404215.1 Desulfosporosinus sp. UBA4726
GACTTAAGGGACGAAGTCTTCGCCCAGAAGAATGGCTTGCTTGGCCGGTTCGCCTTAAGGAAATGGAAAAGGCCCATACCCAAGCGATTGAGCGACGAGGTGCAACTCAAAAATGGTTGGAGAAACTAAATGAACAGCACGAAGAATGGAGACGCCTGGAAAGTGAAAGAAAAGCTTTGAGCCACCGCAGGAGCTTACTGAAAACGTTGCAAGCCGTTTTCAAAGGAAATGCCTTCATTGAGTTTATTGCTCAAGAACAGTTAACCACCGTATCCCTAGATGCGTCAGAACGCTTGAAACAGTTGACTAATCAGCGTTATGCCTTGGAGGTGGATGCAGAGGGTGGGTTTATTATGCGAGACGATGCCAATGGCGGAGTACGCCGACCTGTAAGCAGTTTATCAGGAGGAGAAACCTTCCTCACCGCCCTGGCGCTCGCTTTAGCGTTGTCTACTCAAATCCAACTTCGAGGAGAATCCCCGCTGGAGTTCTTCTTCCTAGATGAAGGGTTTGGAACCCTGGATGCCAATCTTCTCGAAACAGTAATGAACACCCTAGAGAAACTTCATCTCCAAAATCTAACGATTGGAATTATAAGCCATGTGCCGGAACTTAAGAATCGTCTTGCTCGCCGATTGGTCGTTACTTCTGCTGAAGCCGGTGGAGCAGGGAGTACGGTTAAGTTGGAAATGGCTTAGAACGATAACGTATGTAAACCGGGAATCGGAAGAAATTCAGGATGGAATAATGCAGCTTTTCAGAGTGGATAAAGGGGATAAAGTGGAAAAACATTACAAGGTTAAACAGATTACACGCTTGCACGAAAGTTGCAATGAATGTGGCTTACCAATCATCAATTGCATCTGTAATAAATCAGCTAAAGTAAGTACTAAAGCAAAACTCTGGATTCTATCGAGTGAACGAGAGTTTTATAGGCCTTCTAATACGGCAAGGCTTTTAACTTTAATAAATCCAGATTCAACTGAAATTTTTCTATGGGAACGAACTAAGAGTCCAGAGCAATTAATTAGAAATATTAGTATGGAAAAATATACAGTGTTTGTATTATTCCCGACGGAAAATGAAGAATTAGAAAAGAGAAAAGTGAGATTTGAACCCACCGATAAAATACCAGCCTTCATAGTCTTAGATGGGACATGGAAGGAAGCTAGAAAGATATTTCGGAAGAGTGATTTTTTAAAGGGTTTGCCGATTATTTCTATAGAACCCAACTGTGCATCTAACTATGATTTGAGGAGGGGAGCCGCCGAAGGAAATCTGTGTACGATAGAAGCTGCCATTGAAATATTAAGAATGAATGGAGAGCTTGAACCATCACAGGCCATAGAAGACTATTACAATCTATTCTTAAAAAGCTACAAGGCTGGAGTTAGCGGACATAGCTTAAAAGAGTAGTTTGGGCAAAAGATTCAATAGATTATATCGTAAACAACTTAGTTAATCGAGCAATCTAGATAGAGGGCAAGGAGCTTGGGCAGGACTGCCGAAAAGATCTTGGCCCTCTATTCAAATTTTTCTTAAAAGATTTGATTCAAATCACAGATTATATCATCCACTTACCCTATAATGAGGTTGAGCAACGTTATCTGATTTGGTTGTAAGCAAAAACCACTTAGCTTTGAGTAACTAAGAGGATAGTTTAAATAAAAGGGGAGGTCTATCTATGAACAAGTTTAGCGCGTCACAGAGAATTGGTGAAATTGTAGCTAACTTTCCGGCAGCTGCCGATGTCCTAAAAGAATACCGAATCGATTTTTGTTGTGGAGGAGATCGACAACTGGCAACTGTGATTCAGGAACAAGGATTAAATATAGAGGAAATTCTAGATAAAATTAACTTCCTTTATAATCAGTTCAAAGATCAAAAGTCCTTGGATGTAGACTGGACCCAGGAACCGCTCAATCGACTGGTTGATCACATCTTAAATAGCCATCATGCCTATCTTCAGGTTGAGCTTCCTAAAATTAGCGAACTAACGACGAAAATTTTAAGAGTGCATGGACTTAACCATCCAGAGTTAGCGACGGTTCATCGGTTATTTCACAATCTAAAAATGGAATTGGATCAGCACCTTATTAAAGAAGAAGTAATTGAGTTCCCATTAATTAAGGAATGGGGGAGAAACCCATCACAAGAAACGTTAGAGAAGGTGATCACTGTTATCTTAGAATTGGAGAGTGAACATGTGGGGGCTGGCGATATTCTTAAAGAATTACGTCGAGTGACGAACGACTATCTTGTACCTGCTGACGGATGTAATACCTTTAAATTGGCCTATCAGAAGTTAGAAGAAATGGAAAATGATACTTTCCAACATATTCATCTAGAGAACAATATTCTTTTCCAAAGGCTAAAATTGAAAGCGTAGTTGGCTTAACGTCATAAAGTGCGTAACCGTGGGACAGCTGGGCTGTCCCATTTCCGTTTGAAGGATTTGACCTGCTTCGGAGTAACTGGTAAAATTGGGATGTATTGAGCATTGAGGAGGATGAGTATGTTTCTTTCCTTATCTACATTTCTTCAGGCTTGGGAGAAGGAAGAGGAATCAACCCAACGAATACTAGATGCTTTAACAGATGATTCCCTAAATCAATCTGTCACAGTGCAAGACCGTACGTTAGGGCGAATCGCTTGGCATCTCGTGACCACCATCCCAGAAATGATGTCAAAAACAGGATTGATTTTTGAAAGCCTCTATGAGGATGCACCAGTTCCGTCCACCGCTAAGGAGATTTCCAATTATTATCGAGAAGCTAGTAATGCAATAGTGACTGCAATTAAAGCCCAGTGGAAGGATCAAACTCTTTTGGAGAAAAGGGATATGTATGGAGAGACCTGGACAAATGGCTACACATTAAGTGCCCTCGTTGATCATCAAATCCACCATCGGGGGCAAATAACTATACTGATGAGACAGGCCGGTCTTAAAGTGCCTGGGATTTATGGTCCTGCAAAGGAGGATTGGAGTCAATTCGGTATGGAGGCTCCACTAATATAAAGCGAAATTTGGCAGCGTTAGAACCAAACGTAACAATCGTTTATGTTTGGTTCTATTTCTAAAGCGTAGAAAAATTAGTTGTCCTGAACTTTTCAATAGTTAGAAAACGTATAGTAGTAAAGATAAGAGGTAAAAAAATGCAAATACCAAGTAAGCTGAAAATCAAGACTGGGAAGGATAAAAAAACTTGCCTTGAGGTAACTGAACAGGCGGAGCTGATGAAGTTTTTAGTTGCTGGGCTTCCCGACAAAAGTCGAAGTGATATTAAGTCCCTTCTAGCCCATCGTCAGATTTCCGTAGATAATGAAGTCATAACGCAATTTAACCATCCGCTAGAGATCAGTCAACAGGTCGTGGTGAACTGGACTAAAGTGCTGATCGAAAAGCAACCGGAAGGGTTAAGTATTGTGTTTGAGGACCCCTATATAATAATCATTGAAAAGCAGGCTGGGTTGCTCTCGATCGCTACTACCACTGAAAAAGAACAAACGGCCTATAGTATTTTAAGTGAGCATGTGAAAAAAAGAGATCCGAAAAACAAGATCTTTGTGTTGCATCGTCTTGATAGGGATACTTCTGGGGTAATGATGTTTGCAAAAAGTGAGAAAATACAGCAATTGTTGCAAAATGCCTGGAAGGAAGCCGTTTTGGAGCGAAGCTATATTGCCGTAGTGGAAGGTCTTGTAACCAAAGAGGAAGGAACGATCACCTCTTGGCTGACGGAAAGTAAAGCCTTTATTATGTACTCCAGTCGTACACCCAATGGTGGTCAAAAAGCGGTAACTCACTACCAGGTTCTTAAGAAGAATAAAAACTATTCGCTATTAGAAGTGAAGCTAGAAACTGGGCGAAAGAATCAAATTCGTGTTCATATGAAAGATATAGGGCACAGTATAATTGGGGATAAAAAGTATGGGGCGACCAAGCACCCTATTGGTCGGTTAGGACTTCATGCGCGGGTTCTGGCCTTCACGCATCCAGTAACAGGTGAAGAAGTGCGCTATGAGACGGATATTCCTAAGGTGTTCTTAAGCCTGTTTAGCTGAGCCTAGTAGAGGTAATTAATATCAATGATAGATTGAGATAGTGACCTAACGGCTTACAAGGTACCCAGAGTGTGAAGGGGGGGCCAATAATTAAGCAAAGAAAAAACCGGGTTTATACCCGGTCTTTTGATACGTCTTTTCCGATTTTATCAGCGTCATAAGGAAAGGGAATCTTCTCTGTGTTATCAGGCTTGCGCGACCTATTATTGGTCTTTTTGGTTTTCTTAGCCATTATCTATCCTCCTTTTAGAGTGTCTCATATAGAATTCCCTGACTAATAAATAATATGTACGCTCAATCCATACGTCAATAACAAAAGCGTATGTGCCCTGGAATGGAGTTATTGAAATGTCAAATAGGTTAGAACGTGAAAAAACTACAGTACAAATGATGTTAAAGCTTTATTGTAAAAATCATCACCATACTGGCAAGAAATTGTGTCCAGAATGCCAGGAATTATCGGATTATGCTTTAGCCCGCCTTACAAGTTGCAAATTTAGAGAAAGTAAACCAACATGCGGCAAGTGTCCAGTGCATTGTTATAAACCTGTAATGCGAAAAAAAATCATAGAGATCATGAAATATTCAGGTCCCAAGATGCTTTTTGTGCACCCAATCATCGCGCTAAGGCATTTAATCGACGGACTTAAGAAATCTAATTAATGATACTTTGCTCGTGATAGTTACTAAATATAAGAATTTATACTCTGTAAAATGCGTTGGGGGAAGGGTGGAGCGAGATCATGATGTTAAAAGAGCATTCCCTTGAGATGAGAGGAATGCCTCACCAAGACTTAGAAGACTATTTTCTCTCAATTGGGGGAAAGCAGGTTGGACCGGGGATGTATTTGTGCTCAGACTGGAAAGTAGAACTGAGTAATGAGTCCTATTGTACTCTAGGGTCATTGCGAGTTCCGGTAACGTTCGTCACGTTCCAGGTTAATGAGGAGGAATGGCCGAGCATAGTTAAGGCTTTTCGCCTTCGTTTCCTTTCGGCTGGAGGATAGACACATAAACTAGCTTTATTCGTAAAAAGCAGTATGGAGGAAGTTGATGAAAAGGAAAAAGTGGGAGATCTATTTAGTGCTGGGATTGTGTATTGCCTCATTTATTGTTTATTTTATAAAGTATCTTATTTTCCATGATGAACGGGCTATTTTAAA
>DHJG01000150.1:23611-25130 GCA_002404215.1 Desulfosporosinus sp. UBA4726
AGTCGAAGGGAAAAAGGAGAGAGAGTAAAAAAACTTAATATGGTAATCGGGGCTTTTTTCAGCGAGGGTGGGGTTGCAATGCTTCAAAGCCTCACCAAGTTTGATAAGATGAGTGATGAAACGGCAAGAATGATCTTAGTAGATGATTGGTCGCAAAAGGTTGGAAGGATGAAAAAGTGGCTCGGGAGAGATGAATTTAAGATGGATAGTCGGATAGCGGAATTAGAAGGTCTCAAAATGCTGCTTTTGTCGAAACGGGATTTTTTGCTTAGGATGTTGGAGAATCCTAATTTGCTCGAACATGAATCTTTCACGGAGCTCTTATGGGCAGTCTTTCATTTAACGGAAGAGTTGGCAAGTCGTGTGGATTTGAACCAGCTTAGTGATGCAGATTACCATCACTTTACAGGAGATATCGAACGAGCTTATACCCTATTAATTCTTGAGTGGTTAACATATATGATTCATCTTAAGGAAGATTATCCCTTTTTGTTTTCTTATTCCGCTAGAACCAATCCCTTCAACCCGGAAGCCCGAGCAGAAATCTCTGGATGACTAAAGGATTTGATAGAGTGTTGATAATGCACACGTGAGCTTAACCTTTGAATTTAGGAGGAGTCCCTTAGACACGGACTGAGACGCTTCGATAGCACCCAAGGTCAGCGAGGGGATGGGAAGGGACTGACATTCCTTCAAGGTGAAGAAGCCTAGATCACTGACCTCTCCCGCTTGTGCTTGAAGGTTTCCACCTAGAAATTGCATTAGGAAAATAATATAGGTATTATGTTTTTCGGCAGGCCGATCACGCAAGGCAATAATCGAGAGCGGCTTGGCTTTAATTCCGGTTTCTTCTTGAATTTCACGTATAATAGCTTCCCCAATGGATTCTCCATGATCCACATATCCTCCGGGAATGGTCCACATTCCTTTGCCAGGATTATATCCACGTTGCACAAGCAGGACTTTTTCGTTGTGCCAAAGAACACCGCCAACGCCGAGGGAGAAATCTCCCCAGTTGATATAGGCACATTCAGGACAGGCCCCACGAGGGTGGTTGTCGATAATGGAATTCTGGAGAGATTTACCACATATCGGGCAAAAGAGATAGGGCGCGGTATAGTCAGACATGCCTTTTTAGTTCCTTTCTATTATGTGTGAATATATTATTATCCCTTAGTTTGGGTTAATTTAAAGCTTATCAAGTTATCTCTGTTTGTTGATGCAGATGAAAGTGGGGGGCGACTTTTCCGTAAATAAAGAACATTACTATGGATGCCCCCATAAAAGCGATTGCAAGACCCCATACGCCCGATCCTCCGCCAAAGTCATACATCATGCCCCCCAGTAAGGGGCCAACCATTCGGCCACCAGACGTAGCACCTCCGATAATGCCTTGATAAGCGCCTTTTTTTCCTTGTGGGGCGAGTTGAGCGGCGGCTGCAGGAACAGCCGGCAAGACAAGCATCTCTCCTAAGGTTAGAAGGAACATGGCAATAATATAGGATGTATACGGATATTT
>DHJG01000150.1:25287-28078 GCA_002404215.1 Desulfosporosinus sp. UBA4726
TTGCCGTTTAAACGATTGTGCCCAAGCGAGGATTATCCTATTAATGAGGGGTTGTAAGGTTACGACAAAGATTCCATTTAGAGTCCAGAGCAAACTGTAAGAAACCAAGGAAAAACCAAGTTGGTTCATCACAACTGGCAATATCGTAACAAGTTGAATGTAAGCACCCCAGACAAAGAATATTCCGCCAGCTAAAGCTAGGAGTACCTTGAATCCTTTGTCTTTTGTCAGACGCTGGGTTTGCTGCAGCGGTGGAATCAAATGAATGGGTGCTTTTTGTTCAGAAACACCTATGAGCACTAACAATAAGTAAATTAAAAAGGCTACAGCATTCAGAGAGAAGATGAGACGGAAAGAAACTTGAGCGATTATTCCACCGATGGCAGTGCCGACGGCCACTCCTGCGTTATTGGAGACATAAAGAAGATTAAAACCACGTCTTCCACCCTCCGGCCAAACGGCATGAATCAGCGCGTAAAGCGGAACGAAGATAAAAGCTTGGGCTAAGCCAAAGAGGATAAAAGCAGGTACATAGACGCTCCAGACAGGAAAGATACCAATAGCCCCAACGGAAAGGACTGCGCCAGCTAAGCCGATAAGCATAATTCGCTTCGGCCCAAAGCGATCGGCTAAGAATCCACTCATAAATTGACCAAGGAGAGATACCGCGGATTGAATAGCAAGAAGGGACCCAGCTTCTGTCAAAGTACGGCCCAAGACGGTATGCATAAAGAGGCTATTTAAAGGCCACATCAGAGAATTGCCAACCGACTGGATGAAACCACCGATGATTAAGACTAGGACAGGCCGCGGTATATCTAGAGATTTTAACTTCAACAGAAGACCACCTTTGGCTTATTGACCATACATTAATTCGACATCAGTACAAGAAAACCTTTAAATTCGCAAGCATTTAAAGACGAACCAAACTATTAAATCTATATAAGCAGGATTATTAAGATCGGTCTCGAAAAGCATAAATAGATAAGCTTAAAGATAAACTAGGGAAAAAGGAGCGTGAATTCATGAAATTCCATGAAACAGAAACATTTAAAAACTTAAGCAATGCCTTTGCTGGGGAGTCCCAAGCACGCAATCGGTATTCATTTTTTGCTGGCGTTGCTAAGAACGAAGGATATCAACATGTTCAAGCTGTGTTTGAGGAAACAGCCGCAAACGAAAGAGAACACGCCCAAGTTTTCTATAGGCTTTTGGTAGCTCATAACCAGGAAGAAACGCAGATCATTCATGTCGATGCAGATTATCCACTGGTTAATAAAGACACCCTCACTAATCTAAGGGCCGCAGCGGCAGGAGAAAGAGAAGAATGGTCTGAACTATACTCTAAATTTGGTGATATCGCAGAAAAAGAAGGGTTCCCAGATATAGCTAGAGCGTTTACCGAGATCGCAAAAGTAGAAAAGCACCATATGACTCGTTTTGAACATTATGCTGACGGAATTGAGAGTGGGACAATTTTCAAAAAGGACACACCGACTGTATGGAAATGTACGAACTGTGGTTACATCCATGAAGGCCCTGAAGCACCTGAAATTTGTCCAGCTTGTTCACATCCTCAGGGATATTTCCAAGAATTACCTGAAAATTATTAAACAATCGGCTCTCATTCTAGACTGCACTAAATGATGAAAATTATAAAGTATTGAGGATATTGTTAGAATAGGATAATATGAGGGTGGGCAGTCAAACATAAATAAAGGTGGGTGATTTTTTTTGTTTAAAAGGATTCTCGTCCCTACAGACGCTTCGGAGTACTCGCGTCGTGCCTTAACAACAGCCTTGGAACTGGCACGTTCCGTTCAAGCAGAAGTACTACTTCTCCACGTTAGCTATACACCGCAGGCCTATTGGGGTTATACGATCTCTTATGGCATCACCGTGACACAAGAACAGCTTGAACAAAACGGAGAACTGGCATTAGAGGCTACACTAGCTGGAATTGACAGCACGTCGGTTGTTTTAAACAAAAAGGTGGAATCTGGGCATCCTGTTACTGTTATCCTAGAAGAAATTAAAAAGGAAAATATTGATTTAATTGTGATGGGAAGCCATGGTTATGGGCCTATTTCTGGTTCGGTCCTTGGAAGTGTAAGTCAGCGAGTCTTACAACGAGCGACTTGCCCTGTGCTCATAATTAAGTAGGCAATAGTTCGTCCTACTAAAATTAAAGTCAAGATTGCGAACAAACTATTAGTCCAAGCGAGATGCATAGCAAATTGAGAATGATTTTGTAAATATTTCAGGATAAACGTCCCTGCACTAGTGGCAGGGATTTTTTCTGTTTGTCGCGAATAGAACATTAGGGCAGAGATACTAATTAAACATTGGAAATTCTGGGCAGACTAAAAGCTCATTGGAACTAAGGATCGATAAACACGTGGAGGCAGACCGTGAAAGAAAAGGATATTTGGATTACTCCCGAGGAACTGCAACATATGTTGCGTGGGTCATTACAATGGAGCGATGTTCAATCCCATGTTAATACCACAAAAACAGGGATGAGAAAATTGGGCGAAACTAATTTGGAAAAACAATCGACTTCGAAACAGACAGTTCCAAGAGGTGTTGAGCGAACAAAGGAAAAGAGGAAAGAGAACGATTCAAAGCGGCTTGAAGGCCAGCCGGTTATCTGGCTGTTAGGCAGCGTGGGACTTCTAACGTTATCCTCTTGGCTTTATTTTGTTCTATTTTCAAAGTAGTTTAAAGGTTAAGGTTACTTAGCATAGGCGGGAAGGGGTGAGTCTACATAGACTTACCCTTTTGAAGTTAT
>DHJG01000116.1:0-589 GCA_002404215.1 Desulfosporosinus sp. UBA4726
TGACTAAAAAATGAACGTCCCGCTCACCCTTACTCCCTCCAGGAAGGACCATACTCCAGCGGAAACGGGGCAAAATTTCTTTGACCAAACGAGCACTTTCCCTTTCGTGATTTAGGAAGTGCCTCTTTCCATCTACGACCATCTCCAAACGTTTTTTTGGCATGAATTGTGCCGCTTTAATACGTTTTATAATGATTGTATCTGGGTAGTTATCCAACCTTCCTCCGTGGACTTCCACCTGCTTGTTTGTCCACCGCTCCGGATTTTTCCCTACCAACTTAAATCCATCAATTGTATAGCCTTGACCTGTCATCACAACGGTTCCCCAGACATAACATTCCCGACTCGCTGTTTCCCATTTCCCTAGATCGTGAAATAAAGCAGCTAAGCGTAACAACACGCGTGAAGACGTATTTCGTACGGCATGACGAGTGTGTTCCCAAGCATCTTTTGTATGGTATCGATTTTGCACTAATCCTTTTAACCTAGCCAGTTCAGGAATATACGCTTGAAAGTATCCCAAATCATCGAGAAGTCCTAAGGCCTTGTCAATGTCTTCTAAAACAAGGATTCGTCCTAATTCCTCCGT
>DHJG01000116.1:806-6093 GCA_002404215.1 Desulfosporosinus sp. UBA4726
TCCTGTTCGAACATCCTGGTAAATAGCATTGAGTGTAAAATCCCTACGCAAGGCATCTATTTCGATTTCTCCGGAGAAGGACACGATGTCTACACGTTCTGTCCCTTTGAACAAACTGACCGTCTGCTGATTTGTCCCTATCAAATGAGGAGTATAACCCCAATCGGACATTATTTCATCGATTTCCAGGAGGGGAAGTGCCATAACCGCATCCACATCTTTCGAAGGAATTCCCAATTGCGCATCGCGAACAGCTCCGCCAACAATATAAACTGGACTTAGATCACTGAGTCTTTTTAAGATCTCCTGTTGAAACGATGTGCCGATCATGAAATCCCTCCTTCAAGCATTATTTAAACTAAGATTTTCTCCCGCGGGTTAATAGAACACAGAAATTTTCGGCCCAATTTTAATACGCCATGTGCTTTCTGGGCCACTTTCCCCATCGAGATCCGAACTGATCGGCCGATCCGTTCGAATCGTCAGTTCACTAGCCGTTTGAAATTCTTTAATCTTTTCATTTTCTACTTTTTCTCCGCTCAAAACGCTTAGGAGAAGACGAATTGTCTCCGGCCAACCTGCTGACGGAACCATTAATACGTCCAACTTCCCGTCGGTCAGGGAAGCCTTGGGTACAAGTTGCCTTAGCCCCCCAACCGAGAGGCCATTCGCGACCATAAATAAAACGACGTCTTCACTATATTGTTGTCCGTCATACTCAAACTCGACTCGAAAGGGACGAAAGGAAGGAAGGGTTTCTATTCCTTTAAGAAAATAGGCTAATTGCCCGATCGTGTTCTTGACTCGAATGTCTACTTTTTGTGAAACGTCTGTCAAAAGCCCCGCGCTGGCTACATTAACAAAATAACGATCATTCAGCTTACCGGTATCCATTTCAAATGTTTTTCCCTTAGCAATGACTTTACACGCTTCAGGAATACTTTTCGGCAAACGCAAAGCGAAGGCTAAATCATTAGCTGTACCAACGGGCAAAATACCCAGCGTAGGGCGTTTCTCCGCTGAAATCTTCAGCAGCCCATTGACCACCAGATGGATACTACCGTCTCCCCCTGCAATAACCAAACGTTCCACATCCGTACTCTGGGACGCTATGTATTCGATATTCTCGGGAGAACTTGCCCTATGTACACAAACCTCATAGCCGCTTTCTTGAAAAATACGGATTACTGTGTCCAGTTGCCCGGTTAATTTTCGCCGACCAGCATTAGGATTATAAATCAAACGTAATCGTTTACCTATCATAACTGTTTTCAACCGACTCCTTGTCTTAGTTTATTAATCAGCGCAGCGAGTTCGCTTAAGACTTCAGGTTCTCTGGGTTCAAAGCTTCAAGTTCCGGCAAGACAAAGCGCCCATCTTTGCGAACTAACTTCTCATCGAAGTAAATCTCGCCACCTCCATAGTCTGGTCTTTGTATACACACCAAATCCCAGTGTATAGCGGATTTATTTCCATTATCACAATCATCATAACAAGATCCCGGGGTAAAATGAAAACTCCCATCTATTTTTTCATCAAAGAGTGTGTCCTTCATCGGCGTTTGAATATAAGGATTAACTCCGATAGCGAATTCTCCCACGTAACGTGCACCCTCATCTGTATTAAAGACGGACTCAATGCGTTCTGTATCGTTCGCGGTCGCCTTGACAATCTTTCCGTTTTTAAATTCCAACACAATATTTTCATACGTAAAACCCTGGTAAAGCGATGGGGCATTATAACTGATCCGGCCATTAATCGATTCTCTTATCGGAGCCGTAAATACTTCTCCATCTGGAATATTCACGTGTCCATCACACTTAATGGCCGGCATCCCTTTAATAGAGAATACTAAATCAGTTCCAGGCCCAAGGATGCAAACGTTATCAGTTTTTTCCATGAGTGCTTTCAGAGGGTCCATAGCTCGTGACATCTTAGAATAATCCAAGTTACACACATCAAAGTAAAAATCTTCAAACCCTTCAATGCTCATATTCCCCAACTGAGCCATAGAAGCATTCGGATATCTCAACACGCACCAGCGGGTATGTCCGACCCTTTGCTCTGAATGCACTGGTTTTTGATAGTAGGATGCATAGGTCTTCATAGCTTCGGATGGAACATCCGCCCATTCGTTAGCATTTTCACCTGCTCGAATTCCAATATAGGCCTGCATTTCTTTCATACGGGCGAGATCCCAACGAGTCATGGCCTCGGCCTGCTCAACCGTGAGTTCTTTCAATATTTCACGCAGTAAGGTATGATTAACGGTGGACAAAAACGGTAAACCACCCGCTTGATATATACAACGCACAAGAGCTTGGGCAAGTGGAATGTCTACTCCTATCACTTCAATCAGGATTTTTTCGCCTGGTTGAAGCGCAATTGCGTAATTAATTAAGGAATCTGCAAGCTTTTCTATACGAGGGTCTTTCATATTGGGCCTCCTTACGATCTCAATCCAACTGAGACTTATTATAGAGTTATTCTTCACACATTATAAATTTACCTTTTTATCTCTACTTTTATGTTAAAATAGAGCTTTGTCAACACATCAATTTACCATGGTAACATAACAAGGAGGAAGTATGAACGCACAACATACTAAATGGGAATACCGTTTGCAAGCAGAGGACTCCGGTCAGAAATATCTAACCATCTTACTCCATAAATTCCATTTCTCGCTTAGGTTGTTACAACGGTTAAAACAAGGGGAACGCGTTTGGGTTAATGGAAGCTTCACCTATTTGACTGCAAGAGGCAAAGAAGGAGAAATGTTATCTATTCAACTCTTTACTGATGAGGAAGCAAACATTCCAGGAGAAGACCTCCCCGTCGATATTCTCTATGAAGATGAATACCTTTTAGCTGTCAATAAACCGGTGGGTCAAGTGGTTCATCCGACACACCGTTATCTGACCAACACGTTAGGAAATGCTGTCATCGGCTATTGGGAACGCAATGGGGAGCATCGCCTGTATCGTCCCATTCACAGAATTGACCGCAATACTTCTGGCGTCGTCATCATCGCTAAAAATCAATTCGCCCATCAACAACTCGCTTGGCAATTGGAACGTGGACAAATCCACAAACGATACTACGGTTTCGTTGAGGGAGTTGTGCACGAAGATAAAGGAACCATCGACGATCCAATCGGGTTTGCCCCTGATAGTTTTATTAAACGCCAAATTCATCCTGATGGGATGCCGTCCCGCACCCTATTTCGTGTTCTTAGCCGCTATCCCAATTCCACGTTTCTTGAGTTCATCTTAGAAACCGGACGTACCCATCAAATCCGCGCGCACTGTGCAGGGTTTGGGCATCCTTTGCTTGGTGATGATCTTTATGGTGGTGATACCACGTTCCTTACCCGTCAAGCTTTACACGCCTCAATATATGCTTTTCAACATCCCGCGACCAGTCTTCCCGTGGTCATACGAGCCCCGTTTCCTGAGGATCTAAGGAACTTAGTAAAGAAGTTGAAAGTGTAAGACATTCTCAGTGCTGTACAAAATTTTCAAAAGTAGGTCCAACGTATTTTCCCCACGATCATATACTTCATTCATTTGCTTAATATAATTTGATTAATTGAGTGAATATTTTTAAAAATCTATATCAAAAGCAGGGATAAACTATTTCTTTGTAGAATAACACACACAACTAAAGAATTTGTCAAATTTTAAGTTTAAACCAAAAACAAATATAGGAGGCGTTGTCATGGCTCAATATCAGGCGAATGAAAACGATTTAGGTAATAATCTAGATTTGAGTACCGTAAAGCTCAAGGATGTTATCGATATTGACTTTTTGCAGCGATTACAGGATGATTTTGCTAAAGGAATTGGTTTGGCAAGCATTACGGTTGATACAGAGGGTGCCAAAGTTACAAACCCAAGTGGCTATACAAATTTCTGTAAGGATCATGTGTATGTCACGGATGAAATTAAAAAAAGGTGTAATGTATCCCATAGTAAAGGTGACGCGGACTCGGCTAAAACTGGTAAGCCCGTGATCTACGAGTGTCATGCAGGTTTAATTTCGTTCACAGCACCCATAATGCTCGAAGGACGTCAGCTTGGTACCATCGTAGGTGGACAAGTTCTAGCCGATGTTCCTGAACCTGCAAAATACCTTAAGATTGCTAACGAACTAGGTACAGACCCAGAAGCTTACCTCGAAGAAATACAACAGGTTCGCCAGGTACCAATCGAAACTACGGAATCAGCAGCCAATGTATTATTTACCGTAATTACTACTATGGCCAACTTTAATTATCAACAACAAAAGATGAAAGCAATGAGTAGTGTCCTTAATGAAGGACTTGAACAAATATCCGCAACAATGGAAGAACTGGCAGCTTCAGCCACTGAAATAAGCGCTAATCAAACTAATCTAAATAACGAGATAAAAAATGTCAATATAGTCACTGGAAAAATCGATTCAGTCATGGATTTCATTAAAGATATTGCTGATGAGACTCGACTTCTGGGGTTAAATGCAGCAATTGAAGCAGCCAGAGCCGGAGACGCCGGACTAGGATTTGGCGTAGTAGCCCAAGAGATTAGGAAACTTTCAGCTGATTCGAAAGAAACTGTAGGCAAGATAAGAGAACTAACCACAATTATTAAGGAATCCGTTGATAAAACGGTTAATATGGGGAGTTCGACCACTGACACAATCGACCAACAAGCAGCGGCTATCGAGCAAGTGACAACTAGTGTTATGGAAATTGCAAGTCTTACTGTTCAATTAAGTCAGCTCGCTCACGCATAACAAGCAGGATTTTTAGAGAAGGGATGCGGCATTTTTGAGCATTCAATTAGTTATATTTGAATTAGACCATGAAGAATATGGTATTGCTGTTTCAGCAGTTAATGGTATTCTACGATCGAGTAAATTTCAAATTCAGAAATTGCCTGGTACCGATAAATCAATAGAAGGTATGATAAATTTACGTGGACAGGTGAATTACATTTTTAATTTAAGAACTAAATTTAAATTAATCGAACAGGCTATTTCCCTCGAGAGCAAATTCATCATGTTAAATGCCCATGAATCGACCATTGGCTGCATAGTTGATGAGGTTACGGATATTGTCAAGTTAAATGACGAAGATGTGCAGGAAGCTCCTAGTTTTATCAGCAACGTTAATATTAATTATATTATAGGTATCGGAAAACTAGAAGATCGGATGATTATCATTCTGGATCCAGAGAAAATATTTGCTACAGAATATGCAACTCTTCAGAATGCTGTTAGTCTTTAAGAATTTGTAAAGCAGGAACAC
>DHJG01000011.1:0-462 GCA_002404215.1 Desulfosporosinus sp. UBA4726
GGACAATCGCTCGAGGCCTACAATTGAATGAAGACCTCATAGAAGCGATTGCTTTAGGGCATGATGTAGGTCACACTCCCTTCGGGCATGTTGGGGAGGAGGCCCTTCGGAGAATTATTGGCCATTTTGAGCATAATGAACAGTCAATCCGCATTCTAACAGTCCTGGCTCGTGAGGGTAAGGGATTAAATCTCACAGAACCTGTTCTCGATGGGATTTTACATCATACCGGAGAGGGTATCCCCAAGACGCTTGAGGGTCAGATTGTAAAAACTGGAGATCGGATTGCTTATCTTTGTCATGATTACGATGATGCCTTGAGGGCGGGTCTGCTGATTCCAAGCGACTTGCCAGAGAATGTGCAACGGACACTTGGTGTAAAACCGAGTGATATGATTGCGACAATGGTGGTCGATATGATAGAGGCCTCCCGTGTGCAAAATTTCATTGAACAGACGGTTG
>DHJG01000011.1:673-1425 GCA_002404215.1 Desulfosporosinus sp. UBA4726
CGTGACGAGCGTCGGAAGGGGCAATACATCGTTCATGCTCTTTATGAATATTATATTCAGGATATATCCAAACTGCCTGAGAATTTTTTGATTTGGGCTAACGGCAACGAAACTCAAGCAGTGGTTGATTATATATCTGGACTAACCGATAATTACGCAATTGATCTATTTAAGAGTTTGTTTGTTCCCCAAAGATAGTTTCTTCTTAGAGAAGGAGACGACAAAAAGTGGTTGAGTAGGACAACTCAACCACTTTTGTAATCCATTGGGTAGGTTTTTTCTTCTCGCTATCGTCCTATTCGAGTAGTCGGTGTATAAGTTATGGCTAACAGAAGTAAACTAGGTAATAAGACACCGTGAGGGGGTACGGGCTATTTTGCTTTAACAATTAAGCTTTCTTTTGGCTTAACGGGCGCGCTCGTGTCAAGTTGTCCGAGTATGCCATCTAGTTTTTTCCCGTCAAGGAGAAATTGTACACTTTGGATGTTAGAGAGGGTCGTTAAGGTGTTCACAATACTATAGATCGTCATTTCTTCCCCAGAGGAACCTCCGCTAAAGTTAGTTTTAAATTCCTTAGATAGATCAATTGTCGCCACGCCGTCTTTGACGGAGGCACTATTAAGCGTTGTGCCTTTAGGAAGTGGCTTTTCCATGCCCGTAGGGGGAGTGGCCAGTTCTTTAAACATCGCTTTAATAACTTCCTGATCTGCCACTACAACTGTTCGATTTGTAGCACTTAATCCGCTAGCATC
>DHJG01000011.1:1575-4141 GCA_002404215.1 Desulfosporosinus sp. UBA4726
GTTACAACCAGTCAGGAAGACTCCTGCAAGCAACAGTGAAACGACAGCTAGGACGAGAGTTTTGCATGTGCGTCTAGACATAAAGCATCAACCTTCCTCATAATGGTTTTTATTTGTGCCAGTCAGATGGAGAGATTCTATGGCATAAGTTTCCTATATATTAACATGCTTTTGAAGTGTGGGAAAGTGTTTGTCGGGGATTCTTCTCTCACAGGGAAGGATTTGAGTAAATAATTGTCGAAGAAAGCAGGTATTACATTGGAAAAGGAGAATAAATAATATTCTGGAATAGTTTTTAACCTTCTTAAAAACTGATTGATAGATAAGAGGAGTTAAAAAGAGGATTTTATGAATTTTCGGCGAAGAATTGTATATGTGAAGGGTTGACAAACTAATTAAATTGTGGCAGAGAATCGAAAGGCGAAAGAACGTGGAAAATAGAATTCATGGAGACTTTATTCCAGAAGAGGTTGTTGAGGAAGTGCGTTTGCGCACCGACGTTGTTGAGGTCATATCTGACTATGTCAGCTTGCAACGTAAGGGGAAAAACTATTGGGGACTTTGTCCTTTTCATTCGGAAAATACACCTAGTTTTACTGTAAATCCAGAAAAACAAATGTTTTATTGTTTCGGATGCAACATCGGAGGAAACATTTTTTCATTTGTCATGAAGAAGGAAAACTGGTCGTTTGTGGAGAGCGTTAAGCATTTGGCGAACAAATACGGAGTGTCACTTCCTGAAAAAGAACTGTCTCCCCGTGAAAGAGAAGAAAATCGCCTGCGACGACGTGTTGAAGAAATTCACGAATGGGCTGCAAGTTACTTTCATGACCTTCTGCTTAGGTTGCCCGAAGGAGAACCTGGACGGACCTACTTTGCTAAGCGTGGGGTCGACCTTGAAACGATGAAAAGCTTCCGATTAGGTTATGCTCCGGAACGCTGGGATGGATTATTAGGTTATATGCAGGAACGAGGCGTGCAGCCTCATGAATTGGAAGAAGCAGGGCTGGCTATTGAAAGGGAAACACAGGGTAAAGATGGACGACAATATTACGACCGTTTCCGTAATCGCGTCCTCTTTAGTATACTCGACCGCCGCAACCAGCCGATTGCCTTTGGTGGTCGAGCGCTGGATGATTCAATCCCGAAGTACCTAAATTCTCCAGAGACCTCGTTCTTTAACAAAGGGCATAACCTCTATGGCATGCATCGTGCGCATCAAGGAATTCGTGAAGAAGGTTTTGCCATATTGGTCGAGGGGTACATGGATGTCATCGCGCTCCAGAATGCTGGATTTCCGAATACGGTAGCCTCCTTAGGGACAGCATTAACCCGAGATCAGGCCATACTTTTGAGGCGATATACACAGCGCGTCGTCGTCCTCTATGATTCTGATGCAGCAGGTATTAATGCGGCAGTTCGAGGAGGAGAAATTCTCCGTGACGTAGGGCTTCGCGTGGATGTTTTAACGTTAAGCGGAGCAAAGGACCCGGATGAGTATCTGAGAAGTTTTGGTGTAGAAGATTTCAACAAAGCTTTAAAAGGGGCTTTGACCTATGTCGAATTCAAATATCGCACATTGGTCCGCGAAACCCCACCCCAGAACATTCATGAAAAGGCCGAATTAGTCATTAAACTGGCCCCAGATATTTTGAAAGTGACTAGTCCAGTGGAACGGGAAGGGTATGAGCGGTTTTTAAGTTTGGAATTAGGACTTACATTAGAGGCTGTGCAACGTGAGATTGCAAGTCAGGAACAGAAAAAACCTAAAAAAGAGCGAGTACAGGAATATTCTCAACAAAAACGGGTTAATTCTCTTAAAAACAGAGATAATATTATTGATGCCATTATATGTAAAGATGATACTGTACACCCTCAACCGACTGTTTATTTAGGGGTTTATCGAGCAGAGCGTACGCTTTTGCGCATGCTTTTAGAAGATATTTCTCATTTGCCCAAAATTAAAGAAAAGCTGGGTGAATCGTTTTGGAAAGTTCAGACACACCAACAAATTTTCAATTATCTCGATCAGGATGGAGGATTGCCTGCGCATAGCGAGGAAACGGTTCAAAGCCGGTTGGCTAGCTTGCTCCTGGAAGAGTTAGATATATCCCAAACTGAGCGACTTTTAGATGATTGTATCAAGGAGGTCCTTTCTACGCAAGCGAAGGAACGAGTAGAAGATCTTCAAGCCCGCATGGCAATTTTAGAAAAATCCGGTGACATGGCAGGGGCCATGGCTCTGTTGAAAGAGATAGGAGAGCGGTTGAAACGTGGCGAATAGCAAGGTAAAAGGCACCAAAAAGATTGATCCGAGGAAAGGTGGGGGACAGATGAACGAAGAGCAAAAAATGGAAAAAGTCCAAGCCCTCATTCAAAAAGGCAAAAAGAAAGGATCCATAACGTATCGAGAGATTATGGATGCTCTCCAAGGGATTGAGCTTTCCGCGGATCAAATTGATGATATCTACCAACAACTTGGTAGGATGGGAATAGACGTGGTGCCAGAACCTGGAGAAGTTGAGCAGGAAGTCTTGAAAAAGACCAAGGATGACGATGATGATCT
>DHJG01000011.1:4274-5653 GCA_002404215.1 Desulfosporosinus sp. UBA4726
GAGGAAGAAATAACCTTGGCGAAACGTATGCTAGACGGCGACGAGGAAGCAAAGCGACGCCTGGCTGAAGCAAATTTGCGTCTCGTAGTTAGCATCGCTAAACGTTATGTTGGACGAGGCATGCTTTTCCTGGATCTAATTCAGGAAGGGAATCTTGGCTTAATTAAAGCCGTTGAAAAATTCGATTATACTAAAGGCTTTAAATTTAGTACGTATGCCACATGGTGGATCCGCCAAGCCATTACCCGTGCCATCGCAGACCAGGCCAGAACCATTCGGATTCCTGTGCACATGGTCGAAACGATTAACAAACTGATTCGCGTTTCACGACAACTCTTACAGGAACTGGGGAGGGAACCAGCACCTGAAGAAATCGCCAAGGTGATGGATATTCCAGTTGAGCGTGTTCGAGAAATCATGAAGATTGCTCAAGAGCCAGTGTCTCTAGAGACACCCATCGGAGAAGAGGAAGATTCCCATCTGGGTGACTTTATCCCAGATGAAGATGCGCCGGCACCGCCAGATGCTGCTTCGTTCATTCTCTTAAAAGAGCAATTGGAAGAGGTTCTGGAAACCTTAACCCCACGCGAAGAGAAGGTGCTCAGGTTGCGCTTTGGCTTAGATGATGGGCGGACTCGAACCTTGGAAGAGGTGGGACAGGAATTTGGGGTCACTCGAGAACGGATCCGTCAGATTGAAGCTAAGGCTTTGCGGAAATTGCGTCATCCAAGCAGGAGTAAGAAGCTAAAGGATTATTTGGAATAAACGAAGCCAATTAATTTTCAAAATAAAAGGAAAAGAAATAATGAAATAAAGACTTGACTAAAGCGGATGGATTTCATATAATAATCCGTGCAAAGGATATTCCTCGATAGCTCAGTTGGTAGAGCGTCTGACTGTTAATCAGAATGTCGCAGGTTCGAGTCCTGCTCGGGGAGCCATATTATTTTTCCTTTTATACGGGCCCATAGCTCAGCGGTAGAGCCCCCCGCTCATAACGGGTTGATCCTTGGTTCGAATCCAAGTGGGCCCACCACTTCAGAAGAAGTGAGTGGTCAGAGAATTTATATGCCTCGAGCATTAAACCTCGAGAATCGCATTCGGGGCGATTAGCTCAGCGGTAGAGCGCATCCTTCACACGGATGAGGTCACTGGTTCGAGACCAGTATCGCCCACCAATGATACTAATATTCTCAGGTCAGATTGTTAGAAACTTGCTCGTATAGTTACGCGATTACGATAATATTTTCTCTACTTGTATCTTCTTTGTTGGGGATACTTTTTTCTTTTCAGCAGAGTGTTTATTTCATTGGCAGTCGCAGTTTTCATCTAGTTAAGAGCCGAAAGGCTCTTTTCTTATGACATTAAAAGGCTACCAC
>DHJG01000011.1:5846-6164 GCA_002404215.1 Desulfosporosinus sp. UBA4726
ATCAAAATTGCAATAGCGATAATTCCTACACCGACCCCAGCGCCTACTGGAGCGACAGGGGGAGGACACACTGGAGGAGGACAGCATCCTCTACTAATTCCACCATAACCCATTCCATACATTGATAAATTCCTCCTTTAAATTAGAATACGATTCCCAATGCGATAAGCAGAAGTATAATTACGACAATTGCAGCGATTCCTGCACCAAACCCATGTCCGGTTCCACAACCGCAAGCAGCTCCATCAACACCATCAACACCGCCAAATGCCATTTTCTAGTTCCTCCCTTGCCAAAAGATAATACATAATATGTAAA
>DHJG01000043.1:0-2556 GCA_002404215.1 Desulfosporosinus sp. UBA4726
TTGATGAGACCTACGATTGAATTTTTATGAAATGCTGGATAAAATAAAGTACCGCCGCTCGTTAGTTCTTTGAGACTGACCCATTTCTTAACAGTTTCTTGGGGTGATCGCGCATAGGTTAAGTAATTAAGTATAATGATGGATGCCATCATTTCTGGGGCAAGTCCGTCTGTTTTGCAGTAAATCGTTTCGGTATTCCAATCCACAATATACTCTGAGTTAAAGAAGGTCACCACGAATTGACAGGTCTCGCTACTGTAGGTCACGGCAAGCTGGGTTGCAATTTCTTCTGGTACCTTGCTTTTTAAATCCTGCCAGTATTTATCATAAGCAATTCGATAATTAGTTTCCATTTCACATTCCTCCGCTTCCATTTAGTCGGCTCCAACTAACGGACAAAACATTCTTGTGACACAGAAAGAATACATCTCGTGTCGCTTAGTAATTCAAGCTTCTATCTCGTCATAAGCTTAAATTATTCCCAGCTACTCTAAGTGTATATACACACATTTAACGACAAAATATTACTTTAAACTACATTTCTACCTAACTCAGATTTACCTTGGTCTTGCGTGTAAAGGCGCTCTCTGCGCTACCAAAGCCATGTCAAAAGTGCCGTTCGTAAGCTATCATTATCAAAAATCCCATGTAAGTAGGTTCCATAGGCGTTACCTGCTGAATGAAAAGTGATTAAGTCTGCTTGGTTCAGAAACTTTTCCTTAAATGAGTCGCGAAGCTCGCCTAATATTGAAACAGTGACACGGCCAATGGAGATTGGGATTGCCTTTAAAATAGGGGTCCTTGAGCTATCGCCTAATTCTATAATATACTGCACTTCTAAAAATACAAGTGTAAGAGCTCATCAGCGGACTATATGACTTTCAATAGAGCTTCTCTAATTTCTGTCTTGACAGATTCTGAGGTTTCCCTGCTCATATTTTCCTCTAGAACTAGTTTGGCTGATCTGCCGCCGATCTTCCCTAACGCCCAGGCGGCGTAAGCACGCACCAAATCCTCTGGATCCTTCATGGCAACCGCTAGATTGGGAATGAAAGCTGGGTCGCCTAGGTTACCGAGGGCAATGGCGGCATTCCGCTGAAAGTATTTCTTCTCTTTTATATAGTTATACATCAGCGGATGAATTCTCGTCGCATAAAATTCATCCGTCATAGTGAGCATTTGGGAGAGACTGAAATCCTGAGCCACCTTCACCAAAAACTCATCGGCTGGAAGTATTTCTTTTAACTTCGCCTGATTGCGGGGACATACCTCTTGGCAAATATCACAGCCATGAACCTTTGTGCCCATTTTTTCGCGAATTTCAGGTTCAATGTGACTGCCAACCATGTGATCTTGGGTTAGAAACGTATTAAACGCTATGCAACGGCGCGGATTCAATTTTAGTGGTTCATAAATGGCTTGTGTTGGACAAGCTTTCATGCAGGCAGAACATCCCTCCGGACAACCAACCTCTACTGTAGGACTATCATAGTCAAGCTCTTTATCGACTACGAAAGACGCAAGGTAAATGAAGGACCCAATGCCTTCGGCATAAGCAAAATTATTCCTACCATAAGTTATGATGCCCGCTTTGGCCGCAACCAATCGTTCCGGCAAAGTAATCTTATCCCCCACTTCGCAGCCGATTTTGCGCAGGAATTCCCGCATCAATTGTGGTCTAGCACCATTAATACGCTCAGGCGGTGCATTATAACACCGCGCTTGATAAACTCGGCCAATTTTATCAGTCAGTTCTTTCGGAAAGCTCTTTTGCGAATAGTCATATACTGTTGTAATGATTGATTTTGCAGTAGGCATTAGCGAACGGGGTTCCGCTCCGACCAACGGACGAGACATTCCTTTGCTATAGAAAGAATACATCTCGTGTCTATTAGTTAAATCAGCGATGTATTCCGGAAAGCTGTCGGCAGGAATAATGCCGACCTTACTATAACCAAGATCTAAGGCAAATTCTTTAATCTGTGTTGTTAATGACATGCTCATTCCTCCTCGTTTAATATCAACTTCTTAGTCAATTACAAGCAGAATCGTTCCCAGTCTATACGTGTATATACACTAATGTACTCATAAAAAAATACTCCGCTCTCACATTTCTACCTAGCTCAGATTACAGAAGCGCTTCTAGTTTTGAAAGTGATTTTTCAAAACTATCTAATTCTGCCTTTCCTAAATATTCCTCGAGTGATGCTTGCGCTTCAGACCATAGCTCCAAAGCAATGAGCAACGCGTCCCTACCTGCTTCGGTGAGCATCACCTGCCTAGATCGTAAATCTTCTCCAGAATTAACCGTTATTAGGCCAACATTTATCAGCGGCTTCATATTCCGGTTCAGAGTCGTTCGGTCAATTCGCATTGTTTTAGCCAGTACACTTATACTAACTGACTCCACTAGTTCGAGATTCCTCAATAACGAATACTGTGTAACTTTGAGTCCGCTTGGTTCTAAAAACTTTTCATAAAATTGAGTCACTGCACGCGAAGCTCTCCTAATATTCAAACAGTGACAAGGGCTAGGATATTTTAGATTGGATTCAA
>DHJG01000043.1:2702-7203 GCA_002404215.1 Desulfosporosinus sp. UBA4726
ATAAGTGTATATACATGTGTTTAGATTTAATATATATTCTATCGCCCTTCATGTCAATATAACCAGGGAGGGTCAATTTCATATAGGGCTAAATTAATTCCATTTCTTTGAATACATTTCCTTGGAAATCTTTGATTTTGAACGTGTTATTTTCTAAAATGCCATAGGAATTCGGATTGTTTTCCTTGGGAAATGTAATTGAACCAGGATTGATTATATATGTATTTCCTTTCTTTTCTAGTTTCGGTATATGAGTATGCCCATAAATTATGGCATCGCCTTCCTTTAATTTTGGTAAATTATTTTCATTATAAATATGTCCATGTGTCAAAAACAATCGTCTACCATTATATAAAATAGTAGAATATGTCGACATAATTGGAAATTCAAGCACCATTTCATCGACTTCACTATCACAATTTCCCCTGACGGCTATGATTCTATCAGAGAATTCATTAAGTAACTGCGCTACTTCTTTAGGATTATAGTCTATTGGCAGTGGGTTTCTTGCACCATGATATAATTGGTCACCCAGAATTATAATATAATCGGCCTTCTCTTTTTTAAACTCTTCTAATGACTTTTTTAGATAAAATAACGAACCATGTATATCTGATATAAAAAATAGTTTCATTTCAAAGTCCTCCCATGATCTATATTTCATTTTCAGGGAAACCTAAAGAGTCCTCTCTACCCAAAAATTCGCTGAAGTATAGATGCCCAATTTGGCGAGAAATTACGCAGTTTCCTACCTCTCTAACGATCACGCGGCGGGGCTGTATATTCCGAGCACATACTCCTATTTACAGGCTGAAGCGATGGCCGAAGCTTATTCCGGTGTGGTAAATTGGTAAATTGGTAAATTCCAACTCATCTGATTATAGCACAAGGAGCGCTTTGCAGAGTACCCTTCTACTCCTGCAATTTCGTCTAAGTTTATTTTCACTAAATCCTCCCCGCCAATCACAAAATCTATTAAATTAAAGAAAATAGAAACTCATAAGAGGATAACTTACATTTCTTCAATTGTTTCTTGACAATAGGTGCGCTACAAATTACCATCTATAGATATGTATAAGGGGGTCTAATCTTGAAGCCTAAACAACCTGCAGTTAGCCTTGATGAATTGCTTGAAATTCCTCTTCTTAAGGCTTTAACCAAACAACAGTCACTCAGCCAGAACAAATCTGCTTACGAGCGTTCATTCCGCAAAAAAGAAAGTATTTTTGCCCCTGAAAATCAAGAAGATTTTATCTTAATTGTTTTTAAGGGCAAAGTTAGAATTTATCTAGGTTATCCTGATGGCAAGGAATTCACGATTGCCTTCTTAGAACCCGGGGATGTCTATAGTAGCCATTCGGGCACTTTTGCTGAAGCAATGGAAGAAACGATCGTCTGGACTATTGACATTAAAGCCTTTAGTGCCTTCATGCTTCAAGATCCGGTTGTCTTGATCAGCATGATCAAAGTCTTAGGAGAAAGTTTGGCAAATACCATAGGAATTATTGAAAATCTGGTTTTCCGCGATGTAGGTAAACGATTAGCGAGCTTTTTATTACAAGCTGCTCGGGAAAAAGGTCAGGCTTCTGAACACGGTACCCTTGTAAACCTAGGGTTAACCATTGAAGAAATAGCTTCAACAGTTGGAACGTCCCGCCAAACGGCCTCTACCTTCCTCAATCGTTGGCAAAAAGCCGAAATCCTAACCCTCAGCCGCAAATCCTTTATCCTAAAGGATACTCACTCCTTACAAACTATTACCGAAGAAAACTAAAATAATTGTAGAATAAAAAAGAAAACCATCAGAATCCTGACGGTTTTCTTTTTTGTTCTATTTTATAATCAGAATAGTCGAACTGTTAAAACGCAATTACAAAGATGTTCATTTAAGGAGGAAATTATGATTAAAACCTTTTTGGTTACAGATCTGACAATTGATACTGGGGTACAAGAACTTCTCTTGAAAGCGCGAGACGAAGGAATTGAGACAGCATTTGATCGAGCGAAGCAACAAGAACCTCATTGTAAGTTCGGTTTAACTGGGGTTTGTTGTCGACGCTGCATGGTAGGACCCTGTCGTGTAAGCTTCAGTGACAAAGGGGCGAAACGAGGGATCTGCGGCGCAACAGCTGATCAAATAGTTGCGCGCAATTTGCTTACCCTAATTGTCGATGGGGCGGCACCCCATGTGGAACATGCCCGCGAAGTAGCACAAACTCTTTTGGAAGTTGCCGAAGGCAAAGCACCCTATGAAATCAAGGGTAAAGATA
This sequence comes from Desulfosporosinus sp. UBA4726, assembly GCA_002404215.1. Lineage (GTDB taxonomy): Bacteria > Bacillota > Desulfitobacteriia > Desulfitobacteriales > Desulfitobacteriaceae > Desulfosporosinus. Next base: position 4,973 of record DHJG01000043.1, read on the forward strand.
AGTTGCTGAAAATAGCCCAAGGCTTAGGTTTAACGCTCGAGGGCAAGAGCCTGAACGAAGTGGCAGAGGAAGTCGCGCTGATAGCCTTACAAGATTTTCAGAAACAATCCGGGGTAGCCAACTGGCTGAGTTTACGTGCCCATGGCAAGTCCGTTGAGACCTGGGAAAAATTGAACATTCTCCCCCGCAATGCTCACTTGGAAATTGCCAATGCCATTAACAAGGCGGCCATGGGTTGCGATAGTGATCCTCTCAACCTCCTCCTCGGAATTATGACGATGGCCCTAGTCGAAGGGTATGATGGACTTCACCTCTCAACCGATCTTTCAGACGTTCTTTTTGGCATACCAAAGTTAGTTAAGGCTCAATATAAGATGGGAGTCATTAAAGAGGATTATGTTAATATCGCGGTTCACGGTCATATTCCTATGGTTTCGGAAAAAGTGGTGGAATGGAGCCGAAAGTTAAACGGGGAGGCAACAATCCTTGGGGCCAAAGGAATTAATGTCATCGGGATATGTTGCAGTGCCAACGAATTATTGATGAGGCAAGGGATTTCCTCGGCCACGAACTTTGCCAGTCAAGAACTGGCTATTGTGACAGGGGCTTTAGAGGCTATGGTTGTCGATGCCCAATGTATCATGCCGGGCTTGCAGAAAGTTGCCGAATGTTACCACACAGAACTGATTTCCACCTTACCCGTTATAAAGATTGAAGGATCTAGCCACGTCGAATTTACTCCGGCTACTGCCGATAAGATGGGTGAAGAAATCGTCCGCAAAGCATTAAGCCGATATAGCGAACGAGATTTGGTTAAGGTACAGATACCAAAAGGAACCGTTGACGCTTATGCAGGCTTTTCGGTGGAACAAATCATTGAACTGCTCGCCAAAATCAATCAGGAGGATCCGCTCCAACCCTTTATCCAAGCACTCACAGACGGAGATATCTTAGGAGTAGTGGCTATTGTCGGCTGCACTAGTCCTCGCCTCAAACAAGACTGGGCTAATACAGAAGTGGCAAAGGAACTTTTAAAACATAACGTTTTGATTGTGACAACTGGTTGCTCAGCACACTCTCTCGGTAAAAACGGTCTTCTGACTCCGGAAGGCATCAAGTATTGCGGTCCCCAACTCGCTAAAGTATTGAAAGCGATCGGCGAAGCCAATGGGCTCCCAGCGTTGCCCCCAGCGTGGCATATGGGAAGCTGTGTCGATAACTCCCGTGTGGATGACTTGCTGGTTGCCTTAGCAAATCGGGTTGGAGTCGGTGTACGAGATCTGCCAGTGGCAGGATCGAGTCCAGAGCCTCAGAGTCCAAAAGCCTTGGCGATTGGTACCTTCTTTATAGCCCAAGGTGTCGACGTTCATATCGGTCTCAACGCTCCGATCAGTGGTTCACCTTTTGTGGAAAATGCTTTGACAGGTGATAAAGGGGATTTTGCCGTAACAACGGATGAGCTGTTCGGGGGCAAGTTGATTTATGAGGAAGACCCTATCAAAGCGGCTCATTTGCTAATTCAACGAATTATTAAGAAACGAACAGCGTTAGGCTTACAAAGCCCCACTCTGGAGTTCTAATCAACAGAATTTGTTAGCTGATGAAGGTTATTATGAATAGGAAGGAAAACACAAAATGAGCATGACTAATAAAAGCGTGAAAATTGCTGTTTCCGGTAAAGGAGGGGTGGGTAAAACTACCTTGGCCTCTCTTCTCTGCCATTTATACGCCCAAGATGGGCAGCATGTTCTGGCGGTCGATGCTGACCCGGATGCTAATTTGGGGACTGCGCTAGGATTTCCTCCCGAGTTACTCGCCGAGCTCACTCCAATTTCTAAGGAAGCGAAGTTAATTAGAGAGCGCACCGGTGCAGAGCCAGGATCAATCGGGATGTTCAGCATCAATCCACACGTGGCTGACATTCCCGACACTTATGTGGCTAAGCATAACGGAATTAAACTTTTACGGATGGGTTCAGTAACTTTAGGAGGATCAGGCTGTGCCTGCCCTGAGAGCACGTTATTACGCAGTTTATTAGAGCATATGGTCTTAGAACGAGATGAAACCGTCATTGTGGACATGGAGGCAGGTTTGGAACATTTCGGGCGTGGAACGGCGGGTGGTGTGGATGCTTTTATCGTCGTCGTCGAACCGGGGAAACGAAGTTTTGAGACTGCGCATGCAGTTGTTAAACTTGCCAAAGACATTGGGGTTAACCAAGTATATGCCGT
>DHJG01000055.1:0-1497 GCA_002404215.1 Desulfosporosinus sp. UBA4726
ACCTTGTATTCTGGGTTTTATTTCACATTGTTCAACCTTGCCCAGACAGAGTACCAAAAGATGTTATATGAGATCGGAAATTGCTTTTTCTACATATTCGTGAAGCCCCTCTATACCTATTCGTTCTATGAGACGTCCAAGTCGTTCTTGGGGTTTTCCGTTTTCCTTGTAGTAGGAAATNNCATATCTTGTGAACCTTGTATTCTGGGTTTTATTTCACATTGTTCAACCTTGCCCAGACAGAGTACCAAACGATGTTATAGGAGATCGGACAAATCATTGGACTATGATGAGGTAGATAGAACTGGGCTAAGCCTATTTTCAAGCGTTGTTTTACTTAACTTACCTTTAATGAATAGCTTTTTCTACATATTCATGAAGCCCCTCTATACCTATTCGTTCTATGAGACGTCCAAGTCGTTCTTGGGGTTTTCCGTTTTCCTTGTAGTAGGAAATAACCGCGTCCACCGCCGGCAAAATTTGTTCCTTCTGGAGATTTTCTAAAAGGATATTCCCCGCCCTCGGCTTGACTCCACCATTTCCTCCTACATAAAGATGATAACCTTTGCTTGTACCCATCAGCCCTAAGTCCACGGAAGTGGCGTCTGTACATTTATTTGGACAACCAGCCACCCCCATTTTAAATTTTGAGGGTAATTTCATTCCATGATATAGCTTGTCAATTTCCATCCCCAAAGCTAACGTTTCTTGCAGTCCTCGCTTACAAAACGTATCTCCTGGACAAACTTTCACACTCCGTACACATAACCCGATCGCATGCCCAGGGTCCATGCCTAAGTCTTTCCAAACCTTTGGGACATCTTCAGGGAGTAAGCCAACAATAGCAATACGCTGGGCAGAGGTCACTTTGATTGCTTGGGCATGGTATTTTTCAGACACATCTGCAATCTTCCGTAAAATTTCCGGAGTAACGACACCTGCCGGAATATGTGGAGCGATAGAATAGGTCTTCTTGTCCATTTGTAATATGCCCCCAGCCGGTTGGGCCTTCGCTGCCGCCTCTGCAGAAAGGTCTCCTTGTTCAGCGGAATTTACTTTTTCTAACAACACATTGGGATCAAGATTATGCATCTGCGCCGCATTCGCTAAAGTTTCATTGATTGAAAACGCACATCCAAGGCAATGTAACCCGAGTTCCTGCATAGCTTCAGCCGTCTTCGGATTAGCTTCCATCACATCTTTTAATTTCATATCTAGTGTAAATCTCATACATATCTCCTAACCATGTATGAGCATTGGTATACAATGCATACATACATGCTTCTCTTCACCTTGATGGACATAAGTCAATACTGGGGTTAGTTCACTGGTTGTTCCACAATGAGCACACTCCAGTTCAGGAGTCGCCTTTTTTACGTCTGTCATTTAAATGACCTCCTTCTTTATGTTTATTATTGTAACACTGCCACCGCACACTTAGTGTGACACAAAACACTTAAATGCGTGTATTTAGGCACGTTAGGGCCTGAGAAAAAA
>DHJG01000055.1:1644-7006 GCA_002404215.1 Desulfosporosinus sp. UBA4726
TTTACTAGAGTACAAACAAACGATGGATGTTACAATAAAAAAAAGCCCTCCGTTAAGGAAGGACTACAAGAAGAAATACTATATTACAACAATCATCTGTATCAAGGGGTTCGAAAAGATCCGACTCCCGTGCAGTACATAAATCATCTTTTATGTACTTTGACAAAGGTGCCAATTTTCATAGTTACTTGAGAGCTTCTCCAATAGTTCGTCCGAATTCCTGACAACTAGTAATGGCATCGTTATCTGGTTTCCAGGATACTTTCAACCCTTCATTAAGAAGCTCAAACCCGCCATGTTCCAATTCAGTTGAAATAAGTTTGTTACCTTCGCCACTCCAACCATAACTACCAAAGGCGGCGGCTTTCTTATTTTTAAACGCTAACCCTTTGATCATTTCTAGCATTCCGGCGACGGAAAAAGATACCCCATGTGAAAGGCATTAATTCTGTAGTAGATAAGGAACCTTTGACCTTTCTTTTGAAGAATGGTGATAGTTGGAATGGCTTTGTTGCGGAAAGGCGATGAAGGCATTTGTCCACAAAAACTCGGAGGAATTCAAGGATTTGGTCTAAGTATCTTACATCTATAGCTTGGCCAGCCCCCCTAATCTCTCACCTAAATTACTTCCAATCGCCCTGTTGTTGCATGTCACTATTATCATATATTCTTATTTATAATCTTGTGTGCCTTACGCTTTTTCACGCTCTTATTGTTATAATTGTCTGACAGTACACTAATGTTTCCATCCACCTCTAGTACTGCCAAATTTACATCCTTTATCTCTGAAACGCCATGTTCTCTAACCGCTTCTTCTATTTCGTCTATGCTCAATTTAGCCCTTTTTAAGTTTTGCTTATTTAATACGCCATTATATATTAGCATTATCGCCTCTCCCTGTAGTAGCTTACTAAACTTTGAAAAACGATACATAATTTCTTTCAGAATGAAATTGACAAAAAATAATGTACCTGCAGCCAGCAAGCCACCTGCTAGTGACGTATTTTGTCCTACCATTGCATTCTGGACTGCATTGCTTATCAACAAGATAAATACTAGGTCGACGACAGATAACTGAGTCAACTCTTTCCTACCAGAAATGCGGATAGCAATAATAATGAAAACATATACGGACACCGAACTAACAATAATATTTGCATATTGATTTGAGAACATATGCGCATCCACCTTAATATACCTAATTTTAAATGTCGCTGAGAATGTCTTTTCACAATAATACTATACCCTAAGATTACTTCCCAACACATGAATATATTAATGCATCTGGACAACTCAAAGAGTGAGAGACTTTAAAACATCAAAATTGCACCTCTATATCATAATTCTATTCTATTTCTACCACCCTTCTTAGCCTTATACAGAGATTCATCGGCAGAAATAATTAATGTTTCTGGCGATAAATTCTTTGTAGGAACAATACATGCAACCCCTTGGCTAATTGTCACCAAACTGCCAGAAGTTGAGAAGGCATGAGGTATTTGCATTGACAGGATATCCGTGTGGAATTTTTCCGCAACATTTACTGCACCAGCAATCGCGGTATTAGACAGGACACAAACGAACTCCTCCCCTCCATAACGAGCCACCATATCTGTCTTTCTTTTCAAAGATGTCACCAGCATTTGGGCTATCCGAGCTAGAATGATATCCCCCTCCCGATGCCCGTAGTTGTCATTAAACTGCTTAAAATGGTCAATGTCTATCATAATTAAAGACAGTGGCGAGTGTCCACGAATAGCTAAGTTCCACAAAACAGAATAATGTTCGTCAAATCGGCGACGATTAGCGATAGCTGTCAACCCATCGCAATAAGATGTATTCACCAAAAAATCGCGGTATTTCTTTTGCTCCATCTGAGTCCGTATCCTGGCTTTGACCACAACTGGTCTGAATGGCTTTGTCACATAATCAAACGCTCCCATTTCAAATCCTCTTACTTCATCCTCTTCACTCGTTTTGGAAGTGATGAAGATAACTGGGATATTCTGAGTATGCAAGTTGGCTTTTAATCTTTTGCATACTTCATAACCATCTATTCCTGGCATCATAACGTCAAGAAGAACCAAATCCGGACAATTATCTGACTCCATAATCTTCAGCGCCTTTGCGCCATTATTTGCTACACGGATAGTATAATCCATGTGCAATAAAGCCCCGAGCATCATGATGCTTTCTGGAGAATCATCAACAATCAAAATTGTCTGCTTTTTGTCAAGTACATCCATTTAACATTTCACCATTCCTATACCAAGCATAATTTCTTTTAAAGACAGCTTAGCATCATCAAAGTTGTAGTTTGAGACTTGCTTATCCAGTTCCTGCATTTCGTGTTGAAATACTGATGTACATAAGCTCTTTTTTAAGGATTCTAGACACTGTCCAGCATCTATGTCATCCTCGTCAAGTAACTTTGCCAATTCCAACGATAAGGCACGAACCTCGTCAAGATTTATAACACATTCTTGGTCAGTCACTTCTTGTTCCTCATTCGAGGGTATCAGCCTAAGTGCCAGAACCACCCTCTGTAGCTCGTGCTCCAGCTCAGTCAATATCTGATGTATGTCTGGCACAGACTGCCGTGTCAGAGCTTCTTCCAGCCTCTTAGCGCTTTCATATACTCTAATAATTGACAGGTTTCCGGCAACCCCTTTGAGGGTATGGCACAGTCGGTCGGTCAAATCAGCATCTCCCGCGCAAAATGCTTCTCTTATTTGACCCGTATAAGAGCTATATTTATTGGCGAAATCCATCAATAGCTGTTTATAAAGTGTTTGATTATTACTCAGCTTCTTTAATCCAGCTTCCACATCAATGCCCGAAAATATTTCAAGCGGATAGTTTTCTGAATTAAACCCAATTAGTTCCGTGCTCTGGTGCACGGTTATCGTTTTCAGAACTCCGCTATGACCCTTTAACCATCGAGCAAGGACTGAAACCAGCTGATTTGAATCAATCGGTTTACTTACATAGTCGCTCATTCCTGATGCCAAGCATTCTTCTCTGATGCCATGCATGGCATGGGCAGTCATTGCAATAATAGGCAGGCTGACATATCTAGCATCCGCTTTTATTAGGAGGCTGGCTTCATGCCCCCCCATCACAGGCATCTGAAGATCCATAAGTATCAAATCATACTCATTTTTTGCAACAGCATCGATTGCTTCTCTCCCATTATTGGCAATATCGACGACCAAACCTTCCCCCAGCAATATCTCCATTGCTACCTGCTGATTCATTTTATTATCTTCCACCAGTAGTACTTTTGCCCCTGTCAACTTTTCCGTCATTTTTAGATTGCTCTGCAAAGCCCTAAAGTTGGAATTACTGATTGTATTACGACCAAAGGAATCCATAATTGTGTTAAACAATAGTGATTGATTGACAGGCTTCATCAAAAAGACGTTGATACCGACCTTTTCGGCTCTTTCCATCACTTCATCCCGACTGAATGCACTAACCATAATAATTATTGGGGTATTACTGAGTTTACTGTCCTCTAAAATAATTTTCGATGCCTCTATACCATCCATTACAGGCATTTGCCAATCCATTAGAACTAGGTCATATGAGTTTGTCGCAACTGCCCTCTGCAACTCGTCGATTGCTTTCTCACCTGATTCAACCGAAACGGCTTCTAACCCAAAAGACTCAATCTGCTCCTTCAAAACCTCTCGGGAGATTTCATTGTCATCGACAATAAGCACCTTAAGTCCTGCAAAATCAACTGGTATTAAATGACTGTATTCCTTTTCCTCAGCCTGACGAGCAAAGCTAGCGGTAAAGCTGAAAATACTACCTATGCCGAGACTGCTTTCAACTGATATTTCACCATTCATCATCTCTACTAAGCGTTGGCTTATGGTCAATCCTAAACCTGTCCCACCATATTTTCTAGTCACGGACGTATCCGCCTGGGAAAAAGCGGCAAACAGCTTGCTACTTTGTTCTAGTGTCATACCAATTCCGTTATCCTTAATGCTAAATTTTATTTGGCAAAGCTCAACAGTCTTACTTAGCAACTCGACCCTTAAGAAAACAGTGCCACCTTCCGTAAACTTAACAGCATTATTTGCCAAATTGGTCAGCACCTGTCCCAACCGTAGCGGGTCCCCAATCAGTGCCTTCGGAACTTCTGCTCCTATGTAGCTTAGTAATTCAATTTTCCGTTTGACTGCTGCGACTGAAATAATATTAACCACGTTGTTTATTACATCATCCAGTCGGAAATCTGCTGACTCCAGATCCATTCGACCAGCTTCAATCTTGGAGAAATCGAGAATATCATTAATAATTCCCAGGAGAGACTTTGACGCAGTATCAATCTTTTCAAGATAATCATATTGCTTGATATCTAGGTTAGTTTTCATTAATAGACCTGAAAAACCAATGATGGCATTCATAGGAGTACGGATTTCATGGCTCATGTTAGCTAGAAACTCGCTCTTAGCCACAGTTGCCGCCTCTGCACGAAGCCTTTCTTCATCCGCGATTGAATATAATTGTCTAATTATAGTTTGCATGACACCTAAAATAACTACCATCAAATATGCTGGGAAATGGATTAGCAATATCTGCGAGAAATTGAGGAACTCTCCGTTTACGTTAAAAATAACACACCCTGTAATAAAAACACTTAATGGGTAAAGTATCAAAGCTTTAGCTGGTGGAAGAAATAATCCATAAAGCACAGATGCAAACAATACAGAAATCGACCAGTATAAATTGGCGTTATTGTAGTAAAGATTAATCATGAAGAAAACCGGAAAAGAAAAGGTAAGGGCAGTATCATAACAGCATATCTGGAGTTTATTCCATTGTTCACTACGCGGTAAAAAAATAAGTATAGAGAAAAGTAATACAACAACCATCCGCAGAGCGAGAGATTCCCAATATGACGCATAAATTTTTAGAACTATAAAGAACAAAGGATGTGCCAAAACCCCAATAATGCCCAGCCCTCGTGAAATAATTTGCATTAACCGATAATCCAACTTAAAATAGTAATTCAAATTGGTAGATATTTTATCTCTAGCATTACTCTGCCTGGACTTGCTTTCTGCATCTTGTATATCCCGATTATACTTTTTCGTAATAACGACTTTTTCGTTTGACATTGTAATCTCCTTCCCAGAATTGACGAATACTTATGAATTTTCCAAACCTTAAGTAATTTCTTTTTGGAATATGAACGCGCTAATGAACCCTAATGATAGTGACTCAAAACCAGTTTCCCTATTCCTGGTCAAATCGGGGTTTTAATACATTAAACTACTCCCATCTAGTATTCAACGAGTTTTCTGGAAATTCCTGCTGAAATTGATCTATTGGGTATAGCTGAATT
>DHJG01000055.1:7178-7801 GCA_002404215.1 Desulfosporosinus sp. UBA4726
ACCTTAGGCTAATCCTTGATTGGCCTAAGGTCCTCTTTGTCATTTTATCCACTAATTATGGTACTTCTTCCTTCGCGAACGATTTTTCCTGCCATTTATTTGACAACGATAAGTAGTTCTCCAACCTTGACCTGCTGTCCCTCCTTGATATTCACCGAGCTGACAATCCCTGCAAAAGAACTCGTTATCCTTGTTTCCATTTTCATGGCTTCGACAACCATCAGTGGCTGGTTCTCTGTTACCTTGTCTCCTTCTTTTACCAACAACGTCACAACAGTCCCTGGGATAGGGGATCCGATTTCATGCTTATTGTCAGGGTCTGCCATCTCCGTCAAACTGTATTCTCCCGTCTGGCTGAGAAGGTTGATGTTGCTCCAGTTCTTGTCCTTGATTTTGATTTCTCGTCTGTTCCTGTTGACATCAAACACCAGAGTTCTGTATCCTTCCAGATCCGGCTTCTCAATGGAGCGGAGCTTGATCATTAGACTCCTTCCTTCAGCTAGCTCAGCCTCGATGATTTCTCCTTCGTGAAGGCCATGGAAGAACACGTCGCTTCCAAGCCTGCTCAGGTCTCCGTATTCGGCTACAATCTTCAAAAATCCTTCAAACACTTCCGGATACAG
>DHJG01000055.1:7948-9689 GCA_002404215.1 Desulfosporosinus sp. UBA4726
CCCTTCAGTACCAGCTTCTGGAGTTTCACTGGGAATCCTCCCATCGGCTGGCCCATCATACCCATGAAATAGGATACGACGGAATCAGGAAATGCCATATTCACCGCTTTCTCGTATATATTCTCCGGGGTGAGGTGATTTTGGACCATAAATATGGCGAAATCCCCTACAACTTTCGAGGACGGGGTGACTTTCACGATATCCCCCAGCATCTCGTTAACTGTCTTGTACATTTCTTTGATCTCAGTGAACTTATGTCCGAGACCGAAACTTTCCACCTGAGGCTTAAGGTTGGAGTATTGCCCTCCGGGAATCTCATACATGTAGATTTCAGCAGATCCCGATTTCAAGCCCGACTCGTACTTGCCATATACGGGTCGTACCGCTTCCCAGTAGTCAGATACCTTTTGGATTCCCTTCAGGTCAATACTCGGATCCCTTTCCATATTTTTAAGCGCTGCAGCAATGGAATTCATGGCTGGTTGGCTCGTTAGGCCGGACATGCTGTTGAACGCAGTGTCGACAATATCTACCCCCGCTTCCACAGCCATAAGAACCGTTGCCACCCCATTACCTGTAGTGTCATGGGTATGGAGATGGATGGGAATTCCGATCTCATTTTTTAAGGCGCTGACCAGCTTGAAGGCTGCATGGGGCTTCAGGAGAGCCGACATGTCTTTTATGCCCAAGATATGGGCTCCGGTTTTCTCTATCTCTTTTGCGAGCTTAATATAGTAATCCAGGTTATATTTTTTCTTCCTGTCGTCGAGGATATCCCCGGTATAACAAATGCAGGCTTCTGCGACCTTCCCGCTCTTTAAGACTTCGTCAATCGAAATTTCCATACCCCTCAGCTCGTTTAGAGAGTCGAAGATTCTGAAGACATCGATGCCTGTGACTGCCGACTCTTTAATGAATTCCCGGATGACATTATCAGGATAGTTCTTATAGCCTACCCCATTCGCTCCTCTTATGAGCATCTGGAACAGGATGTTCGGGACTCTTTTCCGCAGTTGCTCCAACCTTGCCCACGGAGACTCCTTGAGGAACCTGTAGGCCACGTCAAACGTTGCGCCCCCCCATACTTCAAGAGAAAATAGATCTTTGCCGTAGACCGAAGTCGCCTTGGCGATCTTGATCATGTCCTTGGTCCTCATTCTTGTCGCCATCAGAGACTGATGGGCATCCCGCATGGTCGTGTCTGTCAGCAACACCTTCTTCTGATCTTTTATCCAGTTGACAAGCCCCCCTGCACCTTGAAGATCAAGGATCTGCTTGGTCCCGCTCAGCTCACTCGGACTAATACCGTCGATTTTGGGCACCTTGGGGACATCATATTGCAGCTTTATTCCCATCGCCTCGTTGACCACGACATTGCCGAGAAATTTCAGAATCCGGCTTTCATCATCCGTCTTATGGGTGAGCGAGGTCAGGTCAGGATTCTCCTCGATGAAACCGGTATGGCATTCTCCATTCAGAAACTGTGGGTGATTGAGAACGTTGATCAGAAATCCGATATTGGTCTTGACTCCTGTAATCTGCGTCTCGGTTATAGATCGAATGGATTTCTTGATGGCATCCTGGAAACTCCTGGCCCAGGAGATGTTCTTGACGAGGAGGCTGTCATAATAAGGACTGATTTCAGCTCCAGTGAATCCGTTGCCGCCGTCCAGCCTGATCCCGAAGCCCGAGCCGGTCCTGTATGATTCGATCTTCCCTGTGTCAGGAGCGAAATTATTCG
>DHJG01000187.1:0-3155 GCA_002404215.1 Desulfosporosinus sp. UBA4726
AGCCCACTACTATATAGTACCTCAAGCATCGCCAAATCTCGTAGGGCGAGAACGGATTGCTCTCCTACTTGTAATAGTTTATCCATTGTCACTTCTGACAACACCTTCGGAAGAGGTCGATTTAATTTTGGGGTCTCCAAATAGGTGCTCGGATTATCGTTTCTTTTGCCTTCATCCACTAAGAAGGCAAAAAATCCGCGTAGGGTTGCAGTACCTCGAGCGATACTGCGAGGTGCTTTCCCTTTTTCCTTCCATTTGAGAAGGAATAAAAATAGGTCATTGGCCTCACATCCGATGAAATCCGTTTCGCGCTGTCTAAGATAGGCCAAAAGTTGACGCAAATCTCGTTCGTAAGACTGCCTAGTATTTTCAGAAAGTCCCCGCTCAACATTCAGATAGGTCAGGTATTGTTTCTCCAGCTGTTCATCGGAGGTCACTTAATCTCCCCCTTTTTCAACTACGTTCTACACGAGGCGGGGATTTTCCTTGTTCAGCTTTTACTCCGGTATCAATTGTCTCTCTTAGAGGCAGGGAACAACTGAATCACAAACTTGCTCCAGCCTGGTGCCTCCACGCGCAATGAGTTACCGAGCGGTTTTTGCTCATTATGTAATAGCGAAGACATCCAGATGTTACATACTGCAACCAACTTCGGCAGGAGCACGGCAAGTAAAATAAGGAGGATCAATACCCTTGCGAGATAAAGGACAAAATCTCTCCAATGTTTTGTTGGCATAACACTAACCCCCTATCCCTAAACCTATGCACCCCCAGATTGTCCTTATCCTAGTAAAAAAGAAAGGACCGTCATTTTTCATTCAGTCTCGAAAGGCAATTCATTTAAAGCGTCTTAACTCTAGTTCCTACCGTCTTTTAATGACTAACGCTTCTCTGCTTCAATTAGTACACTCTTCTTGATAGATCATATCTGGGATCAAAAGGCTGCGGAATTCCTTTTTGACGTCTAGACGCTGTAGCCAGGCAGGATCAAATTGCTCTGCAAAGAGTTCCCACCAAACCGGCTCCTTACCACGCGCAAAGCTCATGCGTCTTTCCATTTCTTTAATCCATCGAGGTTCAAACTGTTCTTCTATATTCCTTAGTTCTTTTCCTGAAAGTTGGACTCTTTGTTCTGGGAATATAAAATTAAACAAGTGGAACCCGATCAACGGATTCCACTAAAGATAGATAAATATTGGCTAGCAAACCTTCACACACTAGCTTAAGAATGACAAAAACGGACCGCTGATTCCTTAGAGCCCAAATAGGCGAACTCCAAGTATGGAAAAATACCCTTGTGCAACACCCACCAGAACCGCTCCGAGTGAGACAAATGTTGTGGCTGCCGTGTAATAGAAGAATTCCCTGCGTAGCGACTCCCCTCTAGCTTTACCACGCAATAGCAGAAACGAGAAAATAGTTGCCAACCCTGCTCCGAGGAGCAGTAGCGGAATGGCCAATATAGCCGGAACAAGGACCGTCATTAGGATCAGGCCGAGCCCAAGCGTTCCCTTTACTCCAATGATAAAACTGATAGTAAACCCTAGAATAAATCCTCGTGTAAAGACAATGAGATAAATTAAGGGTGCCCCAATAATCGTAAGTCCCAAAACCCAAATTCCAGCCATCATAATAAACATTTCTCTGGCGAGTTGCACCAAGAAAGCTGGATCTAAAGCTTTCGGCTGACTTTTCAAAAGTGTGTCTAGGAATTTACCTAAGTATGAGGTTTCCGCGACGCCCAAAGCACCGACCCCGACCGCCCCGAACACCACACCTGCAACATAGACACTTGAAAGTGTCAGATAAATGACCCAATATTGACGAATGTGCTCGCCGAGTTGTTTCAACATCCAAAGCATCCCTCCCCATACATCCTATGGAATTTTATTCCACGGACTGGGAAAGTATGTCCACTCAGTTGTGAAGCTTCGGAATCATTAGATTCTTGCCTGAACGAGTAAAATGCCTAGGATAGTTTTAGCATCGTTAAATTCATTCTGATGTGCCCTTTGTACTGCTTCATCCCAGGGGACTCTCTCAAGAGCTATAAATTCGTCATCATCCAGGGATAACGGATCCCAGACCAAATCGCGGGCGAGAAAAAGATGCATTACCTCATCCGAAAAACCCGGCGTAGAATAAAATGTACCAACCTTTTCAAGGGTCCCCTTATAGCCCGTCTCTTCACGGAGTTCTCGCTGGGCACAAGCCAGCGGAGCCTCATGCGGATCGAGTTTTCCTGCCGGAATTTCCAAGGTTTCCTGTGCAATAGCATATCTGTATTGACGAACCATCAGGACGTGCTCATCTTGCAAAGCAATTATCGCTACGGCTCCCGGATGCCTAACAACTTCACGAGACGTCTTCAATCCATTTGGCAAACGAACTGTATCCCGTTCCACACGAATTATTCGCCCCTCAAAAAGCACCTCTCCCTCGATGCGCTCTTCAGATAAGTTTTGCTCTTTCAATTTGTTTCCCTCTTTCCTTAAGTTTAAACAGAATTTTTATTACCATTTATCGTATATCATTGAGCAATCTTTCAGCAATCAAAACTAACTCTGGTGCATGTTTTGTTCTTAAATAGCGTTCGTCCAACCCCCCAAATCTAACTCTATCTAAACCATCCGCATCCTTAAATATCTTCAGTAACTTTAAAGCCCTTTCCTTATCTTCAATACCTTTGCAATCATTAATCTTCGAGAGAATTAGACCATCATCAATACAGTGTGTAGTTATAACGAACTTGGTTATTTGACTATCCTCATCCTTAGGAATATCCTCAAGCAGATTGTTCTTCACAGCTTTTTCATAGGAAAATTTTCCGTGAACTGCATCTCCATGATTATTAATTCTTCCAATATCATGAAGCAACGAGCAATTAACTAAAATATTCATGTCCTTTAAATTCAAGTTCTCCAGATATGCTAATATCAAGTTTAAAAATAGGACTCTTTTCATATGACCTAATCCATGTATTCCCTGAGGTTCAAAAAAATATTCCGTCATCAAATTGTTATCCGTAACATTTTTGAAAACGGCCAAATATCCACCGAGCCTCAAATCATCCTCAAGATCGCTAAGTTTTAAGTATACCATTTTGAGTACTTCCTCCTCGAAACTATTCTTAAGACAATTCTTTAGTTTATAAT
>DHJG01000187.1:3299-3506 GCA_002404215.1 Desulfosporosinus sp. UBA4726
CGGCTGCCTTAGTTGCACTGATACCACCCGAATTATGCCGGCCAAAACTTATACTTTCTGTATAGGTATAAAAGGCATTAAAAAAAGACCCCCGCGTCCGGGGATCTTTTGCGCAATGTCCCATAGCCTTGGCCTTGTCTATGGGACAAGAATGTCGAAATAGTTCCCTCTATTCATATGCATAGGGATAATAAGAATTTAAATACA
>DHJG01000147.1 GCA_002404215.1 Desulfosporosinus sp. UBA4726
CGAGCGCTGTGTCACACAAGGCTATACTTTTCAGCGATCAAATCACAAATCCCTCGGGCATCATCTAAGCCAAAGCAGGGAATTCCGTTCTCAAACGTGATATCACTCACTATTGCAATCAACTCCTCCGGTTTGGAGAAAAGTTCCTGATGCACCGCTGAGCGATACACCTCAATCTTGGGCTTATTGCCACGCTTGTACCCCTCAGTAAAGATCACATCCACTCCCCTAATTCGGGAGAGGACCTCATCAAGGTCTTGATCCTCTGCCACGCTCTCCAAGATGGCAATCCTTTTAGGTGAGCTGATTGCGACTATATCCGCACCCGCTTGAGCATGACGCCACGTATCTTTACCAGGTTGATCCATCTCGAATCCATGAACATCATGTTTAAGAGTTGCGACCCTCCATCCACGGCCTTTTGCCTCACGAATGATTTTTTCTAACAGTGTAGTCTTACCGGAATTAGCCATTCCGCCCACAATCGAAATTACAGGAATTGGATGACATTCACCTGTTACCTGAAAATCCATTTTAACTCACCCCTTCCTTAATCCAGCGCGCAATTAAGAGTTTCCGTAGTACAAATCACCTTAAGTTTAGCATAACCCTAATAGTTGTAAAGGGACCAAGCTACGGTGAAAACGGCACGCTGCATCATGCCTCTACTTTCTGGTACGTTAAAGAAAACTAATTGTACTGATACCATCCGAATTATGCTACTCGGAACTTATACTTTTCTGACCGGTATAAATAAAAAACCTGCCGATTTGGCAGGTTTATAATTCTAAATTCTTATATCAAAGGGGGTTCGCCCGAATACTTTCGACTTCAACACGACCGTTCGCTCGATAAATCTCGAGTTGTTTGTAGGCTTCCTCTATTTTAATAATTTCTTTTCCCACGGCGATGATAACATTGGGATGGCAAAAACCAACTGACAGATGACTATTGTCACTTATTTCGATAAAGGTTGAACTAACCCCTGAACCACCTAGTTCGTGAATTTTTACATTTCCCCCGGCGAATATTTTTCCTCCCCGGCATACGCCTTCGATCGTAACGTCGCCTTCTACCCTGATCTCCGAATTATAGGCTCCCTTCTGACACTCAAATGATCCACCGCATTCAATAGTTGCCCCTTGCACATAACTGACCTCAAAACTGAGTTTTTCCGGAATCTCAAGGATCATAGTTTCAATAAACTGGCTAAGGATTTCATCCACCCGTTGTAAATAAGGTAAAGATTGAGTCTCTAACGGTCCTAACCCTACCAAAAAATGTTTCGCTGTTTGAAGGGTAACAACTAAGCCCTCTGTTACCATTTCCTCATCTTTATGTTTTATAACAAGTTTCTCTACGCGAGTACAAAGTTTGGGAAGTTCGGGAAGTCGTTTTTCCATAATTATTTTCAGACATTGTCCCGGTTGCATATTGATAGCTCCAGGCGCTTTAATCAGCTCTTCCGTATGGCGTAAACAAACGTTCAGTTGATCTCGCAACTCTGAAACACCGCGGAGGAGTTCTGAACGAACCACGAATTTTTCTCCAATAACAATCTTTCCGCCCAACATATTGTTATGAATCTTGGCCCCTTTTTCTGCCCTAAGCTCTGCATGAGAAACGGATCCACGGATTTCCAGCTTCCCCCCTGCAAAAACATGTAGCCCGTCTTGAACATTTCCGTTTACAAATACATCACCTGGGAATTTGATACTGCCAGTTGCTATATCAACGTCTGTATGCCGAACATAGACATGCTCAACCATGTAAGTTTTTTCATCTACACGTAAAGGCTGTCCCCCACAGGCCGCAATCACTTCTAGTCCATTATCTGAAAGGTAGACATTCTTCTTCAACCGGAATTGAAAATCCTTGACTGCTGTCGTGGGAAGGACCTTGCCGAAGATATCCTTCCCTGGAACCCCCGGCTTAGCCGGAATTTTACGAGCAAGAACGGCTCCTTCTTCAACCAGTTTTACTTTTGAAGCAAAAAAATCGACGGTTTTATCCCCTGCATCAGAAAGTACTTGAGGCTGACCCACAAAGTCTTCTAATTGGGCGTGTTCGGATGGCACCGGCAAGGTAGCAACAGCAACGACAACCTCTCCCGTACCCCTGACAGCTATAATTTCCTGCCAACTCTCGGATCGGCGTCCATGGACAACATTTATTTGCGCTAGGTCCCCATTCAACCTTGCCTCATCCCAAATTTCCCCTTGGGCAGGCAGGTTCTCCCAGGTGACATACTTTTCTAAATCAATTTCTTCCAAAGCAGAAAGGACATTCGAAAGAACATAATGCCCTGGTAATTCATGCCTAACTTTTGCCACAACCGACAATCCATTAAAACGCACTTGCAGTTCCCAGGATAACTTCCCCCCCTTGGTTAGAGGCTGAAATTCCACCTGATCCCCCAAACTAACGCGAAACACCTTATCCTGGCACTTGCCATTTAAACGAACTTCACCAGCCTGTGTAAAAGTTCGGAATTGTTTGACGCCTTCGCCCAATGAAATGACATACTTAGCTCCATCCCAGCTAGCTAGGGTGGGTGTTAGGAGAGGTTCTTGTAGATTTTGTAGTGTCTCATCCTTCCAAATCAGGCGGACTTTCCACTGGCGAGAAAAAAAACCGGGTTTTTCTATCACCTCCAAGGTCATGTCCTCTGGTGAAAGCTTGAGCTTACCCGCCCACTCTTCTCGAATCGCTTCTAAAGAACGTCCACGAACGACTTCTTCTGGCACTCGAATCACCTCACTTTATCTGAATTATCTTTATTTATTATCATACCAAGAACTGCGTACTATCCACATAGGACTTTAGTCCCAATAAGTACCCAGAAGAGACTTTTTTTATCTATCTCACTGGTTTAGATAACCTGATGATTTTTGCCCATTCGGATCTTGACTATTACCAGGGACTTTAGGCAGTGGCTTACTAGGCGTCGGGGTGACCGGCTTTAACAAATTCACGTTCTCCTGGTCAATCACTTTATCCGTGGTTATCCCAAGGAATAAGTTTTTAACCACTTTCCTTACTTCGATCGGATCGACCTTCCAATAACTTACCCCGCCCATATCCAGAAAGGTTCCTGGCATAGTCTGAGCAGTAACATTTGAGCTTTGAAATCCAACGGCAACTTTGGCTAACGTTAAAACATCCTTAGTCGCTAAATCCGTATGTACTGCCTGCATCAACTGGGGAATCAGGAAAGGAAGCTTCGGCAGAGTCTTAAGCTGAAACATCTCTTTGGCAACTGCCTTCAGAACGACTTGCTGCCTTGCTGTCCGTGAAATGTCGCCTAAGGCATCGTGACGGAAACGAGCATACTGCAATGCTTTAGAACCATCTAAGCGCTGCACACCCTTATGCAGGTTAATATACCCATCCTCAACATCACCCGTCTCATAGTACATATCCTTCTCAACATCGACCGTGATTCCGCCTAACGTATCGATGACTTTCTTAAATCCTTGAAAGTTCGTCTGGACATATCCTGAGATCGCTTCGCCGGTCAGATCTTCCACACATTTTTGTAGTGTCGATAAATCGGTTAATGCCGCGACCGCATTAATTTTCACGTAACCGTGTCCCGCAAGGGACACACGCGTATCACGGGGGATCGAAAGCAGACTAATTCGCTGCGTTTCTGGATCGACGCTGGCCAAAATCAATGAATCGGTATTAAACTTTATATCCCCAGTACGTTGATCTGCACCGATGAGTAAGATGCTGACCCGACTTCGAAGTTCATCATTTGAATCCAGTAACCCACCACGGAGCATCTTCCCCTCTCCAAAGAACCCATTATACCAAAGAAATCCTGCAGCTAAAATTCCCAATAAGACAACTGTCTTCAGGATCAAACTAATCACGCGCCGCACTTCACCAACTCCATCATTCAATGTTT
>DHJG01000216.1 GCA_002404215.1 Desulfosporosinus sp. UBA4726
CTAAATTTTTATGTTTGGTATCAACTGGGTGATCTCCAAAAGCAATATGGAATTACCCGTAAACTGGAGGTCTTGGACAAAGTCATGATTCCGGCAGGTAAGTTGCGAGATTATAAATATGCCCAACCTGCAAAGGAGGGGTCATAATGCACCGTTGGAAAAGAAGTTTAGCTTTGCCTGTCACTATGGTGGCAATTGCCTTGGGTTTTCTGATATCTCTACAGGCTCAAACTCAAAAAAACGTATCCGCAGCAGAGAAAATCAGTGCGGAGCGTATGACTCAAATGAAATCGGTGTTATTAAATTCCCAGGCCCAAAATGCCAGACTGCAGGAGGAACATCAAGTCTTAGTACAAAAATTGGATGGTACGCGGAAAAAGGTCGGGACGGATCCTGAGATTCTTGCCCAGCTGGTACAATTTCAAATGCTTGAAGGGACGCAAGCGGTAGCGGGTCCAGGGATTCAAATTAGTATCGATGACCGCAGTAAAAAGGCTCCCTTTCCTCTCACTCCGGATGACATTGCTAGATTGATCAATACTCTGAAGTTTGCTGGTGCTGAGGCGATCAGTATCAATGGTCAACGGGTTGTTAGCTCGACAGCAGTGGTTTTGAGTGGAAGTTCGATCATCTTAGTGAACGGAGAGCCCATTAACCGTGCGGAGGGAATTCCTTATGAACTGAATGCGATTGGGAATCAAGACACTCTTTTGGATTATTTTTCTAAATTAGAAGCCCCGGGTCTCAAGGAAAATGGCATGACGGTGAGCATTGTAAAAAAAGATTTGCTTTTACCATCCTATAAGAGAGCATATACATTTAAGCAAGCAGTACCGGTTACCCCGTAGGATATAAAAGTTCGAATTAGACTATTTTTAGGCAGGAATTATCTTTGCCTTGTAGAAAGTAACGTTAGTGATGCTTAAGAAACAGTTATAGAATTATTCTAAGCTGAAAGTATGACCCTGGGTGAACCCCGGGGTCTTTTTACACCAGTCAGAAGAATTAGGGCTTACGTAATAATATGTTTGGAGTTGAACGACATGTTACACTCAATGGCTCGTGTCAACCAGCTATTAGAACATGAAGATTATATTCGTTACATAGAAAAGATTAACGAACTAGAAAAGAAACGATGTTTCTGTAAACATGGCTTTGAGCATGGCCTAAATGTTGCGCGTATCGCTTATGCCTATATGCTGGAAAAAGGAGAAGCGGGCCCGCTCAAAGAGGTGATATACGCAGCGGCCTTTCTTCATGATATTGGGCGTTGGGTGGAATATGAAACTGGTGAGGATCACGCCGAGGTTAGCGCACGGTTGGCTCTCCCTTTGCTTGAAGCGTGTAGCTTTGCTTCAGAGTCTGTTCAGATGATTTTAACAGGGATTCGGGAACATCGCCAGCATAGTGAGGATAATTTGACCCCTTTGGGAGAGGCAATGGCTCTGGCGGATGATTGGTCCAGAGACTGCCGACAATGTCGCGCTCAAAACCAATGTTATAAGTTTAACCCTGCGATGAAACTGATCATGTATTAATAGGGAGGTAACAATAGATGCAAACGTATGGCATGAGGTGGGTTACCCTAGATAATTTGGTAGAGGCTAAAAGGGCTTTGACTCAAATTGGTTCTGATTCACGAGGAATCGGTCTTATGGCAGGCAAAGGATTGGGTCGGGGAATAAAATTAGAACAAGTTCCTTTACGGATTGCCCATATCTTGAAACAGGAGATGTTATCAGTTGGCGGAGATGCTGCAGTACATCGGGATGTGATTACTAATAGTGTGGATGCCACGGATATTATGCTACTTGGTACAGTTCGTCAACTTGAGCATCTTGCAAGTAAGGTATTAGCCCAACCTTTCGGGCTTAATACAATTGGACATGCTTTAAAGTCTTTAATCTTAGCTTTAGAGCCCGCTCAAACCAGAATTTTGAATTGTCGAGGACGAGAACTGAAACTGGGAGAACGTACTCTCGTCATGGGAATCTTAAATGTTACACCAGATTCGTTCTCTGACGGGGGCAGCTACTTCAACATTGAAGATGCAGTTGCTCAAGCTGAACGAATGGTTGAAGAAGGCGCAGATATTTTAGACATTGGAGCAGAGTCAACGCGACCGGGGCATGAGGAGGTGAACGCCGAAGAGGAATGGCATCGTTTGGAACCGGTACTGAAGACACTCTTAGAGCGCTTCAGCATCCCAGTTTCAATTGATACCTATAAGGCTAAGGTCGCAGCTAAGGCACTTGAAGCTGGTGCTCACATAATTAACGATGTCTGGGGGTTGCAGAAGGACCCTGATATGGTTAGGGTTGTTGGGGAATATCAGGCCCCCGTGATCGTAATGCATAATCAACAGGGAACGACCTATCATCATCTCATAGGAGATATGTTGGGCTTCTTAAGGCGAAGTATTGAATTGGCAGAAGCCCATGGATTAGCTAGAGATCAAATTATTGTAGATCCGGGAATCGGATTCGGGAAAACAACGGAGCAAAACCTTGAGGTTATGGCCCGTTTGGCGGAATTTAAAATACTTGGACATCCTGTGTTACTGGGGACTTCTCGCAAATCTATGATTGGAAAGACATTGGACCAAACGGTGGATGAGCGTTTAGAGGGTACACTTGCGACTAGTGTTCTAGGAGTTGTTGCAGGGGTAGATATAATACGTGTTCACGATGTTCAGGCAAATCTGAGAGCAGTGCGAATGGCTGATGCTATTGTGCGAGGACAGAGGGGGGCGCATTATGTTGGGGCATGATGTTATTCATCTTCGTGGGCTGGAATTTTATGCATACCATGGGGCATTACCAGAGGAACAAGTTTTAGGACAGAGGTTTTTAATTGATATGGACCTTTTTTTTGATCTGAGCAAGGCAGGATCTTCAGACCAAGTGGAAGATACTATCCACTATGGAGAGGTGTATCAAGTAATAAAGGCGTGTGTTACAGGAGATAGTCATCAATTGTTGGAGCACTTGGCAGAGGATTTAGCGCAACGGGTTTTGGGACAATTTGCCTGTACCTCTTTGCGGGTAGAAGTGCATAAACCCCAAGCTCCGATTCCTGGAATTTTCAGAGATGTATCGGTGGAGATTTGGCGTGAAGTGGGAGAGCAGGCATGAGGGCGTTTCTAGGGTTGGGGAGTAATTTGGGAGACCGAGCCCTTTATCTCAAAGAGGCGATCTCGGCCTTGGAGAGCCCGACGATAAAGATTTTGGCCACTTCAAGAATTTATGAAACAGAACCCTGGGGTGTAATGGATCAACCTCAGTACTGGAATCAGGTCATTGAGATCGAAACATTGTTTGAGCCACTGGATCTTTTGCATGTTTGCCAGGAGATTGAACATCGGCTCGGAAGAGAGCGTAAGGTGCATTGGGGCTCCCGGACAATTGACATAGACATCCTGATTTATGATAATAGAGTGAGTGAGTCTGAAGAATTAACATTGCCTCATCCTTATTTGGAAGAACGGGCCTTTGTGCTTGCTCCTTTGCGAGAGATCGCACCAACGCTTGTGTTACCGTCAGGAAGAGCTATCCAGGTAGTATCCGGAGAAGGAAAGGTATTCCCCCTCAGCTAGGGCACGATGCACACCTAATTAATCAGACAATATCGGAAGAATTGTACTGCTTTAGGTGAATGAGGACGAAGAGGGCACGAAGCACGTGCCCAATAGACCCAACAGATCGCAATGGCCTCAGCGGCTCAATCAACGAATTAATAACGCTTGGATCTATACGACCGAGACGGAGAGGGAAAATGATGCACCTTCACGCCTGTGGGGGTGTTTTTTATTAATAAGGTAGATGCATCCTGCCTCTAAAAGAATCCCGCTTGGATCCGAACGTACTAGACGTAAAGGAAATTAAAGGGGGGCACGAAATGAAATTCGGAATTATAGGAGCCGGAATCGTAGGTACAGCCTTGGCTGTGCGCTTAGAAGAAGCGGGGCATGAATGTGTAGGAGTTCATACCCGAAGCCGTCTCTCCTATGAGCGGTTTTGCAGTTATTTATCTAAAGAGCATCTCTCTTTAGATAAACTTACGTCTAGCGTTGATATTATATTTATTACCACACAGGATGGTATGATTCGAACAGTTGCAGAGAAACTAAGTGCAAGTACTCTTATAAAAGAAGGGCAAGTGTGGATTCACTGTTCAGGCTCACTCCCTTCAGATGTTTTACGCATCAAAGCGGATTTACCAGTTCGTTGTCTATCGTTGCATCCCCTGCAGGCCTTTGCGAGTGTGGAGAATGCGTTAGCTATTCTTTCAGGAACCCATTTCGGGATCGAAGGCGACGAAGTGGAGCTTGGAGAAGAACTTGTGAGGGATTTGGGTGGGATTGGTCATGACATCTTGGTAGCCCAAAAGTCACTTTATCATGCGGGTGCGGTGGTGGCCTCTAATTACTTGGTAGTTCTGGCATCTATGGCTGTGGAGTTATTTGCTAAAGCAGGAATTCAGGAGGGGGATGCTTTGGCCTCCTTGTTGCCGCTGATAAGAGGGACACTTGCTAATTTGGAACAGGAAGGACTACCCCAAGCCTTAACAGGGCCGATTGCGCGTGGAGATGCACGAGTGATACAAGGCCATTTAGAACATATGCCATCTAAACTTGTGGATGTGTATAGGCTCTTAGGGTTAAAAGCTCTAGAGCTAGGAGAAAATAAGAAGGCACTGCAGGGGTTAACTTACCCGAAAGAGGAGTTAAACCTGTTGAAGTTATTACTTTCACCAAACCATGAGGATTAAAGGCAGTTGGATTGATGAAAGGTGGAAATAACTGTGAAAAGAACTTCTCAGATTCCGGAATTACGGGAAATAATCGCTTTAGAAAGAAACAGGGGCCGTAAAATTGCACTTATACCCACTATGGGTTATTTGCATCAGGGACATTTAACGTTAGTTGAGCGGGCCAAGCAAACCGGCGCCTTCGTCGTGCTGAGTATTTTCGTCAACCCCTTACAGTTTGGGCCGACCGAAGACTATTCGAGTTACCCAAGGGATTTGGAGCGAGATGTACGTTTAGTGGAAGCGGCAGGCGTTGATGCACTCTTTCACCCAACCGACCATGAAATGTATCCTCATCCGATAGTTACCTATGTCGAGGTGGGTCAGTTGGATACGGTGCTATGTGGAGCAAAGCGACCGGGGCATTTTCGCGGGGTAGTGACGGTGGTAAGTAAATTATTTCATATTGTTCAACCCGATTTAAGCTTTTTTGGGCAGAAGGATTATCAGCAATATCTAATTATTCAACGAATGGTAAGCGATCTTAACCTTCCGATTGAAGTATGTTCGGTTCCGATTGTCCGTGAAGAGGATGGGCTGGCTATAAGTTCACGCAATGTCTTTTTAACATTGGAACAACGCCAGGAAGCCTTGATTCTCTCCAAGAGTCTTAATGAGGCGGAAATTCATATACGAGTGGGAGTGAAATCAGCTCGAGAGATTGAACTGAATATACGGGAAAGAATTAGCCGTGAAAGCCATGGCATTATCGATTATGTCGAAGTTAGAGATGCGGGGGATCTATCTGAAGTAGTCAATGTAGAGAGCACTGTGCTTATTGCCTTAGCGGTTAGATTCGGATCAACCCGTTTGATTGACAATAAGGTAGTGGAGGTTAGAACCTTTGTATAGAATGATGATGAAATCCAAAATTCACAGAGCGACTGTGACAGAAGCAAATCTTCAATATGTGGGTAGTGTCACGATCGATATCGCCTTAATGGAAGCAACAGATATCTTGCCAAATGAGAAAGTCCAAATTGTGAATAATAACAATGGTGCAAGGCTTGAAACTTACGTTATTCCTGGAGAGAGAAACTCAGGTGTGATTTGTTTGAATGGTTCAGCCGCCCGACAGGTACAAGTTGGGGATCAGGTCATTATTATTTCGTATGCTATGTTAACAGAAGAAGCGGCGCATCAGTATCATCCTAAAGTGGTCTTTGTCGATGCTGAAAACCATCGAGCAAAGATTGCTTCAGAAGAAGTGCATGGACAAAAATCTTGACAAGATGAGTCAGAATGAACTAGTATTTAAGAAAGATTCTGTCACTTTAGGGAAGGTGGGGCACCTATGA
>DHJG01000149.1:0-538 GCA_002404215.1 Desulfosporosinus sp. UBA4726
TACGTTGACTATGAGAGGTGGGACGGCTTTTCAGAAATAACAAACCTATCAGACCTGCAAAAATTGGAAGTAGGAAAAGAACGAAAACTGCTGACGATATACCCCAAATATCAGCGATTCGACCAATTAGAATTACGGCTAGACCACCTATCCCTCCGGCAAATCCCATTGTGAGACCTGCGGCGAGTGCTTTATTATTAGGGATGGCTTCTTGGGCAGCTACAACAGTAACTGCAAAGCTGGAAAGCAATGTTACCCCAGCAAGGCCGAGGAAGATTGTGCTCAATGTACCGTGTGTATAAAAGAAAGCAAAAAATAAAGGTGAGGAAATAATTAGGGATCCAACAATTAAACGCTTACGCCCATATCGATCAGATATGAAACCGCCTAGGACCCCGCCAATTGCTCCCGAAAAAAGCATAATTGTTAATAGGTGACTCGCGGCGATATTAGATAAATCCTTAGACTTAAAGTAAAGTGGAAGCATTGTTAACATTCCAGTATAAGCTAAGGAACGGACAGCAATTACACCAATTAT
>DHJG01000149.1:727-1335 GCA_002404215.1 Desulfosporosinus sp. UBA4726
TTACCACTTAAGTCATTTACCATGGTGGCTGCTTGAGGATGAAATACAGCAGTGCCTAAACCTGCCAGTGCGGCCAGCGTTACCAGAAGTCCATAGTTATGGACAATTCCCGTTAAGCTAAGCATGCTCCCCATCCATAATGTTCCTACATATAGGAGCCAACGTTTACCTTTTCGGTCTAAAAAATAACCAAAGAAAGGTTGTGTGAAGGAAGAAGTTATGCTAAAGGCAGAAATTAAAATGGCCGCTCTGGTCGCCGTGAAACCGGGAGTCATTACAACTAAAAATGGGAGCAACTGGGGAAGGTAGTTGCTATAGAGGTCATTAAGCGTATGTGCAAGAGATATTACTCCGATTTTTGGATAATTAATATGTTTATTGCTCACAGGAGGACTCCCTTTCGTTATTTAGTGTCCTTGTATTCTTAACTGGTTACACGCCATTCAGCAACATCATACTTCTTTTTAAGTTTTGCTAATGACGTGCAGGAGGACAAGCCCACAAAGTGCCATACATGCCACAGAGGGCACTCTCCATTCTAAAAATATATAATTTGACATTTCCTTAAACTATTTCATCGACAGTATATACGCCTTAATTATTCTACT
>DHJG01000149.1:1571-1911 GCA_002404215.1 Desulfosporosinus sp. UBA4726
TCACAAAAACGATCTGACTCGATATAAGTATGTTTGAATAATTTCCCCACGTCGCTAAGTCTTACAAAACGTCATGATTCTTTAGTTAATGATTATCGAAATTATTATACTGCTGTGTCATTAATTCCATAGATGCATAAACTTCGAAAAGGGTTTGAATTATTGGATCATCAACCTTTACAGCCCTGACAGACATGTTGGATATCCTCTCTTTAGCATTGAGAAAAAGCTCAACAAACTCTGTGCGTTGCTTAAGTACATTTCTCGGTACAGTTACTTCAATTCCAAGTGCTGTAGCTTCTTTCTTTGCAATATTAAATGCAAAGGGCGCTTGATTATG
>DHJG01000149.1:2116-5079 GCA_002404215.1 Desulfosporosinus sp. UBA4726
TTTAGGATTGTTCTGCTAGTAATATTTGCTTCATTCTCTCCATCATACTACCGGCAAACACTTCTCCTTCTTTGGCCCTGTCAGCTAAAGGACCATAGCCAAAGCTTGCGGCGATATCGGTTAACACAACCTTCAGGGCTAGCATTCTTCTACGATAAAACTCTTCGTGATCAACATCCTGCTCAGATATCCCCAGTTTTTTTCTTAATACATCCGGCCCATACAGTAAGGACATCATCATTTGGGCAATGTTACCGTTCATCCAGACCTGACTGTTAAGCTTTGTAGTAGCGTAATTGATTAACTCCAAATAGAGATCCGATAGTTCATAAAATTTTTGACAGTCAGAATCATTGAACCATTCTTCCACCGTCCATTTTTTCTCGCTTTTATGTCCCAAGCAGAAGGCCATTTTATCTACCATGAGAATCTGTTCTATTTTCGTGCCGTCCAATTCAAAACGCACTGCCCGACCAATCGGAAAGGTTCTACAATTTCGAGACCGTACTGGATATATTTTACACCGCCCGCCCTCAAGCATAAAAATACATGGACCATCTTCCGCATGCTTTAGCCTGACGTATGACCACTTTAATTCATGGCTATATTCGTACTTACAATATTCTGATAAAAAGTGCTGCCCGGAAACCCCCAAGTGCCGGGCCATGATCTCAATATCCCAGGGGTCTAACAGGATAGTAATGTTATTACAGCATCTACCCATACATTCGTCTTTACAATTAAAGGTGAATTGGTGGTCCAGTTGAATATCAGGCAGTGAGCCCTCATCAAGTCTTTTTAGTAAGTCTTGTTTATATTCATAGGTTGACATAATAAAACTCCCTTCATTCCAAAAAGCATAGAATTAAATCAAAAAGCAGCAATGCCGGGCTGTAAATCGCAATGGACAAGCATTACCCATTTATACCTTCTTAACGAACTCAGATTTTAAACTCATAGCTCCAAAGCCATCAATTTTGCAATCAATATTATGATCTCCATCAACCAAACGTATATTTCTTACCTTTGTACCTATTTTTACGCCCGATGAACTTCCTTTTACCTTAAGGTCTTTGATAACTGTTACAGTATCACCATCGTTTAAGACATTTCCATTGGCATCTTTAACAATTATCTTGTTTTCATTACTGTCGGTTTTTGATTCTAAAGTCCACTCATGAGCACATTCTGGGCAAATGAAATGATTCTCATCCTCGTAAGTGTATTCTGAATTACATTTTGGGCAATTTGGAAAATCAGCCATTAATTCATTTCCTCCATTCATTTATCACTCCCATTATACCATTAGATATAATATAACATTACATAATAATGCGGCATCGTGCGACACTAAAATTGCGATTTATGACAAAGTATTTCCTGTAACTGTAGCTTGAAACCTGCATGAAAAGAGATATCTATAAATTACTTGCTCCATACCGATTACCAACGCAAAACTAAGTGGGTTAAAGTTAAAAGCCTATTATTTTGAGAGACCTGTTACCTTTCACAAAGTGAGCTTTTATATCAATATTCCAAACGCTATTCAACAGTTTCATCCTGACGTGGTTTCCTTTAATGTAACCATCGATGCAGAGCAAATCTTGCAATAGGGAGGCCACACGGGATCGTGATGGCCTCCCTTGATCTATACCGCTTAATGCTTTAATGTGATAAATTCACCCAAGTTAGTCTAAGATGTCCATCACTGATGAACGGATTTATCCAAAGCTTCATCGATTTCCAGCCATCCTTTCTCTCCGGGATGAGAAGAATCGCCCATGAAATATCGGTCATACTCATGCCCTGAGAAATCATCTAAGACATATCCGTACTGATCGGACATCTCTCGAATCGTTTCATAGTATTTTTGACGTTGTGCTTTGGGTAAACCTGTATAGTCACACCAAAACCCGTTAAGAGGCTGAATAATAAAGATCGGATCTGCTCCCTCATCTTTTAATACACGCATCAGAAGATTAAGGTCTTCGTATTCTTTCGACGGAAAAAGGTTAAACTTTACCTGTGAATTTTTTAAGTTTGGCTTGTCTTTATACTGCTCACTGTAAATCTTATTATTGATTCCGAATGGGTTATTACTTTCGGTGGCCTTTCCGTCTGTGATCGTTGTTTGTTCGAGTAAAGACCAACTGACCAGAGTCTTTGTCAGCTTTCCGATCTCATTGTTCGCAATTTCACCACCCGGTAAATGTTGAATGGCCTCAATCGTTTTGACAGCATCCTGGATTTCCAGTGCAGCCAATTCGACACGCCCCATCGGCCAATAGGTGATCTCAATAAGTCGTGACCTAAGATCAGAATGACCATAGTTTTTCAATAACCCTGCCAAGACAGGATAACTCTTTTGAACTTGATCAAATTGCAAGAGACGTTGAGCCAAATCGCCTTTGGTTTGAGTGGTCAAAGACGGACTCAAGAGCATTTTGTACGCATCCAGTGCTGAAAAATTTGCTGCAAATTCCTTTTGTCCGATCCCACCTATACTAAACCACTGCGCCGAAAGAGAAAGAGCAATTTTCTTACCCTTTAAATTTTGAGCTCCAGCATAAAGAGCCTGTATAAGGTCTTCAGTACCAGCATGGCCAACTAAAAACGGTACCCAACCCGTTGGTTTTCCTGAAAAGAGTTTGGTTGGATTAAAGCTACCACCATGACTAAGTTCCGAAGACCCGTATATTGGCAGGACATCCGGAGATTTGATCGCTGCGCTTTGTAAAAGTGTTCCCCCGAAAAGACCAGGGATAGCGTTTTCGCATGCTGTTTGGATAACTCCTGGTTTAATCCATTGACTTACTACCCACTCGGTCGTAGGTCCGGTTGCAGTTATTGTTAGTAAGAACAGTAGAATAGCAAATCCCTGTGCAGTCAGTCGCTTATTCATCATTTTGGTTCTCCTCAAGATTTTTATATTTTAACGTTGGAAACCAGTAACTGATATTGGT
>DHJG01000159.1:0-3182 GCA_002404215.1 Desulfosporosinus sp. UBA4726
GCCCCAGTTAAATGACACAGAAGCGCCTCAACATGGACATAGCGCGAGCCCCGCTCCCCAGTCTCAATATTCAATTCAAGATTGCTGTATCTTTCAGCTTGCTCAGCAACAAAACGCGCGACCGAGGGAGCGAGCAAGGCTCTCCCACAATTAGTATGTAAAACAACCCCAGTGGCATTGATAACTCGCCGCAAACTAGTTTCAGGGTGTGTCAGTTCCTGTAGAAGTTGGCTTTTTAGCCACGCCCATAGAGATGATTCGAAATCTTGAAACGAATCAGTGATGTTTTGGCTGGCATTTTCCCTGGCCTTTTGTAAAACCTGTCGAATGCCCTGTTTTAAATAAGGCAACTGCCTCTCATTCGCCAAGAACGGACTAAATTCCGTTTCAAATTCCAGCCGAGAAATCACTTCGTGAACAGCTGGAAGTGCCCGTAATCGCCTTAGTCTCTCTTGCTCCACCTATTGCCACTCCTTTTGGGCCCTAATTATAATCGACCAATCTTCCAAAATAAGGCCCGCACGCTTTTTAGGATTTCGACATCACAATTAACATATCATAGAGGAAACTCACTCAAAGGAATTTAACTTCTGTCATAGTGGTATTAGCCATTGGATATATACAAGCCCTACTTAAGAGGAGGTATTTTATGTACAGTAGCACAAGCCCAACTATCCCACCAAATCAACCAGCACATCAAGCTATTATTATCCCTTTTAGTAAGTTCTCTCGGAAACAATCCTCACCTTGCATCTTTTGTGGTACAACTCTGAGAGTTGATAAGTTTAAAGGTAAGACGGTTTGCGTCCACTGTTTGCGCCAAATTCCATCTATCTTTTCCTGCGGGTAAAGAAAACTTGGCTGGCGACAAGCCGCAGGCGCCGGCGGCCGCCTAGTTGCGCTTATACCACCCGAATTATGCCACCCAAAACTTATACTTTCTGTATAGGTATAAAGCAAACTTGGTAAAGAAAAAGGGAAGCATTTGCTTCCCTTTTTGAGTTTCAGCTTTGTGACGGCTTATTGAAAGAAGCATTAAGCGTTTGCACTGCTTTTACCTTAATAATAGTCTTCCCGTGTTCAGACAGGAAAACCCCAGTAGTAGCTACAATTTCTCCATATTCATCAAGAATTGCTTCTGCCAAAAGCCTTTTCTTGCCAGTACCCATACGGTTCAGGACAAGATAATATTCTTCTTCAAACTCATAAAGACTTGAACGCAGCTGGTTAAATTCCGGCAAACGTCCTACAGCAGAAACAACATCCTCAAAATCAGCAAACGCATAAACTAATTCTGTCACGCGACCTTTAGGGGTCTTCTTTGCCACCTTCTCTTTCATGGAACCTTCGGCTGGGTCTTCCTGCTTCATGATTGTGATTACAAACTCATCATTCGATGCCACAGTTGCCTGAATCCAAAAAGGTTGATCTAAATTAAATTCTACTTCTTCTCTCGCCTGAGCGATAAGTTCCCAAAATAATTGCTCCGTCTTCGCTGATCGTTGGAATAGATCAGCCATCGTAATATCCCTGTCAGTTAGTTCTGTCAAAGAGATAAAGATGCGGATGGTATGCTCGTTAACTTTTTGAACACGCATATTCCCACTCTCCTTTCCGCATCGCGTTCTTACCCTATCTTATTCCCATTATAGCATATTACGCCATAACTTTTTCTGTGAAATCTTAGAAATTTAGTTTTCCCTTTTTTATCCAACTTCAATGAGCTTATACTTTCTGCTTCCCAAACCAATCTTTTCACCATAGGAAAGCTGAATGGACCAGATATCCGGAAATAGTACCCGGAATACTGTAAAAATAGACTTTCGAACTCACTATAAGCACTCCTTTTTACTCTATACCTCTATTTTAGTATTATTTTAGGTCTAGTGCAAATCTCACTTCCGCTCCATCAGCTCACAGCGCACAACTTCTCGCCGTACCGGGAGATACATAAGTTTAACTTGATCCTTCACCTTAAGCTGTTTATAGACATTTTGATCAATATAGAATTGTCTCTGTTCCGAGCCATTATGAACTTCTAAAATATATGACCCTAATTTAGAATCATACCCTTTTTCCAAAACCGCACCTTGAATATAACTAGGTTGAGCGAACCAATCTGGTTGGGAAAATAATAATAACTTTGTGTAAACTCCCAGAACTGCAAACCAAATTAATGTTTTTCCCGTCAGCAGCAAAAAACCCCAGGCATCTCGTTCATAACGCCATGTAACCACAAACTTCCAAACCAATCGAGTGAGGATGACTCCCCATATCAAAAAGAGCACGATCAAATTAGGCCAGGTCGTACTCCATAAATAGCAATAATAGTCTGCCATTGGTTTACCCCTTTACAAAGCGGTTCTGGAAATATCTTCACGAGCATCGCTTCCGTCTAGTTCGGAATGACAACCGTTTCCTCCCTTCGCTTTAACATCATAAAGCAATTGATCCACGCGATCAAAAAACTCACGCAGTGGCTCTTCCCGATATCTAGCCATCCCCATACTCAAGGTCACTCCAGCACGATTAGGAAGCTTTTCAAACGAATGTTGAACCCTCTTCACAATCTGCCGTGCTTCTTCTAAATCCGTATCAGGCAAAACAATGGCAAATTCATCCCCACCAAAACGGTAAACCCCATCTATGGAGCGAACTGCCTCCTGGAAAATATGACCTGCTGAATGCAACAACTCATTGCCTAAACGGTGTCCGTGGGAATCATTATAGTTTTTAAACTGATCTAGATCAATGAGAATCAGCGTAAGCGGGTCATGGTTTCGCTGCGCACGCTGTGTCTCAAGTCGGATTCGCTCCTGATATGCCCTGAAATTACCCATTCCTGTCAGGTCATCAAGAGTTATAATACTCAATAACCTTTGACGGTCTGCGGCCAATTTCTGGATCCCCAGAAAAAGACCAAATGTAATCAGGGTCACGCCGGCGACCCTCAACCAGAGATTCGTTATCCCCTGTAAGAGAATTACAGTCACAGTAACAATTATCCCAGAAAGCCAAGGCTGAATCAAACACCGCGTACCCTTCAGCGTTGAATTATTAAACATAGGTTATCGCCTCCATGGGATTCTGATAGACGCAGTTTTCTTTACCTGTCTCTTTAAGAATAATCCCATTAATTCCAAAAAAGGTATTGTGACTAAATTCGGCATATAAACTAAAAT
>DHJG01000159.1:3256-4431 GCA_002404215.1 Desulfosporosinus sp. UBA4726
ATTTTAGTTTATATGCCGAATTATTTTACATATCAATCCTAAACTCTTTCCTACAAAAAAAGGACCAAGATTATCCTTGCTCCCTTTGAGTCAATACTTTCAAAAAACGCTGGTTTTCTTCTTTATACTATTGTGCTTTAACGATTTGTTCCTTGCCAGCACCGCAGCTCGGACAAACCTTAGGACGACAACGACCTTCAGAAGTAGCATCACATTGAGAACATTTCCAAATAGCCATAGTGACCCCCCTTAATTAGTATAATTCCAATCTTTCTTATATACTATATATTTTCTATATTATTGTCAATATTTCTATTGTTAGCTATCAACTATCTTTTCTTTAGATCATCGAAAACGGAAGGAGTCTTTCGCCGAAGACGAAAAACTCCTTCCGTTGATTTGAAAATATCCTATCCTCTGTATCTGTAACTTAACTAGTATACAGACTGTGGTACTTCTAACTTTCTACCAAATAACTCTGCTCGATTCTTGTAGACTCTAGTTTTCCTGCGCTTGTTACAGTTACCCAAACCGAACCTGCACCCGTACCTAATTGCCGAATAGTCAACTTTGCTTCCGTTGAACCACTGGCAACAGTGGCTTTACCCCATAAGAGCCCCCCTGCGGAAGTCTTGTATACTTTGATAATATCGCCAGCAACCAAACCTGTCACAGTTACTGTATCATCAGACGATGCTTGAACATTGTTAACGACAGTAATGTTAGCGTCAACGGGAGAGGATGATTGAACTTCTGCATCATAATCTACAGGCTCCAGCGCGCTCTCTTGCATTTCTTTTCTTGTTACTGACACATTTACTGTTCCACTTCCGGTTCCTAATTGTGATATGCTCACAACTGCCGAGTTAACTTTGACTACCGAAGTGCTCAATAGTATAGTTCCCTTGTAAACTTTGACGATGTCGCCAACCACCAGACCTGTCACCGTCACCGTATCGGCAGTTCCTGAATTGTTTACGACCACGATTTGGTCTGTTGCCCAACTAATAACCGTTTTAGGTTCTATATCATAACTGCTTGCCAAAGGGTCGGACTCTCTTTCCCCAATGCTTGTAACAGTCACATATGCCAATCCAACTCCGGTTCCCAATTGCTTTATGCTCACAACGGCTTCAGTTTTCTCTTTTGCTACTGTAGCCGTACCTAATGGTTTG
>DHJG01000159.1:4650-5391 GCA_002404215.1 Desulfosporosinus sp. UBA4726
TGGCAATTGCTTTATGCTCACAACAGCTTTGTCCTGTAGAACTTTGGACGTACCCAATAATTTGGCTGAAGCATCATTAGTATCGTAAACCTTGACGACATCACCCTCTAGAAGACCAGTAACTCCGGTAACTGTCACCGTATCAGCAGTACCTGCATTGTTTATAACTCCGACTTCTGCTGGCAATAGCGTATCCGTTTTACTAACCTCAATCGATTGTCTGTCACTTTCCATAGTAACTGATACAAACAACGGATCTTTTAGACTCGATAAGCTTACAATGACACTAGTCCCTGTTTTTACAGTTGCACTTCCTAGCAGCTTCCCGCCTGAGGAAGCGTCATACACCTTTACAATCATCCCCACAGTAAGCCCTGAAACCGTTACTGAAGGTTTGCCTGCGACATTTCCGGTACTAATCAGAGTACCCACTGGCAATGCAGTTGCCGCCTGCGCAAGACCTACTGGTACAAGTGCAAATACGAGACTTAAGAAGACGGTTAATAGCAAATCTTTGCTTATGTTCTTTAACAAAAAAATCTCTCCTCCTTAATTAATTTAAGTGTTCCCAACTATTAGTGAATATGAATAGAAAATCAAGAAGTAGGCAGGGTAGCCACGACTCATCATTAAGCAGTATGCCTGCCAGTAGAATGATAAAAAAATAATGATGACCAGTCCCCCATATAATAGAAAGATCGACCTATTACATCTATCGGTTAATCCTAGTCAAAACTTCAG
>DHJG01000158.1:0-745 GCA_002404215.1 Desulfosporosinus sp. UBA4726
TTAAGTAAGAAAGTAGGTGGAACATGATTATTGTCAGTGCGTGTTTGCTTGGCTTAAATGCAAAATATGACGGCACGTCGAATGCCCATGCTTTGATACAGAAATATAGTTCTTCCGGGAAGTATATTCCGGTCTGCCCTGAGCAACTTGGTGGCTTGCCAACTCCACGGGTTCCAGTGGAGATCATCGATGGGATGGGACAAGATGTGCTTGAAGGGCAATGTGCGGTCCAGGGAGAGCAGGGAGACGTGGTGACGCCTCAATTTATTCGTGGGGCAAAAGAAATTGTTAAGATTGTAGAGATGTTTGGAGTGAGTGCGGCAATACTAAAGGAACGAAGCCCTTCCTGTGGGGCGAATTATATCTATGACGGAAGCTTTTCACATCGTATGATGCCAGGGCAGGGGGTAACGGCTGCAATATTGAAAGAGCACAATATCCCAATTTATTCGGAAGAAGAGCTAACCGAAGAGCAATTAAAAGAACTGGTAGGAGATGACGGATAATGAAAACAGGGTGGTGTCTGAGTTGGACACCACCCTGCTTTTTAAGGGTTCAGCCTACTCCAGTTTTATCTTTCACCAGCTACGTGGGGAAGAAATGATGAAGGATTTGGCTGACAAAATGCAAGTCTTCGCAGCTAAAGTGGAGGAAATCCAATCAGTAAGCTATGTTCTCAAACAACAGACGGGACAAATACGCGGGATTACCGAGATCATTACTGGGATTTCGGATCAGACGAATC
>DHJG01000158.1:801-3793 GCA_002404215.1 Desulfosporosinus sp. UBA4726
CAGCTGCTGAAGAAATTGCCGCTTCAACAGAGGAAATGAGTGCAACAGTCAGCACAATTCGTGATAGTGCGGGGCAGCTAATTATATTGATGGAGGAAATGAAGATCCACAGTACGCTGTTTGTGATTTGAAGTTAAGATTTTAATCAGGTATAATTTATATTCAGTAAACTATTAAACTCTCAAAGGGCATTCTGAGGAGGCATACTAATATGCAATCGGTAACAGTTCGGGAAATACACAAAGAGACCGATCGGTTTCTCAATCAAAAAATAGAGCTATCCGGATGGGTTCGCACAGTACGTTCGTCCAAAGCGTTCGGTTTTATCGAAGTTAATGATGGAAGTTTCTTCGAAAACATTCAAGTGGTTTTTGAAGAGAATCTTGCCAATTTTACTGAGATCGGGAAGCTTACGATTAGTTCTGCCTTACGTATCCAAGGCGTGCTGGTTCCTTCGCCTGGAGCAAAGCAACCATTTGAATTGAAAGCGGAAATCATCGAAGTTCTCTCACTATCGGCAGCGGATTACCCTCTGCAAAAGAAGCGGCATACGTTTGAGTATTTAAGAACTATTGCGCATTTACGCCCAAGGACGAATACCTTCGCAGCAGTCTTTAGAGTGCGTTCTGTAGTTGCCTACGCAATCCACAAGTTCTTTCAGGAAAAAGGCTATGTTTATGTGAATACCCCAATTATTACAGGAAGTGATGCTGAGGGGGCCGGGGAAATGTTTAGGGTAACAGCCTTAGATATGGCTAAACCTCCCCGTGATGAAGTTGACAACATTAATTTTTCCAAAGATTTCTTTGGGCG
This sequence comes from Desulfosporosinus sp. UBA4726, assembly GCA_002404215.1. Classification (GTDB taxonomy): domain Bacteria; phylum Bacillota; class Desulfitobacteriia; order Desulfitobacteriales; family Desulfitobacteriaceae; genus Desulfosporosinus. Next base: position 1,615 of record DHJG01000158.1, read on the forward strand.
TGAAACGAGTCTTACGGTTAGCGGTCAACTTAATGCAGAGACGTATTGTATGGCTTTCCGCAACGTCTACACATTTGGCCCCACGTTTCGAGCGGAAAATTCAAACACGGCGAGGCATGCTGCCGAGTTTTGGATGATCGAGCCGGAGATTGCCTTTGCTGATCTTAAGGATAACATGAACCTGGCAGAAGAGATGATGAAGTTCATTATTCAGTATGCCCTGGACAATGCCCCAGAGGAAATGGCGTTTTTCAATAATTTTGTTGATAAAACCTTGTTTGATCGGTTGGAAAATATCTTGAGCTCCGAATTCGGTCACATTACATATACAGAGGCCGTAGAACTGCTTGAAAAGGAAAACACTAACTTTGAGTATCCTGTTCATTGGGGAACGGATCTTCAAACTGAGCATGAGCGTTACTTGACTGAGAACGTTTTTAAAAAGCCAGTCTTCGTTTCGGATTACCCAAAAGACATTAAGGCGTTTTATATGAGGCTTAATGAGGATAATAAAACAGTGGCAGCTATGGATCTTTTGGTTCCTGGGGTTGGAGAGATTATTGGAGGAAGTCAACGGGAAGAACGACTTGAGGTATTGCAAAACCGAATGAAGGAATCCGGTTTGAACGCAGAAGATTACGGGTGGTACCTTGACATTCGAAAGTATGGCGGAGTCAAACATGCAGGGTACGGACTTGGCTTTGAACGCGTGATCATGTATTTGACGGGAATGGCTAATATCCGTGATGTAATTTCCTTCCCAAGAACAGCTAATACTTGTGAATTTTGAGGTCTATGATTGCGAGTTGCGTTATAAAAACCATTAGAGCGGATTAGACGCTCTAATGGTTTTTTAAAAAAAAGGCTATTAACCATAATTTTTTTATATAACAGCGATAAGTCCGAGTATGTTATAATAAGTACAAGAAGTGAGGTGTGGGCTGTTTATGTATCGGTTGGATGATCTGAATCCAGTGCAACGGGATGCTGCTGAGCATAAAGAAGGGCCGCTTCTTATTCTTGCGGGTGCTGGATCGGGCAAGACCCGTGTGCTCACCTATAGAATTGCCCATTTAATTGCTCAGGGGATACAACCCGGCGAGATATTAGCCATAACATTTACGAATAAAGCAGCAAAAGAGATGCGAGAACGAGTGGCAACACTTGTGGGCAGTGAAGGGTATGGAATATGGGTTACAACGTTTCACTCGGCTTGTGTCCGTATACTGCGACGAGAAATTGATACTTTGCCGGGGTATAACCGAAATTTCGTTATCTATGATTCCGGGGACCAACAATCTTTGATGAAATCGTGCTTAAAGGAATATGGTCTTGATGAAAAGAAATTCCCGGTGCGAAGTGTTGCGGCGATCATCAGTGAGGCAAAAAACAAACTGTTAGACCCGGAAGGGTTTTCATATAAAGCTTCAGGTTATTTTGAGCAAAAAGTGGTTGATATTTATAAATCGTATCAAAAGAAACTAAAGAATAATAATGCCTTGGATTTTGATGATATTATTATGCTCGCGGTTCAGCTTTTTCAGCAAAGCGAGCAGGTTTTTCAATATTACCAAGACAAATTTCGATATATTATGGTGGATGAGTACCAAGATACAAATCATGCTCAATACATGCTGGTAAAACTTCTAGCTAGTAAGTATCGCAATCTCTGTGTGGTTGGCGATGATGATCAATGCGTTCTCCAAGGAATGCAGGTAAATACTCCTAATGGAACAATTCCCATCGAAGATATAGAAGTGAATCAAATTCTTGTCTGCGCTTCAGGCCTTGGAGAAACGATTCACGGAACCGTTGATCATGTATCAAAGAAACACTACCATGGGCCTGTTATCAAAATTACGACACAAACGGGTAAAGTGATTAAAGCTACTCCCAATCATATTGGCTTTGCCAGAGTCAACTCTAATCCAGGCGTTTATTACGTTTATTTAATGTATAAACGTGGCATGGGATATCGAATTGGTCAGACTCAAGGAGTAAGAAGTAGGAAGGGCGAAATAGTAAACGGATTATTCGTTCGTCTCAATGGTGAGCATGCGGATAAAATGTGGATTCTTAAGGTTTGCAAGGACAAAGCAGAGGCGGCTTATTTTGAACAACTGCTTTCTGTCAATTATGGAATTCCGACGATGGTGTTTCACTCTGCTGGACGCAAGCT
>DHJG01000158.1:4031-4852 GCA_002404215.1 Desulfosporosinus sp. UBA4726
GCAGCCAATTGTTGTAGCCATAGAATCGCACTGATCACCTCAGGAGAGGAGCTTAAGCGTCAGGCCGTAGGATCTGGCTTCCCTGCTCGTAATGGACAAAGAAATACGTGGCGAACGGAAACCGAAAGAGTTGTCTATGATGAAGCAGACGAGTATGCTAAAAAGCTCTCTCAAATAGAAGAGGGGTTGGAAATCCATAAAAAGGCGAAACTTACTGAAGGTGAAAGTTATCGATTTATGCCCTTTGCTCATTTAAGAGCTACGATGAGTGTACCTATTTTTGAGAATGGCAACATTATTGAAGATATTATTGAAGAAGTTGAAGTAGAAGAGTATGAAGGGTATGTCTATGATCTCTCAATCCCAAACCTTCGCCAGTTTATATGTGAAGGCGTTGTGGTTCATAATTCGGTCTATGGATGGCGCGGCGCGGATGTGCAAAACATTCTTGATTTTGAACGAGATTATCCAGAAGCAAAGGTTATAAAACTCGAACAGAACTACCGTTCAACTCAGAAAATTCTAGAGGCTGCCAATGCTGTGGTGAAAAATAATGAATCGCGTAAGGAAAAGTCGCTTTGGACAGAAAATTCTGAGGGGCAGCCTTTAGTATGCTATGTAGGGAATGATGAGCGAGATGAGGCTGGGTACGTCGTAGAGCGCATTAAACGTTTACATGAACTTGAAGGACGGCCTTTTAATGAGTTTGCTATTCTTTACCGGACGAATGCTCAGTCGAGGGCTCTTGAAGAGCGTTTAATGAAGGCCGCTACGCCCTATCGAGTCTTTTCAGGATTGAAATTCTACCAGCGCATGGAAAT
>DHJG01000013.1:0-4282 GCA_002404215.1 Desulfosporosinus sp. UBA4726
TCTATTCTTATTTGTTATTATGTTATATTCTATATGTTATGCCCAAACTCCTTCTTTTTTAAAAAAGTTTGTAATCTTTTTCACATTAGTTATGCTTATCGATTTATTTGAATATTTAGATGAATGAAAAATATTTATAACTTTTATCTCCCCCATTTCTCTCTATTCTTATTTGTTATTATGTTATATTCTTTATGTTATGCCCAAACTCCTTCTTTTTTAAATGGAGATTGTAATTATTTTCACATAAAATTCAACAAAATATGTCAAAGTTATCTGTAGACATATTTTGATTATTATGCTGAGCTTGAGGCCACCTCTTTTTGATTAAACCAGGACTAGTAAACTTTTCCTGATACAAGATAAAATTATGATAAGTCTTAACAGTTACCTAAGACACTTGGAGCTTCATCTCGCTTCTATAAAGATACAGCAATCGGTTTGCAACGATATCACAAGACACGGACGTTAGAAATTGCTGATGATGTTAAATAGTATTAAAATCACTTAAAGAAGCCATAACATATGTTAACTTGTGAATTGCTGTAAATTATTTGATACTTTAAAGTAAGGGCCAGGGATGAAACGCCAGACCAATAGTTCCCGGACCAACATGGGTTGCAATAACGGGTCCAGCTTCAAATAAACGAACTTCATGCTCTGGGAAACGTGCTTGAAGTTGGTAAAGTAGGGTTGTTCCTTCTTCCACTACATTTACATGTATCACAAAAATACGATAACGCTTTCCTGTAGAAAGCGCATAAGTTAATTCATCGAGAACCCGTTGCCACGCTCGCGAACGTGTCCTCACTTTATCAAAAAGGTCAATTACAGCTTGTTGATTAAAGTGAAGGATTGGTTTTATTTGCAGTAACGTGCTCACTAAAGCAGCAGCTCCTCCGATTCTTCCACCTTTCCGCAAGTATTCCAGCGAATTAACGATAAAATAAAGTTTGGTCTGTGGTTTTAAGATTTGAAGATGAGTCAAAATTTCCGATGAAGATAGTCCTTGTTCTGCCCATTCAGCTGCTGCCCAAGCCAGTGCACCAAGTCCGGACGCAGAGGACCCGGAATCAAAGATGTGAATATTGGGGCTGGAAGCCAAGTCAATCGCCATCTGGGCAGAGTGTAGGGTCCCGCTAATAGCTGCAGATAGATGAATGCTAATAATCTCTTCGATGCCTTCCGAAAACAAGGATTCATAAACTTCGAGAAATGCGCCGACGGAAGGTTGTGAGGTTGTGGGCAAACCAGAGATATTACTTAATTTTTCAAATAAACTATTATTAGTTAATTCTAGCTCAGAAAACGTGTCATCCCCGATGTTAATAGTAAGGGGGATGACACGAATCTGATGCTGTTCCAGAATATCGCGTGTCAAATATCCAGTTGAATCCATAACGATCCCTATTTTTCTCAAATTTCTTCGCTCCTCTAATTAAAACCAAAATAATTAATAATTGTTATTATAGGGACGTATGTATAAAGCAATTCCTAATATAATGCCTATATACACGAACAACTATCAAACACCGAGAAGTTTGACTCATGAAAATCATGATCAATGAAAAATAGAATTTAGAGGTTGACAGGATGAGAGCGATTTGTTATTATAATACTCGTTCTAGTTAAGCGGGGCGTGGCGCAGTTTGGTAGCGTGCTTGGTTCGGGACCAAGAGGCCGAGTGTTCGAATCACTTCGCCCCGACCACTGATTTCAAAGGGTCTTCAGAAATGGAGTCCCTTTATTTTTTTGCCTTTTGACCCTCTTCTGACCCACTTATTTTAATTGTATCTAATGATACCCCGCACGCTTTCTCCATTTTACATGCAATGATCTTAGGAATCAAACCTGGGTGAATAGTGCTTTTGTTCCTAGCTCTTTCCCCTCTTCTATTGAAGCAATGTATCCCCCGCTTAACCTGTTCGCGTCGGCCAGGACCTTTTGTGTCCACCCTCTCTCCTTGCGGAGTTCTATAAAGACTAGGAAGTACAAGGTGCATTCGAAAGAAACTGGTATAAATTAAAAGTTTCGGAAAAGATTGATCCCATGCGCGACTCATTACTTATCCCCAACGCTCTCCAGGCTACTCCATTAAAATACTTCGCTCTTATCAGCAATGGTGGGGGACTCTTTCCTGACCTATCATACTCATCATATTGAAGTAAATAGTAACCCTTCTACTTGCGCATAAAGATATATCTATTGAATAGTAAAATAAATGACAAAAATTTATAGTATCGTTACCGTAACATTGTAATAGAATAAACATATGACCAATGGTCTTTTCTCCCAAACACTTTGCTCTCATCGGGAACGGTGGGGGTCATTTTTTTTGTGCGTATGAGTCTTGGGTTTAACCTGATCCTTGTGTTTCTTACGCTAGCCCTCTTCTACTACATCACAAAGCTAGCCATCCGAAACGGAATAAAACAGACATTTTCGGGACTGGACGAGCAAAAATCGACATTTGCTCCAACTTGGAAACATCCGCAGTATCACCGTAGACCAATATGGGAATATCAAGGCCAAAAAAGAAGACACCATAAATAGTGCCTTCTTTATTCCAATGTGGCTTTCCGCCTTCTGAACATTCCCAAAGCGTCCAAACTACCTGAACGCGTATGCTCTCTATTCGAGCTATTAACTTCTATCTCACTTGGCTTTTAGTTCAAATTCTTCTATCGTACCATCCACGGTTATCTTCATTTCGTAGGTGTCATCCTTCCTAGGCATGGAGCCATTGCCACCTCCATGACCTAGGGGAATAACTCTTGTAAGCTCTTCAGGAGTTATTTCTTGATTACCACTCATTTTACTACCTCTGGTAATTAAACTGTACTCCATTAAAACCGTCTGCGCGGGTATTTGGCCTTTGTAGTTGATCGTTGGGGCTACGTCATGATAACTTTCATAATGAGATTTGTTCTCACCGTCGGTCCACCAGTGTTCATAATACCTTAAAGAAACCTTAGCTTTCCAGCTTGAACTTCCACCCGTGAAAACAATCTCTTCTCCAGCATTAAGATCAGTGAAGATTACCTGATCTACTTTCCTAAGATTATCAATAACTGCTTGAGTGTTCTCGTTGGACGGATAAGCAATTGCATAGACAAGCTGAAGGTTTTTTACACTATAGAACTTAGAGATGTAAGTTTGTTTGTCAAGTGTAAATGAAAACGGGTCGCTCCGTTCATATTCCGGAAAATTTTTCTGCCTCTCTACAAAGGAACTAAATGTATAAATAAAAAGTACGTTTCCTTGAGAATCCTTATAGATAGTTAGTTCAGTATCTCCAACCTTATAATCTTTAGAGTTAAGTGACGTCTCAGGCTTGAAGTTTATTCCTGCAATTTCAAATGTATGAAGTACGTCTTGTTCATTAATTATTTCCTTGCGTGCTACTTCCCCTGCCTCTGCTTTGTAACCCACGAGTACTGAACCTGTGAGGATGAGTATTACAATAAAAATAAAAATTGAATTTTTCTTCACATCCATAACACCCCCCATTATTAATAATTTACTAAATAAACATTCTTTTACTCCGATGTGGCAAACCCGCAGTTTAACTGATTGCTACGCGCTAGCTCCTTGCTAAAGACACCAACACCAAGATTGGCTCAAGTTGACCCTATCATCTCATAACTCTTGTGCAAAATTAGGGGAAATCTGCTTGACCGATATAAAAATCCCTCTAAGTATTAACTTTGATCAGTTTTCTTCTTTTCAAGTAATGCTGTTTACTCCAATTTAAATCCTCTGCCTATACTGTTTTTCCCATTTCATATGCCTGCTGCATAGTTGAGCTACCGCTGATGTCACCTTTGTGGCGGACAGCACCAATACTTTTTTTCCCATAAAACTAATCCTCCGATCTTGTTAGCTCTTTTTCTTTTTCAAACACCGACAGTTCATATCTTTCGATTTTATAATTCAGGCGTTCCAGCATTTTCTTCATTTCTTCCATTTTTGCTATTAACTGCTTACGCAACCATTTTAAAGTTTTGGAGAAATTAAAATTTCCAGTATAATTACGAATGCGTCACTGTGTTCTTCATCAATTAAACATACATTAACTGAGTTTATTACTACTCTGAACACAAAAAAGGGCTCAGCACTGGCTGATACCCGATCGTACCAAGTTCGCATTATAGAAAATGACTACAAGTCATAGTGATTCTTTCCTCTCAAGCTAGGTACTCCCCACCAATAACGACCATACCTAATCATCACATGGCTTTCTTGCGAAATTTTTCGTTTCTACTCGCACAAGGCGCTCGCG
>DHJG01000013.1:4431-4889 GCA_002404215.1 Desulfosporosinus sp. UBA4726
AGCTTTACAAGCTTAGATTCCCGGGATTAAAAATAACTGCTGATTAGTGGTAAATAGACTTAAAACATTAACCTTCTCCTCTTGATACAGGCCTGCGTGGTATACTCATATCAAATCAAAGAATTGCTTGCGGATTACAAAAGGAATCGAGGCACGAAGGAGTTTTAAAAATGATTAAAGTATATAGTAATTATATTACATGTGACACTATCGAGGAAGCCATCCAAGCTCAAGCGATTATAGTCAATGCAATGTCTCATATGACTAAAATTTGTGAAGAACGTCATGTGTTTATGGTCCACCACGAACTTGACGAATACAAAATGCAAGAATTACTAACTCTAGGAGGTTTAACCTGCAAGTAGGACTAAACACTTGCATCGAGCATGATCTTTGGGTTAGACTCATCCCGTGGTCGGAGGTATTCTTGTCTCAACTTCTTCTTTCGTGTCTTTTAG
>DHJG01000013.1:5082-8177 GCA_002404215.1 Desulfosporosinus sp. UBA4726
AAGATTACAGTTTGCATCATTTACGTTAACTTTAGTGGGAGTTTAATTATTCATAGCTTTTGGAGAGGATCTCAATGTCCTCAGCGTTAAGTGATACAAGATCTGATTGCTCCACTCGGGCAATAATAAACGTCCCCTGAACTTCCGACCTATTTACAGGATTCTTAGTAAGCTTATTATTGCCATCATAGATGATTAGACACCCAAGACGTTCAGTTGGAATTATCTCTATGGAACCACGAATTGTTAATTCAAAAGCCTTGAGGTTATCTGGTAGTTCGCAAACTTTAGGCGCCTTCCCTGATTCGACTAATAGAACTTGTACCCATTTGAGCAATTTCCTACCTCCTTTTGTCGCATAGACTACAGATTTAACTTAATGCCATTTTCTTTTAACCACTTTCGCCTTTCCTTATAGTCAGGAATCTGGCTTTCGACGATCTGCCAAAACGCCTTAGAGTGATTCAGTTGTCTTAAATGGCATAGTTCATGGACAACTACGTAGTCAACTATGTGAGTTGGAGCCATTACCAGTTTCCAATTGAAATTGAGATTTCCTCTTTGAGAGCAGCTTCCCCACCTAGTTTTCTGATTTTTAAATCTAACCGTGTTTACCTTAACGCTTATTTTATCCGTGAATAGCTCCAGTCGTTCGCGAATTAATTCCTTAGCTCTCCCTATATACCATTGCTCTAGTTTTTTTCGAATTACCTCTCGTCTCTTTTCCTGAGGAATATCTTTATTAATTGTTACTAGGAAATGGTTGTCTATAAGATTAACGCTACAGGATCCTCCCTCATGTTCTAGGACACTGAGTGGGTAGTTTTCTCCCATAAATAAGAGCTTTTCACCACTAATAAACTTACGTTCCACCCTTATCTGCATGGGTCGTTGTTGATAATTCTCCAGCTTATTAACTATCCATTCCCTCTTGTTTTCCACTAGTAGTATAATTTGGTTGTTCTCCATAGAAACAGGTGCTACTACTTGTACTCCATCCGCACCAATCGATATACTTACATGTTTCGCTCTTAGGCTTTTTCTAATTGAATATGAAATTACTGTAGAGCCTAGTTTGAGGTTAAGCATGTTATCAATCCTTATAATTCCATTTACAAGATTACTTTTGTATTATTCAACAAACCAACGATTATTTTACTTCATGAATAGCTCGTTCCATGTCAGCTGGAAATGGAGCGTTCACTGTAATAATTTGGTCGTTACTGGGATGCCTAAAGCAAAGTGACGACGCGTGCAGCGCCTGTCTTCCAATAATAGTAGAGCGCCTTCCATACATGCTATCCCCTATAATCGGATGTCCGATATGCACCAGATGAACTCGTATCTGATGGGTTCTACCCGTAGCCAATGAGAGTTCCAAAAGTGACGCATCAGATAAAGTTCGAATAGTACGGTAAAAAGTTATGGCTTGATCACCCTCAGGCCGAATCATACGTCGATTGGGTTTGCCCGGGCATTGCCCTAAAGGGGCATCGATTACGCCCTCTTGCTCGAGTACTCCCTGTACGAGAGCAAGATATGTTCGTTTAAATGTACCACTCTGCAGTTGTTGCTCCAACTCTGTTTGAGTGCGAGCGTCTTTGGCAAAAGCCACACATCCAGAAGTATCCCGATCCAAACGATGCATTGGCCGAATTGTACTCAAAAGTCCCTTAGTCTGAAAATAATGAGCTAAATAATTTGCCAGCGTTCCTCCATCGGTATGTCCAGCAGGATGAACAAGTTGCCCTGCCACTTTATCTAGGACAATAATCTGAGCGTCCTCAAAAAGAACGCTAATCTCGCCCTCTTCTGGTCGAACCCCGTAAGTTTGATCCATCAAAACAAGAACCTGAAGAATATCTCCGGCTTTCAGCTTTTTTTGCAGGAAAACAACTCGACCTTTTAGCAAAATACCTTTAGCCCGTGTTAATTTTTGAAGGCGTCGTCCCGGGCACTGAACTATTTGCTTAAGATAGGTCTCAACTGTCAACCCTTCGTGTTCAGTTGACACAGTATATCTCTCATATGTCTTCACATTTTTGTTCCCTTCTTTTTGGGTCTAAACGATGGAACTAGTGTACCATTTGAAATTGTTAACCCCATGATATCATGAAACTTTCTTCCATGCATAATGAACCTTAAGCGGTGTCCTCCCTGCTTGAACGAAAGTAAAAAGTCGGGTAATGACCCGGCTTAGTTACTCGTTTAAATAACTGCCTTGATTTTGAACTAAACTAGATGATAAAATATCTAATCATTGAGCAAAATAACGTTGTAAGGAGTCCTACTTAATGTTAAAAGGTCAGAAAACCTCGATACGTCCCATTGAAGAAGATGACATTGACCTTTTATATCAGTGGTATAATGACCAAGAGGTTAATTTATGGTCCAGCGGGGCTTGGCCCTTGAATACTCTACAGAGTAAAGATCAACTGGCTGTAAAATTTCTTGACGAATCGCCGGACACATACCGCTATGCTATTGTGGATGAAAACGATCTGCTCATTGGAACCATGGGTTTTAAGGAGATTAATATCCCCGGTCGTTCGGCAACCCTCTTTGTAGTTATTGGAAATAAATCCTATTGGGGTAAAGGTTACGGGACAGATGCTTTAATCATATTTGCCCGTTTTCTATTTAATCAGTGGAATTTTCACAGGATTTCACTGGATACCTGGGACGGAAATATTCGGGCAATTAAGGCTTATGAAAAAGTAGGTTTTAAGATTGAAGGTCGTCAACGTCAAGCTCGTTTCGTGTCAGGAAACTACCATGATGCTATTCTCATGGGTTTATTACGCGAAGAGTTCCTCTCTTTATATGGTAAATTATAGGGTTGCCAAAATCTGTAGTCTGGAGTAAACTGTAACAAATTTAATAAATCGAAATATTTCCTCTGGGGTTGGGTGAAATTCCCTACCGGCGGTAAAGCCCGCGAGCCATATATGGCAGACCCGGTGACATTCCGGGGCCGACAGTAAAGTCTGGATGAGAAGAGGAACAGATGGATTAAGCGTATTTACGCTTTTTTCAACTGTGACTTTGTGACCCAACACCCGGAGAATGAACGGGTGTTTTTTTTATACCTATAC
>DHJG01000013.1:8367-9878 GCA_002404215.1 Desulfosporosinus sp. UBA4726
GACGCACTGATTCGTGCAGGAATTAAACGAGTTGTCATCGCCATGGAAGATCCAAATCCGTTGGTCGCTGGCCAGGGTATAAACCGCTTACGTGAAGCTGGTATTCAGGTGGATGTTGGTCTATTACGCCATGAAGCTTCCATTATCAATGAAATCTTTATTAAAGCAATCACTACGGAATTACCTTTTGTTCTTTATAAAACAGCGATGACTTTGGATGGCAAAATTGCCACTGAGACAGGGGATTCACGTTGGGTCAGTAACGAAAAGTCACGTCATTATGTCCATCAACTCCGTGATCGCTACAATGTTATCCTGGCAGGAAGCGAAACAGTCATGCAAGATAACCCCGCCCTCACTTGCCGTCTTCCTGGTGGAAAAGATCCTGTTCGTCTCATCATCGACGGACAATTACGTATACCAGAAAACGCTCAGGTGCTAACCGCCTCAGAACGCAGCCCTTGTATTATTGCGACCACACTGGCTGCCTCAACAGACAAGCTAGAACGCCTTCAACTGTTGGAACAGGTTGAAGTATGGCTTTATGATACTCCACGACACGTCCCACTAAAGAAGCTGTTGCGTGACCTTGTTCGTCGTGGTTGGACGAGTGTTTTGTTAGAGGGAGGCGGTGGACTTGCGGGCGCGCTTATCGCAGAGCAGTGTGTTGACAAGATTGAGTTTTTTATTGCGCCTAAGTTGGTTGGAGGAAATGGCCCTTCTCCCCTTTCGGGCTTGCATATCCAGCATATGGCTGAAGCCATACCTCTTCAGGATCTCTGCGTTGACTTGGAAACGGGCGATCTTCATGTTACTGGGTATCTCAGACATTAGTAGTCAGACGTTTGCTGAAATTTATCCTAGATGCTTCAGGGAGGGATACACTTGTTTACCGGAATTGTAGAAGAACTGGGGATTGTCCGAGGCCTTCGTCTCTTGCCAGAATCAGGGCAGCTTACACTTGAAGGGCAAAAGGTCCTTAATGGAACTCAAATTGGCGATAGTATCTCGGTCAACGGCGTATGCTTGACCGTTATTCGGCAAGGTGAACGTGAATTCACAGTAGATGTGATGGCAGAAACGTTAACAAAAACAAATCTAGCAGAACTTAAGGGCGGAAGCCGTGTCAATCTGGAACGGGCTTTACAGCTACAAACCCGTCTCGGAGGTCATTTGGTCAGTGGGCATGTCGATGGCGTTGGCAGCATTCGACGGATAACACCTTGGGGGATTGCACAGGTCTATGAAATCAATGCTCCACCTGCTCTGCTTTCCTATATGTTGCCGAAGGGCTCAATAGCCATTGACGGAATCTCCCTCACAGTTATTGATGTGGAAGCCGATTATTTCACGGTCTCTCTAATCCCCCATACGTTTGAGCAAACCACCCTAGGCTTTAAGATGATTGGTGCAAGCGTTAACCTTGAAACAGACCTTATCGGCAAGTATGTTGCTCGTTTCATGGGTCTGAACTCTTCATCTAACGAAAAAAAGAAGGATCTATCTCTGGG
>DHJG01000013.1:10074-11799 GCA_002404215.1 Desulfosporosinus sp. UBA4726
GAAGAAGCATTGGAAGATATACGACAAGGTAAAATGATTGTTATGGTGGATGATGAGGATCGTGAGAACGAAGGAGATCTGGTTATGGCCGCTGAAATGGCGACTCCAGAAGCGATCAATTTTATGGCAACCTATGGGCGTGGGCTGATTTGCGTTCCAATGACTAGGGACCGAATTCATGCCTTAAAACTCGAACCGATGGTCACTCAAAATACAGATCCTCATGGGACAGGTTTTACGGTAAGTGTTGATTCTGTCAAAAGTACAACAGGTATATCCGCTTTTGAACGTGCGGAAACCGTCAAAGTTCTAGTCGACCCACATAGTGAAGCGACTGATTTACACCGCCCTGGACATATCTTCCCTCTTCTAGCCAGAGAAGGCGGAGTTTTAGTTCGTGCGGGGCACACAGAAGGCGCAGTTGACTTAGCTCGGCTTGCTGGACTTCAGCCTGCAGGCGTTATTTGCGAAATTATGAATGAAGACGGAACAATGGCAAGAGTACCGGATTTACAAATTTTTGTTGAAAAGCACAATCTAAAATTCATCACCCTAAAAGACCTAATTGCTTATCGACGCCTATCCGATAAACTTATTGAAAGAGTCGATAGCATCCATCTCCCTACCGATTTTGGCGACTTCCGGGCTGTTGGTTATCTTAGCATTGTCGATCAAAAAGAACACATAGCGTTAGTTAAAGGGACGGTCGATGATGGTGCACCAGTACTCGTCCGGGTTCACTCGGAATGTCTTACTGGAGACGTTTTTCATTCCCGACGCTGTGACTGTGGAGACCAGATCAGTGCCGCGATGGAACAAATCGAGCAGGAAGGGCGTGGCGTGTTACTATATATGCGGCAGGAAGGTCGTGGGATTGGGTTATTGAATAAACTGAAGGCTTATAAACTCCAGGAAGAAGGAAAAGACACAGTCGAAGCCAACCTAGCCTTGGGATTTGATGAAGACTTGCGAGACTATGGGGTGGGCGCACAAATTTTGGCGGACCTCGGTATTGCCAGGGTACGCTTAATGACCAATAATCCAAAAAAAATTGTGGGTCTCGAAGGGTATGGACTGCAAGTTGTGGAACGGGTTCCTGTAGAAATAGCTTCAAAACCGGAAAATTCAAAATATCTTCGCACCAAAAAAAATAAGATGGGTCATTATTTAACAGGAGTTAAATAAACAACTTGTAATTAAGGTGCTTCAAAAGTATGTATTAATGTCTCGAGTAAGAAAGGATGTATTATCGATGAAAACTTATGAAGGAAATTTAATGGCCGAAGGACTAAAGATCGGAATTATTGCTGCACGTTTTAATGAATTTATCACGAGCAAATTAGTCGGCGGTGCTATGGATGGCCTCCGCAGACACGGGGTTCTTGAAGCCGATATTGAATTAGCCTGGGTTCCAGGTGCCTTTGAAATTCCATTAGTGGCTCAAAAAATGGCTCTCTCTAAGCGCTATGATGCGATCATTTGCCTTGGTGCCGTTATCCGCGGTGCCACTCCTCATTTTGATCTAGTCAGCAATGAGGTAAGTAAAGGAATAGCTCACGTAGGCTTACAAACCGGGGTTCCTGTGATTTTCGGTGTTTTAGCCACCGATAGTATCGAACAAGCGATTGAACGTGCAGGAACAAAGGCTGGCAACAAAGGCTTTGATGCTGCCATGACTGCGATTGAAACCGTGAACTTGCTTAAATCCTTCTAAATAACATATTG
>DHJG01000013.1:11863-13082 GCA_002404215.1 Desulfosporosinus sp. UBA4726
ATAGAAGTGACTGTATTTATTTTTGACAAGGAGTTGAGTGCCATGGCTTCTGACATTAGCGCCCAGGCCAAGGAAACAGCTATGCTTGAAGCAGCGCGCTCAGGTAATAAAGATGCATTAGATGAAATGATTCAATACTATGAACCTGAAGTTCGCATTATTGCGTGCAAGTACTTTCTGCCAAGGGCTGACTATGACGACTTAATACAAGAAGGCCGAATCGCAATTTATAAGGCAATTTTAGATTATGACCTAAACATGGAGATCCCCTTCCTCTATTTTTTAAGAATGGTCATTAAACGCAAACTTATTGATAGTTTACGTAAGTATACTCGTCAAAAACACATTAACTTAAATGAAGCTTTTTCACTAAATAATGTGATTTCAGACTCAGAGGAAACAAGTTTCTTATCACTTTTACCGAACACTGAAGATCCTTCATTGAGGGTCATCGCTAATGACGAAGCCCATTCAATTATTCACGACTTAAACATGACTAATCTTGAGCGTCTGGTGTTTGACCATTATTTCATCCAAGGGTTTAAACCACGTGAAGTGACTAAAAAATTAGGACTTAATCCAAAATCTCTAGACAATGCTATCCAACGGATTCGACGTAAAACAGCACAGTATCGTTTGCGTCAAGTGGCAGGTTAGAGGAGGGTTCCGATGCGTTCGTTTTCAGCATTCGTTTTTTCTTCTCGAATGCGCTTATCAAGATTGAAAAAACATAAATTAGTCGTTAGTTTGAGCGTTGTTTTTGTTGTGGCTATATTAATTTTCGGCCCCCCTGTTTATAAAGAAAGTTGGCTTGATCCTTTCAATACACTCAATGTCCCTAATCGTGAACTTCACCCTCATTCGATTGCTCAGCTGGGAATGGTGAGTTCCGATGATCCGTTTCATCCATATTACTCCACTGACGTCGGAAAAATCCAAGAGTTGATGCACAACCTACAACGTGCCACTCCCCTCTCATCCTCTGATCCAACCCTAGCCTCTTTAAAAAATCAAAAGGTGCATTATTTTACGTTACATCGAGCACTCTCTCACTATCATGAAGAGGAAGACTATGCGTTGCAATACTACCCTGAAATGGGTATTGTTCGGTTTAGACAACAAGCGTTTAGAATTAATGAGTCTACAGTCTATGCCTTTACCCAAATTACAACTGGGATGACATCGGGATGGTGGAAATAATAAAGAACCGGGAACGATT
>DHJG01000073.1:0-7775 GCA_002404215.1 Desulfosporosinus sp. UBA4726
CAGGATTGGCGACTTGTTGGTAACCAGGGTAGACGTTAGGCAATGCTCCCATATCGCAGGCACCCTGAACATTATTTTGCCCACGCATTGGGTTAACACCCGAACTCTCTTTACCTAAATTACCTGTAAGCATCGCTAGGTTGGCCAAGCTCATCACGTTATCCGTACCACAGACATGTTCCGTGATCCCTAATGTATAGAAGATCTCTGCACATTCCGCAGTTGCATAAATTTTAGCGGCTTCTTCGAGTTGCTCTACAGGAACTCCCGTTATTTGACTAACCACTTCAGGAGTATATTTTTTCACAATTTCCCGAACTTTTTCAAAGCCTTCCGTACGTTCTTCAATGAACGCTTGATCTTCCCACCCGTTGGCTAGAATAATGTTCATAATTCCGTTGATCAGAGCAATATCTGTTCCCGAACGAAGCCTTAGCCAAACATCTGCATGCTCTGCGATGTCGGTGCTCCGAGGGTCCACCACAATCAGCTTTGAACCATTAGCTAGTGCTTGCTTCATTTTCGTTCCAATCACAGGATGGGCTTCTGTCGGATTTGAACCAATAACAAACATTGCTTTGGTGTTTGGAATTTCATTAATGGAGTTAGTCATCGCTCCGGATCCAAATGAGGTGGCCAGACCGGCCACAGTGGGAGCGTGTCACGTCCTGGCGCAGTGATCGATATTATTGGTACCGATGACCGCGCGCATAAATTTTTGCATAAGATAATTTTCTTCATTAGTACAATGGGCACAACTTAAAGCAGCTATCGAGTTCGGGCCATAGTCCTTCTTAATCTCCCCTAACTTCGTAGCGACTAAATCTAAGGCCTCATCCCAGCTTGCAGGAACTAATACGCCATCTTTCCGGATCAAAGGAGTTGTCAAACGATTGGGACTATAAATCATGTCCATCCCAAAGCGGCCTTTGACACATAAAGCCTTGCCATTGACGGGTGCATTCGGATTTGAAGTTACCCCAATGACTTTACCATCATTAACATTCAGGTCAAAGTTACAGCCTACCCCACAAAACGGGCAAGTGGTTTGAACCTTCGTTACTTCCCAAGCACGTCCCTTGCCGATCATTTTCTTTTCTACCAGTGCTCCTACCGGACAGACCGAAACACAAGAACCACAAAAATCACAAGCGGACTCGTGATAGGGGAGATTAAAGGCAGGTCCTACTTGGGTATCAAAGCCACGGAAGGAAAAGTCCAAAATACTTTTCCCCTGAATCTCAGTGCATGCCTTGATACATTTTCCGCACGAGATACATTTATTTTGATCTCTCAAGATGAAGGGGTTTCCATCATCGACCGGAAGATCGCGTTGCTCACCTTTATAGAGTTCTCCAGTGGCACCATATTCATAGGCATACTCAGCCAAAGAACAGTTCCCCATCTTTTGACAGGTCATGCAATCGAGTGGATGATTCGCCAGCAACAGTTCCAGAATTGTTTTGCGTGCTGATCGGACTTTGGGATTCTGAGTTTCTACCACCATTCCCTGCGCTACTTGAGTGACGCAAGACGGGGGAAGATTACGCATTCCTTCGATTTGAACCACGCACAAACGGCAGGCGCCGGCTGGGGTAAGCTCTGGGTCATGACACAAGGTAGGAATTGGAATATCATTCATACGACAGGCTTCAAGTACCGTTGTTCCCTTAAGGACGCTGACTTGGCGTCCATCAATTGTTAAGGTAAACCACTCCAATGTGTTTCACTCCTCTCAGTTTATTCATCCTTATCCGTATACTACTACTTGGCTAGTGAGTTAATTTTTTCAACAATATTACCTAGACCTAAAAATTCTTCCCACGGAATCTGGACAAACTCACCGTCTTGATTAATGAAAGGCATTTCCGTTCGATTAGGGTTGTATCTAAAATCAGACCCTATACGCCCTTTAAGGCAAAGTGGTCGACCATTATCGGCTGATTTTGCTGTTACCCCAATAATTTTGCCGTTTTTAGAGTTAATGTCAAATTTGCAACCAGATTCACAAAAGGTACAGATAACTTCTTCCTTAGTAAACTCCCATTGCCGCCCTTTACCTATCATGCTTTTGTCAACTAGGGCTCCTACCGGGCAAATAGCCACACATCTGTTGCAATAAACACAGTTAGAATCCTTCAGATCCGTATCCATAAAGGGTGCAACTTTAGTATTGAATCCCCGATAAGCGTAATCAATCACGCTTCGTTCCGTTACAGCGTTACAGGTAGCAATACACTTGCCACACAATATACATTTATTAGGATCTCTTAAGATATAGGGGTTTCCATCATCGATAGGAGCGTTGCGTTTCTCCCCTTGATAAATTTCACCTGTAACACCATATTCATAAGCATACTTAGCTAAGGAACAGTCACCTAATTTTTCACACGTCATACAATCTAAGGGGTGATTAGCTACCAAAAGTTCTAGAATCGTTTTGCGTGCTGCCCGAACCTTTAAATTTTGGGTTTCTACCATCATTCCCTGAGTTGCTTGAGTAACACAAGCAGGGGGAAGATTACGCATTCCTTCAATTTGAACCACACACAAACGGCAAGAACCGCCAGAGGTAAGTTCCTTGTCATGGCACAAGGTTGGAATTGAAATATCGTGCATACGACAGGCTTCAAGTACGGTCGTTCCCTGGGGAACGCTGACTTCGCGCCCATCAATCGTCAACTTAAGCACCGCCAAAATGTTTCACTCCCTTCCAGTATTACGCCCGAATAACTGCATCAAACTTACATTTATCTATACAGGTTCCACATTTGATACAATCATCTTCTTTAATCACATACGGTTTTTTCTTCTCTCCTGTAATACAAGTGGTCGGACAGTTTTTCGCACAGAGTCCGCATCCCTTGCATTTTTCTGCATCAATTGAATAACTTAGCAAGGCTGAACACGCATGTGCTGGACACTTATGGTCAATAATATGCGCCTCGAACTCGTGCCTAAAGTATTTGATCGTTGCCAATATGGGGTTTGGTGCAGTCTGACCCAATCCACACAACGATGTTTCCTTGATAGCATGGGCAAGATTTTCTAAGGTGTCGATATCTTCTATTTTCCCTTCACCTTTGGTAATCCTATCTAGAATTTCATACATTCGTTTGGTGCCTTCTCGACAAGGGGTACATTTCCCACACGATTCTTTCGTCGTAAAGCTTAAAAAGAAGCGCGCTATATCTACCATACAGGTAGTCTCATCCATGATCACGAGTCCACCCGAGCCAACCATAGCCCCTGCTTTCGCTAATGAGTCATAATCTACCGAGGTATCGAGCATCTCCTCAGGCATACATCCACCAGAGGGACCCCCTATTTGCACAGCTTTAAACGCCTTGCCATTCTGAACTCCGCCCCCAATGTCAAAGATGATCTCCCGAAGCGTTGTTCCCATTGGAACTTCAACTAAGCCCGTATTGTTTACTTTTCCAGTCAGGGCAAATATTTTCGTTCCTTTGCTTTTCTCCGTCCCCATCTGAGCATACCATTCAGACCCGTTGCGCAAAATATGAGGTATATTCGACCAAGTTTCTACATTATTGATATTGGTTGGTTTTCCCCATAATCCTTTTACAGCTGGGAATGGTGGACGCACTCGCGGCATTCCTCGTTTTCCTTCGATAGAAGCCATCAAAGCTGTTTCTTCTCCACAGACAAATGCTCCTGCTCCTGCAAAAACGTTTAGATTAAAGTTGAAGCCCGAGCCCAAAATATTCTTTCCTAGGTAGCCTGCTTCCTCTGCTTGGCCGATCGCTATTTCTAAGTGCTTAATAGCCATTGGATATTCTGCTCGGCAATAGACGTATCCTTCATCTGCCCCAATTGCATAGGCTCCAATGAGCATGCCCTCGATCACGGAATGCGGATCGCCCTCGAGTACGCTGCGATCCATAAAGGCCCCTGGATCTCCTTCGTCTGCATTACAAATCACATATTTTTTGTCGCCCGCCGCTCCACGGCAAAAACCCCACTTTAACCCCGTTGGGAACCCCGCACCGCCACGGCCACGCAATCCAGATTTTTTAACTTCTTCGAGCACTTCATCCGGTGACATCTCTTTGAGAGCCTTTTGTAAGGCAAGATATCCTTTACGGTCAGTGTATTCTTCAATCTTCTGAGGATCAATAATTCCGCAATTCTGAAGTACAATTCGTTTTTGCTTAGCAAAAAATCGGATCTCGGATAACTTAGCTACAGGTTTTTGAGTTACCTGATCTATAAGAAGGAGACGTTCCACCCGTTCATCCTTGATAATATCTGAGGCTACGATTTCCGCAATATCGTCGACTGTAACAGAGGTATACAAAACCTGATGTTTTTCAATAACGATCGTCGGTCCTTTTTCACAAAACCCTTGACAACCTGTTCCAACAATGCTCACAGTCTCTTCAAGACCTTGCAATTTTATCTCCGCTTCTAAAGCACTAATAAGCTTATTTGCGCCCGATGACGCACATCCTGTCCCTGCACAAACTAAAATCCGCTGGTTTTCTGCCATTGCTTTATCCCCCTACTCGTATTCGGCTAATATACCGGTAATGTGCTCTGGTAATAATCGTCCATGGACTTCATTATTAATGGAAATAACCGGTGCCAGACCACAGGCTCCTATGCAAGCCACAACTTCCAATGTAAAACGCCTATCTTCTGTCGTTGCCCCATCTTTAATCTTCAATTCTTTTTCGATGGTTTCCAGCACTTTGGCTCCTCCACGCACATGGCAAGCCGTTCCCAAACAAACATTAATAACATTTCGTCCCGATGGAGTTAAACGAAACTGAGCATAAAACGTTACAACACCATAAATTCTCGCCAGAGGTATCCGCATAGCTTTACTAATGTGTTGAAGCACATGCGTCGGTAAATAGCCATACACTTCTTGGGCTTGTTGCAAAACTGGGATTAGTGGCCCATTCTCATGTTTATACTTGGTAATAATCTGATCTAACGTTATTTCCTTAGGATCTACTAAATCTTGACACTCAGTGCACAAAAAAATCACCCCTTTTATATTTTCCTTTTTGAACGTTTTAGCGTTCAAATTTGTATACGTCGTTCTCTGTGATCAGCATCGTCATTTTAGCATCATGCTTATCAACTGGCACTTGTGCAATAACTTGACATTCGAAACTAAGAGCTACCCTAGGCGTTGAAGGATTCATGCGCATAAAGAAGCGATCATAAAATCCACCCCCATACCCTAAACGATTCCCTTGCAGATCAAACCCAGAACCAGGGATGATAATCAAATCGATTTCCAAGGGTTCTACTACTCCAAGCGTCAATTTTGGTTCGCGAATTCCAAATGCTCCTGGCTCAAGATCCTGTGTTAGATCGCTCACTTCAATTGGTAGAAGGATACCCTGGGGTGCACAACGGGGTAATATAAGTCTTTTCTTCAGTGCAATCGTCGCCTCAGCCAAGGCCATGGTCTCTACTTCACCGCGGAAGTCCAGAAATAACAATACTACTTTAGCCTTTTTAAACTCCGGTAAGTCCAGAATTTTTTGTTGTATAATTCTGCTTTTAGTTTTTCTTTCTTCCTCTCCTAAAGCGGCCCGCTGATTTAAACACATCTTGCGTACTTCAGTTTTTAAACACTTTTTTTCTTCATTCATTCAAGCGTACCTCTCTATTATAAAATTTGGTACCCAATTATTTACTTTCGTTCTTCATAAGCAAAATCCTCTTTTGCCGATCAATCTTTTTTATGAATAGTCGAAAATTATTGTAAAAAAGAGAATCCATTTTATTTAAGAGAGAATTTAAAACTTAAGCGCAATCTGCTTCCAAAAAGTTTTCAGATATTTTCTCCTGCAAAGCGCGCTCTCGATCCCTGAAAACTCCACTGCCTGAAAAGTAGAATTTTTTGTGGAATATCAGAGAAGACTATTGTGGATATATTGAGTTTACCTATCTTCCCGGTGTCTGTCGTGCTTTTGAACATTAATAATGTGTTTCGTGAATTAATAAAATAGTATGTCTATTTAGTTTATTAAGTTTATTATGTAATTTGTTTATTACAAAAACGAATCCCGATATGAGAAAATTGTTAATATTCTATAAACATTAAGATTCCTACTATAAATATCAATATTTCCCATTTTTTACACCGCTAAAAAGTTATCCACATATCAAATCTAGTCATTCTGCCTTGATCCAAGGTTATCCACATTATCCACAGGGCCTGTGGGTAACCTTATCTAAAATGACTGATTAATCCGAAAAACTCCAAAACCGCTTCCAATGCTTATGCACAGACTTATCCACATTATCCACAGCTCAACCTTATCCACAGAGGGTATACGTCCTTATGTATCCTGAAAGTTCTAAAGACACAAAACGAAGCGAGGAATTCTAATTCCAAGCTTCGTTTCGTGTCTTTTCGTCCAAACTCTGCAATCATTCATCGCAGTTTTTCCAGTTGTAATCTTAGTACGCAATCTCACACGAGCGCGACCTCTTTTACATTAGTACTTGAACAAACTCAGTGAATAGCTACTCCATACACAAGAGCACATATATGCCGTCTCCTGAAAGGATCAAGCATCGCTTACGAGGGGTCACACAAGCCCCAAACCAGGAACTGCGTTAAGTGTCCAAGGTGCGAAATCACCCGCTAAATAATGATAATACCCAGCTACCGCAATCATTGCCCCGTTGTCCGTACAATAAATGGAAGGCGGACAAACCATGCGAACATTATGCTCAGACAACATCTTCTCTAAGCTTTCGCGTAACAAACTATTCGCCGCAACCCCACCCGCAAGCACTAACGTCTTGACTCCTGTCCGCTCAATTGCCATCAGAGCTTTTCGAACTAAAACATCCACAACTGCTTGCTGAAAAGAGGCCGCAATATCCGGAACACTGAGTATTTCTCCCTGCATGCGTGCGGAATTTAATGTATTTAAGACAGATGATTTCATACCACTAAAACTAAAATCTAAACTACCCGTCTCTAACATAGCCCGCGGGAACTTAAACGCTGACGCATCCCCTTCTTGAGCTACTCGTTGAATTTGAGGCCCTCCTGGATAACCTAAGCCTAAGGTCCTGGCAACTTTATCAAGTGCCTCTCCTGCCGCATCATCGCGTGTGTGCCCTAATACTTTGTATCGTCCATGGGCTTCGAATAAGATAATATGAGTATGTCCTCCAGAAACTAACAAGGCCAATAAGGGAAACTCTAGATCCTGATGATGTAAAAAATTTGCGTATATATGCCCTTCCAAGTGATTGATGCCAATCAGGGGGATTCCAGCAGCATAAGCCATCGCCTTTGCTCCAGAAACCCCAACCAATAGGGATCCTACGAGCCCAGGACCATATGTCACCGCTATCGCCGATAAGTCGGAAAAACTAAGCTGTGCTTCATCTAAAGCCTGCTGAACGACAGGCTGCAGATGAAGACTGTGTTCGCGCGAGGCGATTTCTGGTACAACCCCCCCATACTTCTGATGCGTTGTTATTTGAGACGAAATAACATGACTACGCAAATCTGTTCCGTTTACCAAAACGGCTGCTGACGTCTCATCACAGCTCGTCTCAACCCCTAAAATTACAACATCCTTCTTCTGACTCCCTGTCACGTTATATTAACCTCCATTCCTAATTCCGCCCACATGATTATGGCATCTTCCCCTGTATCAACATAATACCCTTTACGAACCCCGGCGATAGTAAAACCTAATCGCTTATATAAAGACAGTGCTGGGCTATTGGAAACACGAACTTCTAAAGTCATTCGTTCCATACCCTGA
>DHJG01000073.1:7909-12389 GCA_002404215.1 Desulfosporosinus sp. UBA4726
TCCTTTGAGCTTCCTCTATCTTTCGTGCTTTCTCTTTCTTCGCCCAGTTGACCTCTGCCTCAGAAAAACGGATATAGTACGGTTCTACACGTTCTCCAACGCCGGTTTCTTGAAAACGTTGCCAAACCGCTCGTGCGGCATAAGCACCGCGAGGTAGACTTTCATACTCTGGCAAAATTATCGCTCGTTCTTCTAAAACGGCCTCAATACGTTCCTTCGATTTTGCAGCAGCATCTCCAACGAAACAAATCGGTCGATTCAGTTCCCTCAATTGTTCTAGCCATTGATCCTTGGATAAAGCTTGGGGCCTTGTTAAGCACTCCGCTTTTTCTTCTCCTCGCGTCCAGCGGTAACGTGCCGTATACCATTCATTTTTACGCGCATCCAGAATAGGAACAATGTCTTCCGTTCTCCCTAAACCTGCCCAAGCTAGGGCATCTAGGGACACTACGCCAATGAGCGGAAGATTCAACACTTGGGCCAACCCCTGTGCTGTCGCGATTCCTATCCTAATTCCGGTAAACGAACCCGGCCCTCGCACCACGCCGATCATATCTAAGTCCTGAAGTGTCCAAGAGGTAGCTGTGAACAACTGATCAAACATCGGAATGATCCGCTCCGAGTGCGTCTTTGAGGTATGTACAAATCCTTCGCCAACAAGTTGCCCGTCCTCGGCCAAGGCTATAGCCGTAACTTTTGTCGTCGTATCTATCGTTAAATATTTCATTTCAGTGAACCCCTCGAACCTTTCCATTTTCCTATTTGTCCAACTTATTAAACAAATCCCACATTAAAGGTATTCTCTCTCTAGTTGATTCTTAAAAACCCAATTCATAGATGACTTAAGTCATGTCTTTTAAACGACGTTCCCACGCAAGGTCTTTGACACGAAAGATAATCTCACGTGACTGTTCTCCACTTCCAATGATCTCAACTTCTAATCGGTCCTCCGGCAAATAATCCTCTGCAATTTCCGGCCATTCAATTAAACAGACGGCATCCTCGACAAACGCATCTTCAACCCCAATTACTTCAACCTCTTCCGGGCGCTGTAATCGGTAAAGATCCATGTGTATCAGACGTACCCGGGTCCCTGTAAGTTGTGCTACGTACTCATGTATTAAGGTGAAAGTTGGGCTCGTCATGGGACCATTTACATCTAACGCCTGGCCAACCCCTTGGGCAAAGGCCGTTTTTCCTGCGCCTAAATCTCCAATCAAGGTAACGACATCTCCACCTCGTAAACGCGCTCCCAGTTGTTTCCCCCACTCTCGAGTTTGCTCAACCGTTGAACTCATGACTTTATAGTCCATGCTACTTTAATTCCCCCTAAATACAAACTTCTTTAGTATACCCTGTTTGAATAAAGAATATTAGGCATTCTCCATGAGTGGTGGTAAGGCAATCCTGCCAAAGACATTCGTACCCCAAACTCCTAAAATAATCAGTGTTATGCCTACTACATCAATCCACCCAAACTGCTCTCCCCTAAAAAACACACCCGAGAAAACCGAAACAACCGTTATGAGATTCAAAATCGGTGCCGTTTGGGAAACAGGCAATTTTGCAAACATGTAATTAGAAAGAAAAAAAGCAAGCACAGATGATAAAGCGCTAAGGTACAAGATCGACCACAAAACACTCGGCAATTGTAGCGGTCTTAAATATACAAAAAAAGACCCTTCAACTACGCTTTGTCCTACACCAAGCACATTGAAGATCACAGTTCCCGCCCACATCATTACAAATGTAATCTCCAAGGGAGTAAACTTCGTTGAGGAATGTCTTGCCAAGATAGTGTACGCACCTGCTGCTAAAACAGCCAGGAGAAGAGCCACGATTCCCCAAAGATGCTCCCCAAACTCCAGTTTCCCTTGAGTGGATACGATGATCATTACACCAAACACTGAAGCACAGACCGAAAGAATCTGCTTGGCATGGAGTTTCTCCTTAAGAAAAATCGCAGCCATAGTTGCAATAGCCACTGGAACCAAAGCGATAACCATACCAGCCTCTGACGCCGAAGTCCACTTAACTCCCCAAGTCTCCCCGATGAAATAAAGCCCCGGTTGAAAGAGCGCCAAGAGAAACAGGGAAGATGTCGGTTTTCCTTTGAGATTAATCTTCACTATACCTATCAATTTTAATATCGTAAGAAAAAGCGCGGCGGCCCCAAATCGAAAGCCAAGCAGCTGTAGCGGAAACGTGTGATCCAGGGTCTCTTTAGTAAATAAGAAGGAGAACCCCCAGATTATCGCCATCCCGATTCCAGCAAAAACAGGAAGTCTTGAAGACGATTTGAAACTCATTGGCTTATTCCAGCCTCTGTAGGCTCTGGGTTTACAATCTTACCGTCGATAATCACATAGAGTGGGCGGGCAGTTAAAATAAACGGATGCTCACTCCAGATGACAATATCTGCATCTTTTCCAACCTCTAGAGATCCTATTCGATCGGACACACCCAAGATTTCTGCTGAATTGATGGTGATGGCCCGTAAAGCATCTTCTTCGTCCATCCCTGCCTTACAAGCTAACGCTGCACAGAGCGGAAGCTGTTCAATCGGGGTGACGGAATGGTCCGTCATGATAGCCACTTTAACCCCGGCTTTGGCTAAAATACCTGGAGTTTTGAACGATTTATCCTTAAGCTCGACTTTTGAACGGTTGGTCAACAAGGGTCCAACCACGGCAGGGTAGCCCAGCTCAGCGAGTTCCTCTGCAATTTTATGCCCTTCAGTACAATGTTCAATAACCAGATCAACCTTGAATTCTCGCGCAATACGGATCGCGGTCATAATGTCATCGGCACGATGGGCATGGGCCCGCAGAGGAATTTGACGATTAATCACCATGAGAAGGGCCTCTAAACCCAAGTCCCGCTCTGGGATTTTATCGGGGTCTGTCTTTCCTTCGTTTAATTTATCCCCGTACACCTGCGCATCCACTAAGGCCTGACGAAGGAGTGCTGCCGTTCCCATCCGGGTCATAGGCATTTTCTTTTGTTCTCCATAAACCATCTTAGGATTTTCTCCGAAAGCTACTTTCAGACCAGCTGGATCGCGGACAATCATCTTATCCACAATTTTTCCGGCCGTTTTCATAACGACTCCAGTTCCTCCGATTACGTTTCCACTTCCGGGTCCTGTAAATACGGCCGTCACGCCTCCCAAGCGAGCATCACGGAATCCCTCATCTTCCGGGTTGATTCCATCTATCGCCCTCATGTCCGGCGTCACAGGATCCGTCATTTCATTTAAGTCTTCCCCTTCCCACCGATAGATCTCTTCGCCAATACCAACATGGCAATGGGCATCAATAAACCCTGGTAATACGAGACACCCCAACGCGTCAATCACGACAGCATCTGATGGAACTTCCAGTTCTAAATTTTCACCGAGCGCCGTAATTTTCGTTCCCTCAATCAGGATATTCCCCACGAATTCACGTCCGGTCATCGATTTAATCTGACCGTTTTTTATAAAGAGCTTTTTCATTACTTTGTTCACCTTTACTCCCCCAGTTTAATAATAAAATTCCACACATTACTACGCTCCCACCGATCCATTGATCTCCTGTAGGGAACTCGTTCAGGAAAACAGCTGCCATAATGAACGTCATCGGCAACTCAAACGTACTGAGAATAGCCGCCTGATCGGCCCCAAGCCGTTCAATTCCCACCAAAATCATATAAAAGGGTATGATAGAGGCAACTGTTGCCAGCAGAAGACCGGTTTCCCAAATTTGGGCATTCTGCCAGGGAATACTCATGATATCTCCCTTTAAGATCACTAGCAGTGCTATGGCACAAGCCCATTGGGTAAAACACATCACGACCAAGGGAGATACCTTAGCCAAGGCGATTTCCCCTAAAATATTAAAGGCTGCGTAGGCCATCGCCCCAGCCAATCCCAGAACGATTCCCAATACAGCGACTCCACCCACTCCAGAGAAGATTCCACTTGCCAGAGTGGTTCCTGCCAGAGTTAAGAAAAAGGCTATCAGCTCTTGCCGTCCAACCCTTTTGTTCCAAATCACTACTCCTGTCACCAAAACCAACCCCGGATAGAGATAAAGAAGTAAAATAGCGACAGAAACTGGAAGAAACTTGAGGGAATATGCGTATAAAAGACTGGTTCCCAAGGTCCCAACCAAACCTTGTAAGACTAGAATCCAGAGCATTTGAAACGTTACCCTAAATATCTCACGTTTAAAGAACACTGCATAGATAAGAAGGAGTATCGAGGCGATCCAAGATTGTAGGGCAATCACCTGAATGGGACCGAGCCCAATCTGGAAAGCCCTCTTAACCAGTATCGACATTAAGGCGTAGCCAGTTCCCGCAGCAAGGACGGCAGCAACCCCTTGCAAACGTCTTTTTTTAACGTTCGGCACGTAAGATAACCCTCTTTTCCATTCTTTTTCCTGCTTGGAAAGCTCACCCTTACCCACAATCTCTGAAAGCGCTAGGCTCATTTGAT
>DHJG01000073.1:12495-14594 GCA_002404215.1 Desulfosporosinus sp. UBA4726
GGGATCAGAAAGAATCCATTAACAACCAGTAATCAGCACAAGGGCTCTTTTTGCGGAGAGAAGTATCTTGCAAGTGGTAATGCAACGGTCATCAATAATGCAACTGCTCCTTTTGATAGTCATGTTCTTCGAGAGATTTGAAGTAAGCAGCCGCAATATTATGGACGAAGGTAACAGAGTACGGTGCTTTGCCTGATAATAAGGATATTAAACGTTTCAGTTCATCATTGCCCTTATCGAGTGGAGTCAGCAATAAGGCGGGTTCAATTTCTAGTGCTTTGGATATTGTTGAAATCAACTCCAACGAAGGGGATTTCTGGCATCTTTCCAGATAACCGATATAGGTACTACTTACATCGACTTTTTCAGCAAGACGTTCCTGTGTAAAGCCTTTAGACAAACGGTAGAACCGTATGTTCATTCCTACCACTTTTCGGATACTTTCCATATTATCACCTCCATTACCATTGTAAAGCTCTATGTTCAACTCTCTCACAAACTAATAGTTTGTATATTTTGTTGAAAATATATACTGTTAGTCATAGAATGTATGATATGAGGAGGAGAACGCTCGTGGTCGAGTACATATTAGTGGTAGATGATAGGTCATCCATTCGCAGGTTGTTCGCGGAGGTGCTAGCCAGCGCAGGCTATGCATCAAAACAAGTGGGCAGTGGGGACGAATGTTTAGGGTATGCTTTATCCGAAAACAAACCATCACTTATCTTATTAGATAATAACATGCCAGATATCTGTGGCTTAGATGTATTACAGTTGCTTAAGATGAACGAGTCCGCTAAGCACATTCCGGTGATTATGGTTAGCGGAGAGGAGATAGAGGAACTTGCAAAGAAGCAAGGGGCTCAAGGTGTGTTGATGAAACCGTTTGATATTTACGAGCTTTTAGATAGGATTCGAATGGTTTTCGCATAAGCCTGTACTTATTTTGGAGGTGGCGCATGCGTTCACGAAATAACAACATAGTAGATTCGTACCAGATTCAAAAATTCTTTCTTGAAAGTGATAGTGTTAGGCATGGAAGTAAAAGAGCACTAGCACTCAGTGAATTTTTGCATGCTTTAGCAATGGCACTTGCCGCAAGGAACATAGAAACTTGGGAGCACTCAGTTCTGGTGACGAAATATGCTGTCATGTTGGGCCGTCGGGTGGGACTCGCTAAAGAAGAAATAAAGCAACTCCGCATGGGTGCTTTGCTCCACGACATCGGTAAAATCGGGATCAGAGATGATATTCTGCTTAAACCCTGTGCACTAACAGAAGATGAATATACCACGATTAAAAACCATCCCGAGATTGGCGCCAGGATTTTAGCACCAGCCAAAGCTTTACACTGTATCATTCCCATTGCCCTGCATCACCATGAACACTACAATGGAACGGGTTATCCACAAGGGCTTCGGAGTGATAGTATCCCGCTTGCGGCACGAATTGTTTCCCTAGCTGATGCCTTCGAGGCAATGACGTCAGGTAGGCTTTATCGAAAAGCTATGACCCTGCAGATGGCTTTAGAAGAAATACAGATCCAATCAGGACGACAGTTTGACCCTTACCTAGGGCAAGCTTTTGTCGATATGATAAGTGAAGAGGTTTCTTTCGATGCGGGGATAATGAAATAGCAGGACTATAAATTAACAAAGATGCTCATCAGGAAATAAGAATAACCACGACCTATCCAGCCGTGGTTATTCTTTTTATAGATCTTGTGAAACCATTGACATTCTGAAGTTCAGATTATGCAGAAGTAACAGTGATCGAAATATCCCGCATCGAAAGACTCACTCGGTCTCTCTCCTTATCAATTCCAATCACGCGCACCTTTACTATATCGCCCACAGCAACCGCTTCCATGGGGTGTTTGATAAATTTGTCAGTCAGTTGGGAAATATGTACTAGACCATCATGCTTCACGCCGATGTCCACAAATGCTCCGAAATCCACGACATTGCGCACCGTTCCCTCTAAGACCATCCCTTCACCAAGATCTTCCATGTGAGTGACATCCCGCCGAAGTAGCGGTCGCGGCAAATCCTCCCGGAGATCTCTACCAGGTCTCTGCAGAACATCCAAAATATCGCGGA
>DHJG01000040.1:0-229 GCA_002404215.1 Desulfosporosinus sp. UBA4726
TGTTCAATCTATCCTAATTAACCATTGGAGGATTGTGTGTGGTAGATGGAAAATAGTGTAACCTCGCCAAACACTTTGAATACGATAGACGAGGGGGTAGTTGCATGAAAGTATGCCTTGATCCTGGTCATGGCGGTTATGACACAGGTGCTGTGGGGAATGGTTTGCAAGAAAAGGACATTACACTGGATGTTTGTCTCAGTTTAAAGCCAATGCTTGAAGATAATGG
>DHJG01000040.1:368-865 GCA_002404215.1 Desulfosporosinus sp. UBA4726
GGCTTAGGTGGACGTGCGGAAACGGCAGCAAACAAAGTTTTGCCTTATCTCGTTCAAGTAGGTGGTTGGGCTAATCGTGGAGTAAAAACTCAGAACATTTTTGTTCTCCAAGAAACAAGTATGCCAGCAATTCTAACGGAAAACGGATTTATCGATATGGCAACGGATGCAGCTAAGCTAAAGGATCCTAATTTCCGCCATGCACTTGCACTTGCTCATGCTAAAGGAATCTGCGATTTCTTTGGAGTTCAATATACGGAAGGGGAAAACGATGTGTTAGAAGTAGCCGTTTTATTATTCACCAAAGAAGATTATTGGGCTGGGACGGATGTAGCAGCTAAGAATGGTGATTGCGCTGTGTTTATACGACCAGCAGATCTCTCGGTACCGAAGGATGCTATGAGCGCCAAGAAGCTAATCGTTATTGGCGGATCAACGACAAATCATCCTAACGAAGTTTTACTCTCGGGAAACAGCAAATATGATACTGCCGCAGC
>DHJG01000040.1:1022-5081 GCA_002404215.1 Desulfosporosinus sp. UBA4726
TTGATTTGATCAGTAATCCGCAGGCGACGGCGGGTTGTTGAGTAGGTACACCGAGTGCCGGGAAGCACTCCGAGGTGAATTTAGAACAGGCTAATACGGAAAACTGCCAAGTCTGCGGGAGTCATTTGGACTATTTTAGTAATGGCAAGGAGCTATTATGCAACCACTGTGGCAAAAAGGAGACTGCCAATATTTGTTGTGCAAGGGGACACTACGTCTGCGACGATTGTCACGGGAAAGATTGTTTCGAGATCGTCAGGGATTACGTGTTGAAGACTCGATCCACAAACCCGCTTGAAATTGCAGAAACCCTCATGGGGTGCAAAGATAAAGTCCCTATGCTGGGGTGCGAGAATGCTTGGATATCAGCAGGCGCCTTAATCGCAGCGATTAGGAACGAAGGAACATATAAGGTAACAGACGATCAAGTCGTGGAAGTGTTAAATAGAACTAAACGCCAAGCCATTGGAGGTTACTGTGGTTTGACCGGCGTGTGTGGCATAGCTCCAGCAATGGGGGCTTGTTTCAGCGTTATCTTAAATGCAGCTTGTCCTAAAGATCGTGAAACTGCGAAAACAATGTTGGTGGTCGCTAAAATAGTGGGTGTGATAGCAAATGAAACTGGCCCGTGTTGTTGTAAAAATTTCGTGAGGAAGTCGTTGGTAGAAGCGATAGATCTAACTAAAAAGGTTTTAGACATTTCTCTGGCAAGTAATCAGCAACAAATAACCTGTACAGATATAGAAAGGCACCCTCATGGATGCCGTAAAGAAAAGTGCTCATATTTTAAAGGATAGTGAAAAGTGTAAGAACAAAAATTGTTGCATATATAATTATCCACGCTGTATACTGTATAACGTTTTAAAACTCTAGACACATTTACTTCGGAAAGCTATAATGACACTACTTGTGAGAATCAAGTGGAGCAACGAAGCTCTAAAAAGCGTTTTAATTATTTTAATTACGCTTTTTAGAGCTTCGTTTTTTTTTAGAAAGGAAGAGAATATTGTGACAACTTTAAACACGGGAGATATTTCGTTTGTATTCTTATGTACCATTTTAGTTTTCCTAATGACCCCGGGACTTGCTTTATTCTACGGCGGAATGGTCAGAAAAAGGAATGTTCTCTCCATTATGATGCAAAGTTATATTGCGATTGGGTTGGTCACGATTATTTGGGTACTCTTTGGATACTCTTTAGCCTTTGGGCCGGATCATGGTCATTTAATAGGCAGCCTTGATTGGGCAGGGCTTAAAGGTGTTGGCCTTTTGCCTAACCCGGATTATGCTCCAACTATTCCTCATTTATTGTTTTTCTTGTTCCAACTGATGTTTGCGATTATTACGCCAGCGGTTATTAGCGGAGCGACTGCTGAAAGACTACGCTTCCCCGCGTTTGTGTTGTTTGTGGTCTTTTGGAGTGTATTCGTCTATATACCACTAGCACATTGGGTCTGGGGAGCCGGCGGATGGATGCGTAATCTTGGTGTATTGGATTTCGCCGGAGGTACGGTTGTAGAAATGGCCTCTGGAGTGTCAGGGCTAGTTGCGGCTTTAGTCATTGGTAAACGATTAAAGGTGGGATATGAGTGGAATATTCCACATCATATGCCGAACGTTCTTTTTGGAGGCGGACTGCTGTGGTTTGGCTGGTTCGGCTTTAACGCGGGAGGGGCAATGGGAGCAAATGGAGTAGCAGTGCTTGCCCTTGCTACAACCCAAGTAGCCGGAGCTGCCGGCATGATTGGGTGGGTTCTAGTGGAATGGCTTCATCGTCGCCAGATAACTGTTTTTGGTGCGGTAAGTGGAATGATTGCCGCACTCGTGGCAATCACACCTGCAGCAGGGTTTGTTTCAGTCGGCAGTTCACTACTAATCGGATTTATTGCCGGAGGAATATGTTATTTAGCTGTAAGCGTTCTTAAGGCCAAGTTGGGGTATGATGATGCTTTGGATGTTTTTGGGATACATGGGATTGGAGGCACCTGGGGAACTATTGCCACTGGAATTTTTGCGGATCTGAGTCTTAATCCTCAAGGCAAAAACGGTTTGATTAATGGAGGGGGAATTCATCCTGTTCTAATCCAACTACTTGCAGTTGTAGTCACCTATTTGTTTACTGGTTTGATGACGTTTTTAATTTTAAAGGGAATAGCGCTGGTTACCCCACTTAGGGCAACTGATGATGAGCAAGTTAATGGATTAGATTTAACCCAGCATAGTGAAAATGCATATCCTGATTTTGAGCTTAATGAGACTGTTTCTATTTAAACAGCATCGCCGCCGCGTTCGCCCGTTCGGATACGAATTGTATCCACTACATCAAATACAAAGATTTTACCATCGCCAAATTTCCCTGTTTTGGAGGTGTTAACGATGGCAGCAATGACTTCGTCGGCTTTCTCTTTAGCAACAACAACCTCGAGTTTTATCTTCGGTAGAAGTCTTGTAACAATTTCTTGACCACGGTAAATTTGAGTGTACCCTTTCTGATTTCCAAAACCCATAACATTTGATACAGTCATCCCTTGTACACCGATGTCTGACAGAGCGTCCTTAACGTTATTTAGCTTTTCTGGCCGGATAATAGCCTCAATTTTTTTCATATAGTACCGCCTTTAATCTTTATAAATTAATTAATACTTACAATATTCAAAAAGCATAAGAAGAAATACCTCTTGAAATTAAGTATAATCCTTTATATTATATCAGAAAGCTATCTTTGATGAAATCATTTCCAGGAAAAAGCCGGGCTTTATGCCCGGCTTTGAGGTGTCTTTTTCTTGAAAGGGGAATTTTTTCCTCTGTCGGGTTTCCCTGTTTGCGTTTTATCCGTTCCTTTATTAGACATGTAGAATACCTCCTCCTTTTAGTCTTTATGCGTTGTTTCTCCGTCACGCCCATAATCTGTTCGTCCGTCTAAATCCGGCTGGTGGCTATAGGGTAGTTTTTCGCGTTTTGGAAATGGTTTACTTGGTTTGGGGTGATCCATCATATTCCTCCATTTCACTAGAATCCGTATATGTCTAACATACCCTGTATATGAATAATCATTCAGAGTTCGGATTTTTCTGATGAATTTAAGCATAATTGGAGCCACATCCCTCCGAATTCGGAGGGATGTGGAAGGAAACAATGGCCAGCGAAATTCTCTAATTGACATGATATAAGACAAATGTTAGAATCAAATGTAATGAATTGAATAATGTATGCTCTTATCCGGAGTGGTGGAGGGACTAGCCCAATGAAACCCGGCAACCAGTTTTGCACGCGATGATTTTCATAGCCTGCTCAAAGCATGGTGCTAATTCTTGCAGAAGAGATTCTTCTGACAGATAAGAGGAGTGTCGATTATCTGTAATTTTGGCCTCTTCTATCTTAGAAGAGGTCTTTTCTGTATCATCCTGTCTGAGTCTTGGCCAGCCAATTGCAATGAAAGTGACACAGGAAGTGTCCAATGACAAATCGGGAGGTGGGGACGTTCATGAGTGTTGAAAAGACGTACGCAGAGATCAATGCCAAGATTAAATCAGGTAAAGCAGTCGTCGTGACTGCGGAGGAGCTCATTGCCCTAGTGGAGGAAAAAGGCCTCTCCAAAGCAGCTCAAGAAGTCGATGTGGTAACAACTGGTACCTTTGCGCCAATGTGTTCCTCGGGTGCTTTTTTAAGTTTTGGGCACACAACACCACGGATGAAAATGCAGAAGGTATGGCTGAATGGGGTATCCGCCTATACCGGCATAGCGGCTGTTGACGCCTACATTGGTGCGACTGAGATGCATGAAGATGACCCCTTAAATAGCAATTACCCTGGTGAATTTAGGTACGGCGGGGGCCATGTCATTCATGATCTTGTCGCCCGGAAGCCGGTCAAATTAAAGGCGCTGGGATATGGTACAGATTGTTATCCTCGCCGAAATCTTGAAACCACCATTACCCTAGATGAAATCAATGAAGCAATTCTCTTTAATCCTCGAAATTGCTATCAGAACTACAACTGTGCGGTAAATCTGACCGATCGAACTATTTATACGTATATGGGCATGATTAAACCTCATTT
>DHJG01000040.1:5273-7489 GCA_002404215.1 Desulfosporosinus sp. UBA4726
GGGATAGGATATGTCGCCTGGAACGGGACACAACATTTCCCGTCGATGATAAATGTTGAGGGTAAGGAAATAGGCTCTGCAGGAGGGACACTTGCAGTCACAGGGGATCTGAAACAAATGAGCCCTAGATGGCTCATAGGTACTAGTTATCTAGGATATGGGGCAACACTTAGTGTTGGGATCGGCATTCCCATCCCTATTCTCAATGAAGAAATTGCTCGATACGCAGCCATGAAAGATGAAGAATTATTTGCTCCCGTGGTCGACTATGGGGAAGCGTATCCCTCGTTTACACCGGGTAATCTAGGGTATGTCAGTTATGCAGAACTAAAGAGTGGGAAGATCAAGGTGAATGGTAAAGACGTGATTACTGCTCCCTTGTCAAGTATGTCACGGGCTCGTGAGATCGCCTCAACCTTGAAAGGGTGGATCCAAAAAGGGGAATTTCAGTTGACAGAACCCGTTAAAACTCTTCCCTCACCCGCTGACGGATTTACCGCTCACAGTATAAAGGAGGCTTGATTATATGTCGCCTAAAAGAATCGTTTTGCGTTTCGGAATAGATAGCACGGTTAAACCAATTGTTTATCGCTTGGTTAAAGATTACGACTTAGTGGTTAACATTATGAGAGCGGACGTCAATCCTAAAAAAGAAGGAATGATGGTCTTGGAGGTAACTGGAGATCGAAGCGAAGAAGGACTAGACTATTTGCGCAATCTGGGGATCTCAGTGCAGGATCTTAATCAAGGAATCGTGCGAAATGATGAGAAATGTGTCATGTGTGGGGCGTGTACAGGGATTTGTCCCACCGGTGCCTTATATATGCAACGCCCGTCTATGGAAGTCGGCTTTGATGGTGATCAGTGTGTAGTCTGCCTACTTTGTACGAAAGTCTGCCCGATGAAGGCGATGGAGGTTCATTTGTAATTGGATTTTACGGAACGTTTTTACCGGAAGGATCACCGCCAGGTGGATTTGGTGCATTTTCAGCTGGCCCTGGCGGAGACAGATCTGGATATCGGGGTTTGCAAAGAACGGTTTTCACCTGAACTGGTTGAATGGGTAAAAGAGATGATACTAGCCTCTCGCAGGCCCCTTGAGGAGTATATTCAGAGAGACCCTGGTTTTCTTAGTGCCTTAACCCCTTACACTGTTTTGCCGGATGCTCCATTGATTGTACAGACTATGGCGGAAGCCGGACGTCTTGCTGGGGTGGGGCCAATGGCTGCGGTTGCCGGTGCTGTTTCAGAGTTGCTTGGGAAATCGATTGCGAAGCGCTCACGAGATGTAATTGTGGAAAATGGCGGAGACATCTTCCTGCGTACGAGTCGCATTCGTAGAGTTGGGATCTTTGCAGGGAATTCACCGCTATCTAATAAGGTGGCGATCGAGATCCGACCGGACCAAACCCCACTGGGGATTTGTACGTCATCTGGGAAAGTGGGGCATTCCTTGAGCTTTGGTAAGGCCGACGCCGTAGTCGTGCTTTCTCCTTCGGTTCCTTTGGCAGATGCGGTAGCAACCGCATGTGGGAATCTTGTTCAGACGATTGACGATTTAGAAAGAACCATAGAATTTGCATCAGAGATCCCAGGGGTTACGGGTGTGTTGGTCATTAAAGATGATCGCTTGGCGGTTTGGGGAAGTGTAAAGTTAAGTCCCCAATGAAAGCTTACTACTATTATTTAAATTGGAAAGGAAGGAATTAGCCCAAGGCTAAATTCCTTCCTTTCCAATTTAAAAAAAAGAAACCTCCCCGTCAGGAGGTTTTAGTTTTTGCGCTAATGTCATTAGTTTCTATATATAACTTGTACAACACAAATTTAGCACGAATTCTGGCGAGATTCAATGCCCAGTTATTGGGATAATTTGAAAGCTAAAGGAACTATGTGTCGAAATATTAAGAAAAACAGCATTAGAGGCTTTGAAGCACCAATTTATAGAGCCAAACCTTCGTGCACGGTTTGGCTTTTTTGTACTAACGTATTAATTTAAGTGTTATTTCTAGAGTTTGATCGAATAGGATAAGTTATAGTGCTTTGTTAATTACCCGTTAGGGGGCTTGAAGATGGAAAGAAATCTTAAGGAGACGTTCAATGGATTACATAACGGTAATTTTCTGAAAATAAGTACAGAGCAACCGGCATTTCCGGAGGCATGGCTTCAAATTGGTGGGAATCACGAGACGAACTGGAATTTCATACATCAGTCTTTG
>DHJG01000170.1:0-3850 GCA_002404215.1 Desulfosporosinus sp. UBA4726
TAGCCCAAACAAGCCAACAGATAATAATTCGGATAGTAATAATATACCTGACCCTGTTCAAGCTCAGATTAAGGCGATGAGCTTAGAGGGAAAGGTCGGTCAATTAGTTATGGTGGGGATTAATGGCTACGAAAACGATACTAATTCTACCCAACTGATTAGGAACTACCATATTGGTGGTTTTGTTCTGTTACAACAGAATGTCAAGAATGCTAACCAGATGTTATCCCTAATAAACTCGTTGAAAGAGACAAATTCAGATAACCAAATACCTTTATTCTTAGCTATTGATGAAGAGGGTGGTAGGGTTTCCCGAATGCCAGACGAGTTTATGAAGATTCCAGCGAGTCAACGAATAGGAGAGCTTAATAACAGTGGGCTTGCCTATCAACTAGGCAGTATCATGGGGGAAGAACTAATTTCGTTTGGTCTAAATATGAATTTTGCACCAGTTTTAGATGTTAACAGTAATCCGAAAAATCCTGTGATAGGCGATCGGTCTTTTGGTAATGAGCCAAGTCTTGTAAAAAAACTCGGAGTTCAAACTATGAAGGGACTTCAGTCTCAGAATATTATATCGGTTGTTAAGCATTTTCCAGGCCATGGAGATACTTCAGTTGATTCCCATATCGGGTTGCCTACTGTAAATCACGATATAGATAGGTTAAAGAGTCTAGAATTGCTCCCTTTTGCTGCAGCTATTGAAAATAATGTGGATGCTATCATGATGGCTCACATTCTATTACCGAAGATCGATCCTGATAATCCGGCCTCTTTTTCCCCGAAAATTATTTCAGAGCTCTTACGCAACGATATGAAGTTCAAAGGTGTTATCATAACGGATGATATTACCATGGGGGCAGTGGTAAATAATTATAATATTTCTGAAGTTGCAGTAAAGTCAATAAAAGCGGGAAGCGATATTGTCTTGGTATGTCATGACTACCTTAAGGAGGAGGCAGTTATTAAAGCAATTCAAAAGGCTGCTGAGAGTGGAGATATTTCACTGGATAGGATAGAGCAAAGTGTTTACAAGGTATTAAACTTAAAACGGAAGTATGCACTCTCTGATGGAATAGTAAAATCCGTAGATCCCCAGCCAATAAACACTAAGCTTAAAGCACTTTACAGAGATTATCCTACCTTAAAAGATTAATCCTCAAAATTGATTTATTAATTGGTTTTGAAGTGCGGTGAGCATACATAGACATAGATCAAACATTGTTTTGAGGAAGGCTCACCACATGAAGAAACAAAGTTTGGTCAAAGGGGCGTTTGTTCTAACTGTAGCCGCTTTTATAACGAAAATCTTAGTTTTTATTAATTCAATTGTTCTAGCCAGAGTTCTCGGTGCCGAGGGAATTGGCTTGCAGAGAATGGTCATGCCTTTTATGGGGTTGATGATGACCCTTACCACCATCGGGCTACCGGTAGCGATTTCCCGCTTAGTGGCGGAAGCAGATACCCAAAGAGATGGGACGAAAATAAAAAAGATACTCATTATATCCTTATCGATAACGGTAAGTTTGAGTATCTGCGTAGTTTTTTTCTCAGTCTTAGGTAGCAAGGTATTCTCACGTTACTTTTTAACCGATCCGCGCTCGTATTATGCGTTCATGGCTATGATCCCGATTATTCCGATTGGGGCAGTATCCAGTGTGCTCAAAGGCTATTTTCGTGGAAGGCAAACTATGAATCCGATCGCTATCGCGCAAGTGCTCGAACAACTTGTCAGAGTAAGTCTTACCTATATTTTGGTACTGTGGTTGATTCCTTTGGGGATTGAATATGCCGCAGCGGGAGCGGTACTCAGCAGTGTGTTGGGGGAAGCTTGTTCCTTACTTGTGTTTATTGTCCTGTTCAGAAACTCACATCATCGAAAATTCCAGGTTCCGCACCCTAGTTGGAATCAAGCATTGCGGGGTAAAAATATTCTGATCGAATTGTTACAGACAGGATTGCCTACCACAGGCAATGGTTTTGTGATGTCTTTTTCCCGGGCTCTACAACCGATCATGATTACTAAAAGCCTAGCCGTGGCTGGAGTCAGCTCTGCCTTGATTACAAGACAATATGGGATGTTGACAGGTTTTGTTATGCCCCTGGTATTTCTGCCTGCCTTTATCAATCAGTCGCTTGGAGTTACTTTAGTTCCCGCTATTAGTGAGGCAAATGCGCAAAATAATCTCCGCTTGATCAACCGCCGCTTAAATCAAGCGATCAGTGCTGCCCTGATTGTTGGCGCACCCAGTACTTGTTTGCTGTATCTTTATGCGCAGGAATTAATGACGGTGCTCTACCACGCACCGGTGGCGGCACCATTACTTAGATTAATTGCACCGTTTTTCTTGTTAAATTATCTCCAGACTCCACTTCAGTCTGTTTTAGTGGGAATGGGTCAAGCAAAGACTGCGATGATCAACAACATCATAGCTAAATGCACTGCCGTTGCTCTTATTTATCCCTTGGCCTCCAATCCCCAGCTGGAAATCAATGGCGTAATCTTAGCCATTAGCATTGGTGTCATTCTAGAAACTAGTTTACATTACACTTCGGTTGTAAAACTAATTGGTTTTGTTCTAGATATCTCGACTATAATCAAGATTTTAGGAGCGGGGATAGCGATGGGATACCTTGGAAGGGTCCTATTTTATCAGCTCAATACTTTAACGCCCAAATTGGGGGTTCCTATCAACATGATGACAGGAATTTTAGTTTCAGTCGTCATCTATGTGGCTATATTAGGGTTTATGAAGGTGATTCAGAAGAAGAGTATTGTAAGAATCCCTTTGATAGGTAGGATGCTGGCCTTATTGTTTCCTAAGTACTGAAGGTGCTTATACGGGGAATGTCATTTAAGATAGTTTGGTATCGTCTCACTTGCGAGCTGGATATTGAAAATGGGAATCCAGAGAACTTGGCGTGGTTGGTGGTATTTCAGTGGCAGTTTCGGCCACCTGCCATTGAACGGGTCCTTTAGATTTCTCTAGTTCATCACTTTTATCAAATTCGGTCATTTGTCCCCAATAACGTTTCGGCATCAGAGTCATACGACACCGTGGATTATTTCTACCTTCAATGGCGATCGTATTATAGAATTGTTTCCATAGTCGGCGGTACTCAACTTCAGTACTATCAACTTCTGGCAACGTTAGCTCGTCCACAAACATCAGCTCCGCTTTTTGTGATCGATAAATTAAGGCCATATGATGGGTTTTATCATAAATCATAAACGATTCGTTACGGAATCGGTCGCAAAAATGCTGTGATAGAAGGGGTAAGACAAAGTTTTTGGGTTCGATCACAGCCACAAGCACCTCGCCGTAAACTGAAAAGCGAACAAAGCCTTTAAACTTTTGGCTTTCTGAGGTTAAGTGACGCACCGCTTTTTGGAGAGAATTAACCGTATCATCCGTGAGCATTGTCATAACCTTGCTCCCGTACTTAAATCCCAAACGCAGAAAATGATAGATTAATAATTCTTTGTGCGGAGCATTTGTCAAAAAACCGAGCTTAACCAACTCCTGTGCTTGGGACGATATCTTCAACGGAATCGAGTTAAAAACTCTGTCCGACTTATATTCGTCCGTCTCAATCCATTTAGCTGTATCAAAAAGGCCCTGTTGTACATCTGGGGGGCGGATGACGCTAGGGATCTCCTTTTGCTCGTAGCTTTCAAAAACGCAACACATCAGTCCTAGAAAACTACCATCATAAGCGTAGACTAGATCCGTCCTGTCAGGCATTGTTGCACATCCTCTCTTTTTATGAAAGGCTCACTAAAAAGCGAAAGCTGTTCTGGATAATGAGACGTAAGCTTATACTGATCAGACATAAGCGCTCTAATGGC
>DHJG01000170.1:3999-11706 GCA_002404215.1 Desulfosporosinus sp. UBA4726
TGGGCGCGTTTCAATACAATACCCATCTTTTTAAGTCCGGAAAAATCAATGGGACCGCTTCTCCTTGCTGTAAGAATACGCATGGCGCTGGTCACGCCGATCCCGGGCACTCGTAAAAGCATCTCATACGGAGCCTTATTGATCTCAAGAGGGAACTTCTCTAGATGGTTGAGTGCCCAATTGCATTTGGGATCAACCTGTAAATTGAAATTGGGATTTTGTTCATCAAGCAGTTCTTTTGCCTCAAAGCCGTAAAATCGTAAGAGCCAGTCAGCCTGATAAAGCCGATGCTCACGGAGGAGAGGTGGTTTGATATCTATAGAAGGCAGCAGTGAATGCTCAGCCACTGGCATATAAGCAGAGAAAAAGACTCTTTTAAGATGGTATTTTCTATAAAGCCCTTCTGTAAGGGTTAATATTTTATGATCTGTGTCGGGTGTCGCACCCACAATAAGCTGTGTGCTTTGTCCAGCTGGCACAAATTTAGATGCGTGCCGAAATTTTACGAGGTCAGTACTGTTTTCCTGGATCTTAGTACTAATCAGTTCCATTGGACGTAAAATGGACTCCTTGGTCTTGT
This sequence comes from Desulfosporosinus sp. UBA4726, assembly GCA_002404215.1. Lineage (GTDB taxonomy): Bacteria > Bacillota > Desulfitobacteriia > Desulfitobacteriales > Desulfitobacteriaceae > Desulfosporosinus. The sequence continues at coordinate 4,580 of DHJG01000170.1, forward strand.
CCGGGGCTAAGAGCTTGAGACTCTCCTGAGAAGGTAGCTCAATGTTTATACTCATCCGGTCGGCCAAAAGCCCTAAGCGGGTAATGAGTTCACTGTCTGCTCCTGGTATAGCCTTGACATGAATATAACCGCCAAAGTGGTATGCGTTACGCAATAACTCAAGAACTTTAATCATTTGCTCAATAGTATTGTTGGGATTCTTTATTACCCCGGAACTAAGGAACAAACCCTCTATGTAGTTACGTCGATAGAAGTTGATCGTAAGTTCTGCAAGTTCTTGCGGCGTAAATCCCACTCGTACGATATCGTTTGATACACGATTGACACAGTATTTACAATCAAAAACGCAAATATTAGTCATCAGTACTTTTAGTAACGATATGCATCGCCCATCTGCCGAAAAGCTATGACAAATTCCAGCCTTTGCGGCGTTACCTATACTTCCTTGCTTGCCACTTCTCTCTACACCGCTGGAGGTACACGCCACATCATATTTTGCTGAGTCTGACAAGATCGTCAATTTATCATAAATATCAATGTTCAACACCCCTAACTTCGCAACTACTATGTACTATAATATGAAACATATGTTCTTGTCAAAGGGTGAAAGACGAACGTTTATAAGTATGATCGTTAAGAGTCTTCTGGGGAACTATGGCATACATATTGAGTTAATGTTTAGATTTTTATAGGTTATAATCATTGATTTAACAGAGATTCGATTATGTAGTATTTAAAAGGTGAGGTTAGCAAAATGGGCTAGTCTTTGGGCAGTGTTTATACTATTGGACCAATAAACAAATCCTTGTGACATTAAGGCATTACTTTTCAACAGATAATTTATTTCCGTTTATGGGTATATTACAAACAGTCTCATAGAATTCAAGCTTATAATCGATGATTTTAAGGTTTGCCGTTAAATCGTCGATTTGTTTCAGAACCTCTTTACGATGGTCAAGGTACATTTGCCTTCGGATTTCCAAAGTCTCATCCCCTTGCAAACACCATTCTATATACTGCTTGATTTGTTTAATTGGCATTCCTGTGTTTTTTAAACAACAAATGCGTTTTAGCCAATCTAAATTATTGTCCGAAAATTCTCTGTTTCCAGCTTTATTACGCTCTACAAATGGCAGCAGACCTTCTTTATCATAATATCGTAGTGTGTGCGTAGTCAGGTCGAATTTTTCTGCAACTTGGCTGATCGTATATCCCATAGATAAATTCTCCTCTATTATGCGATGTTCACGAAGAAAAGATAGGCTTAGCGGCAAAAATTCGCTGGGCCTATCTTTTTTTGTTAGCTAAGAAAACAGGCATTCGTTAAATTGTAATCAACTCATATTCCTTGCTTCCTAATCCCAACTTAACCGCATGGTCGATTGCCACTTTCCAGTCGGTATTTGGGCTGACATCGGTGAAATGGTCATGGTGTTCACGGATGCTTTTTTCAAGAAGACTGCCCATCATGACAGGCTGACGGTTTACTGCATCCGCACAAGCAACGTCCAGTGCAACCGGATCAAAGGATGCAAACATACCTACATTCGGAACAATTGGCACATCGTTCTCTGCATGACAGTCGCAGTAAGGTGATACATCGATTACCAAGCTGATGTGGAAGTGGGGGCGTTCATGCAGTACTGCCCAAGTGTATTCCGCTACTTTTTTATTCAAGATTTCATTAGATTCGAACGAACCAGGTAGAACAGCGTCCATTGGGCAAACGCCGAGACAGCGGCCACAACCGACACATTTTTCGTGATTAATGGAAGCCTTAAGCTCTGTAACGATAATGGCATCGTGGGCACAGATTTTTGTGCACATGCCGCACCCTACACATTGTTCAGGGGAAACATGGGGTTTTCCGCTGCTATGCATCTCCATCTTACCTGCGCGGGAACCGCAACCCATACCAATATTTTTCAACGCACCGCCAAACCCAGTCAGTTCATGTCCCTTGAAATGAGTAAGAGAAATCAATATATCTGCATCCATAATAGCATGACCGATTTTTGCCTCTTTCACATATTCACCGCCCTCAACAGGGACCAAAACCTCATCCGTACCTTTCAATCCATCGCCAATCAGCACGTGACAACCGGTGGAAAAGGGTGAAAAGCCATTGAGATAAGCAGAATCCAGATGGTCAAGCGCGTTTTTTCTGCCACCGACATATAAAGTATTGCAATCAGTTAGAAACGGTTTCCCTCCCAGCTCCGTCACAATATCCACCACTGTTTTGGCAAAATTGGGGCGTAGATAGGCTAAATTACCCGGCTCGCCAAAATGAATTTTGATTGCTGCATATTGTTTGTCAAAATCAATTTGACTGATCCCCGTCGTTCTGATCAGACGGCTCAACTTCTGCTGCAAATTTTCTTTCATCGTTACGTGAAAGTCAGTAAAATAGACTTTTGATTTTTTCATACTCAATAACCTCCAAGATTTTTATAATGATAATTTAGTTAGTTAGTCCTCAACCTCTTTATTCCTCTATGAAAGAGCATACACCTTAGAGTCTACTTTAAGTCAAGTGGAATTCTGAAGAAACAAGGGGAAAGGTACAATGAGGTAATTCCAGCACTGAGAAGCCTAGAAGATTGGTGAATTAAATCTATTAAGTTTGGGTAAACATAGAACTAAATATTCTTGAGTAGGAGCAAATTAGCATGCCAACATTTATTGAATTAGAGTCTCATTTAATGAGTGACCATAAACCTTCAAACTACTTTAGCGAATTAAGCAAAACAGGAATATTTGCAGTCCAATACCCTTACACGTTACTGGGTGAGTTAATGGAAGTACCTCAATCTCCGAAACATCACCCTGAAGGTAGTGTTTGGAATCACACAATGTTAGTTCTTGATAATGCAGCAGAACGGAAACATCTTAGCCAAAATCCAAAGGTGCTCATGTGGTCTGCATTGCTCCATGATTTGGGTAAAGCATGCACAACCAAGTTAACAAAGGGGAAAATAACGTCATATGACCATGATAAATGGGGAGAGAGTCTTTCGGTTAAATTTCTCAAGGAATTTACCAGTGACGAGAAATTTATTAATCAAGTTTCCAAAATGGTACGATGGCATATGCAAATACTCTTTGTTACTAAGGGATTGCCTTTTGCGGATATCGAAAAAATGGCTGCAGAGGTCTCCATTGACGAAGTAGCACTGTTTGGGTTATGTGACAGGTTGGGAAGAGGGAATATGACCTTTGATAAAAAGCAAGAAGAGGAGAGGAGCATAAAGATCTTTCTAGAGAGTTGCACTAAATATTTGAATAACAAAAATTCTGTTAGCAAGTAGTAACCTTTATGATTAAGGCCATGCGAATGATCTCTTATTCTATAGCTGGTGGGCAAGCTGGGTAAGATACCTGAACAACAATATGGGTATAAGCCTATATTGGATTGCCAGTAAACAAAAGAACAAGGTGCTCGCAAGTTGACGCGGAGCACCTTGTTTGACTAAGTGAGACTTCCTTAGTTGGTTGATTTTTTTCTGAACTTTTTCTTTCTTCCTGTGACAAGTTCCACTCGAAAGCCTTTCCGGCTCTGTCGAACTGTTGCAGCCATAAATCCGAAAAACATCAACGACCATACTCCGACGGCAACGATGATTCCCGTCAGAATTCGCCAAGTTGCAGGCCACAACAAGGGTCGACTCAAGAGATAGAATCCATAAATTATGCCTGATCGAAGCCCTCCTTCGAAGGTGATGGGTGGAAGTTGCTGAAGAACAGAGATAAGCTCGTTGGGCCGAAAAAGGTAGACCATACCTAAGGCTAAGATGAGGATGAAAAATAAGTTAATGAGATACATAAGCATGGAAGCACCGGGCGAAATGCGTTGTTGTGGAGAGTCAGGGTTAAAGCGGCAGTTATTGATGGAATAAAAGAGTCCAATCGCGCTTGATCCCAGGGAGAGGAGCACTGCTCCTAGCGCTAGAGTAATCGTTAGGGTCGTGGAAACGCCGATAATCATAGCTGTACCCACTAACATGGTTTCCATCAACAACAAAGTCGGAAGAATAGCGGCCAGCAATTTACCCCACACTACTGGCCATCCAGCAAGGGGGACACTATTTAGGAGCCAGTCGGATTCGCCCTCCCGACCGAACGACTGCAATGCCATGTTCCCACTGAACATAACGGTATACATCATTAAAACCGTTATTAGAGAAACACGGCTAGATTCTACCTGGGAAAATAAGAATTGACCTACAAAGAAAAGCATGATAATCAAAGGGGTCAAATAGCCAAACCATTCCCGAGTGTCACGTTTCATGGAGAGCAAATCTTTCTTAGCCACTGCCCACATTCCTAACCAGGGTGAGGCAGTACCCGTGACTTCCCCATGGAATATTGAATTAATAGTATTCTGCGGATGACTAGCCGTATCCACCTTGACTAGGGTTGTTCGTCTTTTGCGGCGCTTTCCACCTTCACCTTGGCTTAGGGAAATGAAACCGCGCCGGAATCCCAGCTCTAAAAGCGTGAAGGCAATCAGAAAAAGGAACACACCCATAATAAGGAGGAGCAGGCTCCATCCCAGTCCGGTCAGGAAGTTTCCGGAAATTCCCTTAACTAAAGCAAGTGAACCCCATCCCCAGGGGAAGAAGTTCATCACGTTGAATATTTGTTCTTGTCCTGCCAGCCAATCAGCTAGGTTGAATTTATTATTTTTACTGATCAGCAAATTAGGAAGCTGAAAGACCAGGGCAATCAAAATGCCAGCAAAAGCTCCGATAAAGCCAACGGCTTCCTTGCTCCGGTGTGGCGGTACAATACGCATCACCAGTAGATTGATGAGTTCTGCTATAGCAGTCCCTATTAACCATAGTCCAAGACCCACTAAGAAAACCAGGATGTAAAAGGATGCTCCCGCATGAAAGAGCAGCCCGTAAAAAACTCCCGGTAAGAAGGTAAATAAAATGGCTGTGAATAAGTTGCTGCCGATAACGGCCAGTGACTTTACGGCAAAGACGACCTTAAGCGGGACTGGCGTCATGAAAAGAAGCTCTAAATCATCGGACATATAAAGGGCAGCAAAGGCTGCAGTGATGCCGAAAAAGATCTGACTGGCTAATCCAGCCATAAATAACAGGGAGAGAAATCCCTGAGCACTTTGAGGGGACATTGTTTGCAGTGACCCATAGGCTAAAAATCCCAAGGAAACTAGGATGGCAAGTAAGCTAATCAAAAGGACAGCCATCCCGATTAATGTGCCCAAAGACCTATGTCGCATCTTATTCCAGGTTACTCGCATTTGGGCTTTGAACAATAACGTAAAGTCTTGAACAAACGATTGTTCTGGTGGTGGGTCTGTTAGAGGAGGCGGTAATAGTATTTTCACAGGCTTTATCCCTCCTCTAGACTATGGATTAATTCCGCATTTTCATGACCACCGGTCAGCTCGAGGAAGATATCTTCCAAGCTTTCCCCGCTATGCCCAACCTTCTGACGCAGTTCCTCAGGACTACCCTGAGCAATTAGCAGACCGTCTTTGAGAATACCGACACGGTGGCACATTCTTTCGGCAATCTCTAGAATGTGAGTCGAGACAAAGATTGCCGCCCCCTGTCGAGCCATCTCCTGTAACACGTCTTTCAATAGTCGGGCGCTGGCAGGATCAAGGCCAACAGTAGGTTCATCGAGCAGGATGACCTTGGGCTGGTGGATGAGGGCTGCCGCCAACACCACCTTCTGCCGCATACCGTGGGAATAGCTCTCTAATAACTCATCAACCCGATCTCCGAGTTCAAACATACCGAGAAGCTGTTCTGTCCTTTCAGCTATGATGTCTTTAGGTACTCGATAAAGGGCTGCCACAAGGTGTAAGAATTCTCGCGCAGAAAGCTTACCGTATAATTTAGGCTGATCAGGCACATAGGCCATCAATGCCTTGGCTTGAGTGGGCTGTTTGCTAATATCGTAGCCGCAAATGAAAGCCTCTCCTTCACTGGGGTCTAACAGACCAGTTAACATTTTAATGGTAGTCGTTTTACCGGCCCCGTTCGGCCCAAGGAAGCCAAATATTTCTCCACTTTTGACTTCCAGGTTAAGACCTTTGACCACCGAGACGGGCCCATATCGCTTTGTCAATTGCTGGGTCTTGATTAGGACATGTTCCATGAATATTCCCCCCTTTGCACAGTCTATCGAATATTCTCAGGAATGACAAGTAATGTAAATTTGCGCATTTTTGGAAGGGTTGAAGATATAGGTATATCAATAAGGCCCTCCCGGCCGCCGAGACTGGCTTACGGAAGGGCCTTAGGCCATATTATCCAAACATGTGATTTCTGGAGTGCCTATGACTCATGAAGCTGTATATTTTGGATAGCCTGTGCTGCCCATTTGGAATCATGAAGAAGCGCTCTTCCTACTCCAATGAGGTCAGCTTTTTCTTCAACAAGCAATTGTTCAGCTGCTTGTACTTCGGTAATCCCACCAGTGAGAATTACTGGAATGGAGACAACTTTTTTAATGGCTTCGCTGAGCGGTGCAAAAAAACCTTGTCCGCTCAGATCAGGTACTATATATCCGGAGAAACCGCCGGAAATATCAAGAATGTTTACGCCGGCCTTTTCAAATGCTTGGGCGGCAACTTGACTGTCCTCGATAATGATTCCCCCTGCTTTGAAATCTGAGGCACCTAATCGTAAAAGAATAAGGAATTCGTCACCGACTTCAGCGCGTATTGCTTCTATAACCTGTAAGTGAAGGCGAATCCGATTATTGATATTTCCACCGTATTCATCGGTACGTTTGTTGGTTAGCGGAGAGAAAAATTGATTGAGAAGGTAACCATGGGCGGAATGGATTTCCACGCCATCAAAACCAGCCTCCTTAGTTCGTCGAGCTGCAGATTGAAAGGACCTGATGATATTCGCAATTTCCTGGAGGGTAAGTTCATTCGGCATACTCCCTCGACGTGGGTGCGAGACTGCTGAAGGAGCTACAGGAGTAGTTCCAGTAATTTCAGAAGTAGTATTGCTTCCGGCGTGGTTTATTTGCATCACGGTCTTAGAGCCATTATCGTGAATGACCGCCGCCAATTTACTTAGGCCTTCAACTACGCTATCGTCAGAAACGGAAAGCTGTAGGTCACTTGCCTTCCC
>DHJG01000170.1:11815-12371 GCA_002404215.1 Desulfosporosinus sp. UBA4726
GCATAGTAATTTAGAACAGACTGGTTTACTTTCCCATCAGGATCTGATTTCGCGGTAGCCATTGGTGGCATTACCAAACGGTTAGTTAGAGTTAATGAGCCTGCTTGTAATGGTTTAAGTAAATAGGACATAAAATTCAACCTCCTTGTATTCAACAGCTATATTTTATAGCTGTTGAAGTGCTTTAACAAGTAAGAACAAGTTAGCTTCTTTGATAGGATATCCTGCATAGGTTCCATGAATATTTTATACGTAGCTAATCCGCCTGGAAATATGAAACCACTAGCTGATTACGTCCACTCTTTTTGGCAGAATATAGAGCTTCATCCGCTAGTGCCACAATTCGTTCTGGTGAGGCTAACCTGCTCGTGTCGGCGGTTACAACCCCGAGGCTGACCGTAACGTAATTCGAAATGTCGGATGCTGAGTGTGCAATAGCGAGTGCTTCAACTGCATTCCTGATTCGTTCCGCCAAAGTTTCGGCCCCAACGTTTTCTGTTTCAGGCAGTATAACAACAAACTCTTCTCCACCATATCGTGCAACAATATCAGGTAC
>DHJG01000170.1:12528-14369 GCA_002404215.1 Desulfosporosinus sp. UBA4726
GACAAAGTAGAGCCAGTGCGCTTCAATCTGTAAAACTCTGTTTTGAGAGCCTCATCAAAGTATCTGCGATTCGCCAGTCTTGTCAGACTGTCAGTTATCGAATTAAAATGAGCGGTGTTTTTCTCGATTTCAAGCTGTTGAAATAACTCTTGGATCTGCTGCTCTGCTAACTTGCGTTCTGTAATGTCACGGACAATAAATACCATTTTGGTAGGTTGTCCGTTTGAGTTAAGAATAAACCCACTATTTACCTCAATATCAAAGATGCTCCGATCCTTACGAACTCCACGGTATTCATTGGGTCGGGGATCTCCTCCTTGGTACATTCGTAGGATGTTGGATTGAGCTCTCTCAACATCTTCGGGCACGATGAAGTCAACGAGCCGCATGCTGGTAAATTCATCAAAATTCAGTTCGTAACCAAACATCTTTTTCGCCGCCGGGGAAACCATGATGATGCGCCCTTCCAGATCCGTGATCGTGATGTCATCAGGAGAGGCATTGAGAATAGATCGATATTTTTCTTCACTTTCCATAAGCGCCTCCTCACTCTGCTTGCGCTCGGTTATGTCGTGAATCACGCTGACAATATGGGATACAGAATGAAGGGTAATGATTCTGGCAGAGATCGTACCGAGGAAGGGACTTCCATCTTTGCGCTTAAAAACAAATTCTAGGTTTGTACAAATTCCTTTATCCTTCAACTCAGTAATAACAATTTGTCGATCCGCTATATTATGCCAGACACTGATTTTTGAGGCGGAATTTCCAATTACCTCGGCACGAGTGTAACCAGTCATTACGGAGAACCCAATATTGACGTCAACAAATAGACCATCCAGCAATTGAGTTATCATTGCCGCATCCGGGCTTGCGTTAAAGACGAGTTGCAATTTCTCTTTTTCTTCCCAATTTTCTGCATTTAGGCGCTGATTAACCATGAGGATAAACCCAAATGTCCATAGCGGACTGGTGACGATTGGAATTACAAAGCTAGATATAAGAAGCAAAGCTTGGTCCCTATACTCGTGAATAGGCGGCAAGATAAGCGCCCCAAAAAAACGTATTGTCATAAAACATCCGAAAGCGAGAAAAATAGCGGCAGTAAAGTTAGCTGAGGCAGAGATACGTATGTCTTTTTCAAAAAAAAGCTTGTAGGCGGTCATTAAGGAAATAGCAGATAACCCAGCAGTTACAACAACTGTACGTGAGGAAATGTCATTATAAAAATACATATAGTAATAATAAAAAAGAATATAGACAACAAAAATCGAACTGAGTAGCCAGCGATTCTCTTTCTTATCAAGGAATCGCATAATGCCGATATAGAGGAAGATTTGCCCTAAAAACATCAGAGGGTTAGCGATCCTAGCGAGCATCTCTAGTGATTTTACGGTTAGCATGGGCATAAAGATAACCCCTAGTGCCATTAAGATAGAACCTAGTAGCCACCATCCAAACCCACGATAAGTTCTATGCATGCTATATTGGACAGAAAGAGCGACAACCTGGGTGAGAAAAGTTAGGCACAGGACAAAAGCAAGGGTTTTGATATCAAGTATGATAAATACCTCTCCTCTCTAGGCTATCAAAAGCTTCCCTTCGGAGCGGATTTGATATACCAGCTTTTCGACATGCGTATTGAACTATTCAAGAACACAGGAGATATGCAGCTATTGTGCTATCACTCACATCCTACCTGCTAGACTAGAAAATTACAAGATTTTATAAAGAAGCTTGTGCAGTCGTAACATGCGTGGTTACTATGATTGATTTTAGAAGGTGATATTCTGATTTAACGTAATTATTGTAATAATTAACATTCGTGGAAGGAATAATGA
>DHJG01000200.1:0-215 GCA_002404215.1 Desulfosporosinus sp. UBA4726
CCCAACTTGCACCCAAGCAGACGGCGCACATGAAATGTGCCGTCTCCCTAAGATAGGCTCACTCCTCACCATTCACCATTCTCCGACCCAAGCCCAGGACGCAGTGTGACACGAGCGCGACGTCTTTACGTAAGCAGATTAGCAAACTCCGTGAAGTGACCCCAGAGGACGGCGCACATGAAATGTGCCGTCTCCCAACCTTCGTTCTTCGTTCT
>DHJG01000200.1:480-2808 GCA_002404215.1 Desulfosporosinus sp. UBA4726
GTCGTAAGACCGAGCGCTGTGCCACACAAGTCCCCCTAATGCCAAAGTTTTATCAAGATAGAGGCAAGAACAATCATCGAGGCGCCGCCGATACGGGTGGAAATCTGAGCAAAAGGCATCAATTCCATCCGATTGGAAGCAGAAAGAATAGCGACGTCCCCTGTTCCACCGAGACCACTGTGGCACCCAGTGACAAGAGCGGATTCAACGGGATACATGTTCATGAAGCGACCGATAAAGAATCCGGAAGAGATCATAGCTATAACGACCGATGCACAGACGGCCAGGTATCCAGGAGTTACGGTGGCGATCACATCTTTCAGAGGGGTATATAGTACGCCTAAACCGACCATTAAAGGCCAGGTGAGGCTCGAAGATACAAACTTGTACAGATGAAACGTACCTTGTTCCATGGAAGCGGGCATAATGTTCAGATATTTTACGATGGCAGCGGTGAAAATCATAATAATTGCACCAGGAATTCCGATAAACGGGCTCATTACGTTACCAAATATGAAGAAGGTACAAGCGATGAGAAGGCCTGCGCCCATGAGAGGGAAGTTAATCGGTTTATCAATGCCCTTGGCGTTTAAAACTCCAGAGTCATCCCCGGTTTTGACCAGTATTCCGTTTCCGGTAAACTCCGGTTTCTTTTCCCCTAAACGTTTTAATAATCCGGCGCAGACAATCGCGACAATATTACCAATGACAGCCGCGGGAATAAGTTGACCGATAAGGGCTTCTTGGGGAATTTTTAAAATAGCTGAATAAGCAATTGAAAGTGGAAGTATACCTTCCCCAATGCCCCCACCGATAATAGGAATAATAATATAAAAGAATGTACGGTGGATGGTGTAGCCAAATAACGTTCCGACAAGTAATCCAGCTGAAATGGCGGCAACTGTCCCAACAATGAGAGGAACGAACATCCGCATAAACCCTTGAACAAGAACTTTCCGATTCATGCCAAGGATACTGCCCACGACTAAAACGGAAATATACAAATAGAGGAAATTGGATGTCTTCATGACAGCTGTAATAGCCTTCAAGGCAGATGGATTAATTAAATTGTAAAAGACCATCGTTGATGGAACAAGAATAGCCAAAATGGCAGGGCCCCCAATATCTTTTAAAATGGGGATCTTAAGCCCGATATCCCCGAGCAGGATACCCATAATGATGATGACCGCAAAACCACCGATCATATCCGCAGGGAGTTTGCCGTACATTGATGCCGAAAATATGACCGCCGCCAAGACCAGATAGAGAGGCAAGGGAACAACTCCTACTTTTAAGTTCCTTAACTTGGATAGAAAACTGGACGGTGGGGTTTCCTTGCTCTCAGGCGATTTTAAACTGGGATTTAAGACTTCCTTTTTCATAGCCAAACTCATAGAAGCACCTCCTGAATTTCTTTGCTTCTTCATAATAAGTTTTTTCAGATAATTTGCACAGTTTAATTAACTATAGTAATCGTTTTATAATTAAACTAAGTAAAGTAACTAAAGTAAGCTAAAACCGGCCTGCCAGCCGGTTAGAAATACGTCTTTATTAAATCGCTTTCAGGTTTTATGCAGCGGTGTTGATAGACCGGTCGACCGACTGAACCGTAGATAACTTCCATCTCAATAACTCCAATATCCGTAAGGAAAGCTAGGTATTTGCGCATCGACACACGAGAAACTCCAATCCGGTTGGCCATTTCTTCCGTCGAAAACGAGTGTTCTTTCATTGCTTGTATGCTTTCCCAGACCGTCTTCAGGGTATTACGGGTCAGACCTTTCGGTAATTCACTGTGCACAGGAAGCGGGTTCGGGTGAAGAAGTCGTATATCCAATTCTGCCTGGCTGAGTTTTTCTTGTCCCTTCGTCATCTTAACCCAGTCTCGGTAGGTGGATAAAGCTGTATTAAACCGTTCAAATTCAAACGGTTTGATTAAATAATCAACCGCTCCATAGCGCAAAGCCTTCTTGATACTTTGACTATCACAGGCAGCGGATACGACAATAACATCCACCCCTTGACCGAGTTGTCGAATCTCTGCCAATAAATCAAAGCCATTCATGCCGGGCATGAAGATATCAAGTAAGATTAATTCAATTTTTTGATGATCTAAAATGTTTAAAGCATCAGCAACTGAAGGAGCAATTGCTATTAACTCAAAGCCTCCGACTTGCTCAAGGTAACGCTTATTAAATTCAGCGACCATAGGATCATCTTCTACAATTAAGACTTTAATCATTCTATCTCATCCTTGCTCTTATAAGGTAAAGACACCTTAAATTGAGTCCCTTGACCTTCTTCTGAAACGATCTCAATGCTTCCATT
>DHJG01000200.1:2972-4282 GCA_002404215.1 Desulfosporosinus sp. UBA4726
ATACCGGGCCCAGTATCGCTTACTTCAAGAATTATAACATTGTCTTCATAAGAAAAGTTAACGTCAAGTCGTTTAAGGGGGCAATTAACAACCGCTTCCAGCGCATTATCGACCAAATTCCCAAACACGGTAACTATCTCGTGGATCATATCCGGGTCTGCAGTAACCGGCAAAAAGCATTCTTCGAACAGTACTAACTCTGCTCCAACCTCTCGGGCATAACTCATTTTCCCCAAAATAAAGCCGGCTAATACTGGATCTTTAATGCGTCTAGTGATAAAACCGATTTCACTTTGATGTTGGTGAGCGATTTTGCTAATGTACGTGGAAAGCTGGTCATAATACTTCATATGGACCATACCGAGAATAACCTGCAATTTATTCATAAATTCATGGGCTTGTGCACGCAAAGCCTCAGCATAGAGACGCACACCCGTCAATTCTTCCGCCATTTGTTTTATTTCGGTTTTGTCCCGGAACGTAGCAATTGCACCGACATTTTTACCCTTTACACAGAGCGGAATGATGTTTGTTACGATTGTTATGCCGAACAAATCCAGTTCCTGATCTAATTCCGCACGCCCTGTTTCCAGCACAATATTCATCAGGGTATTGGGTATACAGTCTTCTACTTTTTCCCCAACTGGGTCACCTGAAATTCCCGCCTGATTAAATAATCGGATAGCCGCAGCATTCGCGAGTGTAATACGAGAATCTGCGTCAATTGCCAAAATACCTTCCCTGACGGATTCTAACATGGCACTGCGTTCTTCGAGCATTTTGGCAATCTCTTTAGGTTCTAAGCCAAACATGATGTTCTTTATTTTTCGGGCTAAAAAAACGGCACCAATAACTCCTACCAGTAATCCGATACCTACACTTATGTAAATAATTAACCGACTTTGGGCGACAGCCTGATTGACATTGTTCAGCAAGATCCCCACGGCTACGGCTCCCACCTGCTTGCCAGTGGAAGTGACTATAGGGGTGAATGAGCGTAAGGACATGCCTAGAGTTCCTTTGGCATTGGAAACGTATTCATGACCCTTTAGAACAGCCCCTTCGTCTCCTCCTACAAAGGGCTGACCGACTTTGTCGATATCAGGATGAGACTTTCTTATCCCATGCATATCCAGGACAACAACAAACTCGACAGCAGTGATCTGTCGTATTTCATTCGCAAAGGGCTGAATTTCCGTTTCAGCTCTTTGCCCATTTAGAGCGTCAATTACGAGAGGAGAGTGGGCCACAATACGGGCAATGGTCGTTGCTCTATCTGCTAGATTTTGTTGCGTGTTATTGGCGATCTC
>DHJG01000123.1:0-388 GCA_002404215.1 Desulfosporosinus sp. UBA4726
CACGCTTACCCCACCTTCCCTTTTCGCTCAGCCCGTTGAATCATATCCCACTGCAAACCATCCGGTTCAAAAACTGAGTTTTCGAATTCCTGAGTCACTGTCAAGGCCTTTGTCGGACATACTTCAGCGCACATACCACAGAACAAGCAACGACCAACATCCATATGATAGCTTTTGAGAACTTTTTTGTTGTTTTCATCTTTTTCACTGGTCAATTTAATAACAGAGTTTGGACAGACCATCACGCACATATTGCAAGAAATGCACTTGCTCCGGTCAAGTCCCATGGAACTACGCACTGTGATCGGAAGATTTGGCATCTCCTCAGGGTAAAACTCCGTGATATTGGGACCGATCATGCGTTTGAACGTGATGCCTAAACCTTGTA
>DHJG01000123.1:499-9935 GCA_002404215.1 Desulfosporosinus sp. UBA4726
AACGTGATGCCTAAACCTTGTAGTAGACCTTTACCAAACACTATGTCACCCTCCCATCACGAGTCGGTAAATGAATATCCCCAGACCCGTTAAAATAATGTTTAAAATCGAAAGTGGCAACAAGACCTTCCACCCTAAGTGCATTAAATGGTCAATACGAATTCGTGGAAAAGTCCAACGAGCCCACATGATAAAGAAGATCACAACCCCGATTTTCATAAAGAACCAGACGAAACCAGGCAATATTGCCGGTCCCTGCCAACCACCTAGAAAAACAGTTGCAGCAAGTGAAGCGATAGCCGTCATACTCCCATATTCTCCGAGGAAGAATAATCCCCAGCGAAGTCCCGAGTACTCTGTAAACGGCCCGGCAACGACTTCCTGATCTGCTTCAACCAGGTCAAACGGCGCACGATTAAGTTCCGCCATACCGGCTATGATGAAGATCACAAATGCCAGAGGTTGAAGAAGAATAAAGGGAACGGTTGCTTGTGCTTTAACAATGACGCCTAAATTAAACGATTGGGTGATCATGACAACCCCAAGCAAGGAGAAAATCAAGGGGATTTCGTAACTAATCATTTGAGCAACTGCTCGCATGCCCCCAAGTAAGGAGTATTTATTGTTTGATCCCCATCCAGCCATTAAGAAAGCCACTGTTGAAATAGCGGAGATCGCAAGAAAATAAAAAATACCTAAATCAAGATCAAGGGGTGCTAAGCCATTCCCAAAAGGGATGACCGCTAAGGACATCATCGGGAGGGAGAAGATAATCATTGGCGCGATTTTAAAAATAAACTTGTCAGCGCCTGCCGGAGTAATATCTTCTTTGCCCATGAGCTTTAATGCATCTGCTATAGTCTGGAACCATCCGCGCGGACCTAGACGATTGGGCCCTGGTCTCTGTGATGTCCAACCTGCGACTTTACGTTCAAGTAAAATCAAAATCAAAGCAGCAAGGACAATAATGACAACCACGATGATAAAATTAATGATACTCATGGTTAAATTTGCCCAAACTGATTGGGGATCCGCAAAAAGTCCACGGATGAAGTGCGCAATAATCAAAAACAGATTATCTAAAGTCTCCATCAGCTTACTTAAAGTCTCCATCTTATTCTCCCCTCATTGCAATTTACTACTTATCCACTTCACCCAATACAGCATCCAACGTTGCAAAAATTGCCACAACGTCTTGGATTTTCCATCCTAAACACACAATCGGGAGCATCTGTAAGTTAATGAATGTGGCTGGCCGAATACGAACCCGTGCGGGTTTAGTCGTACCATCACTGACGATATAGAATCCTAATTCCCCTTTGGGGTTCTCAACTCGATGATAGACTTCGCCAGCTGGAGGTTTGATAACCTTAGGTACCTTGGCCATAATCGGGCCTTCTGGAATATCACGGACTGCTTGCTTTATGATCTTGATACTTTCCACGATCTCATCCATCCGGATTATGGTACGGTCATAGCTGTCGCACCCTGTTCGAACTGGTACGTTAAAATCAAACCGATCATAGATACTGTAAGGTTCCGCTTTGCGCACGTCATAACTAACACCTGACGCCCGTAAAACTGGACCAGTGATCGAAAGGTTTTCTGCAAGCTCCTTCGATAAGATACCAACGCTTTTCAATCGACCTTGGGCAATCTCATTGCCGAAAAACATGCCGTAATATTCTTCGAGCATCTCTGGCGTATCATCAAGAAACGATTGAAGGGCAGGCCAAAACTCTGCTGGCGGCTCTGCACACATGCCACCTATACGCATAATGTTGACTGTCAAACGATTTCCTGCTGTCATCTCATACATATCGCAGATGCGTTCGCGGTCACGGAAAGCATAAGACCACAACGACCATCCCGCCATATCAAGGGCAGTACTGGCAATACAAACCTGATGACTAGCAATCCGAGAAAGCTCGCCAAAAATAACCCGCAAGTATTCAGCCCGTTCGGGAACTTCAACACCCATGAGTTTTTCTACCGTTTGGACATAGGCCCAGTTGTTATGCGGAGACGCAAGGTAATCCAGGCGGTCCGTATAAGGAATAAATTGTGAATAAGTTCGGCTTTCCGCAAGTTTCTCCATCCCCCGATGAAGGTATCCAATTTTGGGTTCAAGTTTGGTAACCGTTTCACCCTCTAGATTGACCACCATGCGGAACAAGCCGTGCATACTCGGGTGCTGGGGGCCCATGTTCAAGAGTAGTTGTTCAGTTTTTTCAATAGTCATGGTTTTTCCCCCTATTCCCCTTCTATCCGTATGCGCGTGATATTACGAACCTCTATAGGCTCGATCACATAGTCCTTGCGCAACGGATAACCTTCAAAATCATCCCACATATAGATTCGTTTAAGGTTAGGATGTCCTTTAAATTTAATCCCGAACATGTCATAGGCCTCACGCTCTAGGAAGTTTGCCCCCTGCCAAATACTTGTCACGGAATCAATCACCGGATTTTCTCGGTCAACGATTGCTTTTACGCGCAAAAGCTGTGTTCCGTGCAAACTAGAAAGCTGATAGACTACTTCGAAGTGATCGCCAAGGTCCATTCCACATAAATCGTGTAAAAAATCACATGGAATATTCGGGAAATTTTTAGCTGCTGTCAGAGTTTCAATAATAGATGGAGCTTTAACTTTTAAAACAAGTACCCCAAAGCTCTCTTCAACTTCACCGTTAACCCGAGTTGCAAGTTCTTCTACTTGTTGTTTTAGTAGATTATTTTCCATTTCTCATTAACCTCACCTTAGCAGGATTCGAAACTTTGTATTG
Source organism: Desulfosporosinus sp. UBA4726 (assembly GCA_002404215.1). Lineage (GTDB taxonomy): Bacteria > Bacillota > Desulfitobacteriia > Desulfitobacteriales > Desulfitobacteriaceae > Desulfosporosinus. The sequence continues at coordinate 3,285 of DHJG01000123.1, forward strand.
AAGTTGCAAAAGACCATATAACAAGGATTCTGGTCGTGGAGGGCAACCAGGGATATAAACATCCACTGGGACAACCTTATCTACGCCAGCCATCATGGAATAAGAATCTACAAAGGGGCCCCCAGCGTTTGCACAACTTCCCATAGCAATAACCCATTTAGGCTCAGGCATTTGGTCATAAACACGTCTCAACAATGGAGCCATCTTGCGAGTACAGGTTCCTGCCACAATCATAACATCCGCTTGACGAGGGGACGCACGAAAAACTTCCCAGCCAAAGCGCGAAATGTCATAACGAGGTCCGCCAGTGGCCATCATCTCAATCGCACAACAAGCTAAACCAAGCGTTACGGGCCAGAAAGAATGCCCACGAGCCCAGTTTAGAAGTTTATCGAGATTCGTTACCAAAATGTTTTTTTCCATCAGTGCTTCTTCTTCACGAAGCCGTCTTTCTGAAGCTACATCCACTCTAAAGCACCTTCTTTCCAAGCATACCAGAAACCGACCAAGAGAATGACAATAAAGACGAACATTTCCACAAAAGCAAAGGTTCCCAGTTTTTGGAACGTCAAGGCCCAAGGAAACAAGAAAACTGTTTCAACATCAAACGCTGTAAAGACTATGGCGTACATAAAATAATTGCTCTTAAATCCGAGCCAGGTCCGTCCAATTGTCTCGTTCCCACACTCATAACTCGTCAATTTCTCTTTGTGGGGTTTGTTTGGTGCCAACAATTTTGGCACGATCATCATAATGATCGATACTGCTATCGCACCAACTAGAAAGACACCTACACCAGCAAAATTATTATCACCCATCCTCTTAACCTCCTTTCATCAAAATTCTGATGCATCGCTTTAATCAGCTAAGCTTATTGTGCCACACTCATCAGGTATGGTCAACAGTTTAACCTTTGCACCACCGCCTTTCTATCAACTAGCGGACGTCCCTTGGTTCATCGGAGCAAAACTTCTTCGATGAAGAGGACAGGGTCCTAAACGCCGCAAAACCTGCATGTGTTCACTCGTTCCATACCCCTTGTTTTTAGAGAACGTATATTCAGGATAAAGAGCATGGAGTTCAACCATCAAGCGGTCACGTGTCACCTTTGCTAAGATCGAGGCCGCTGCAATCGAGGCACTTATTTGGTCTCCCTTTACTATCGGGAGCTGTGGAAGATGAACATCAGGGAGTTTTAGTGCGTCAATCAATAAGTAATGTGGACGAACTGTCAATCCCTCGACTGCGCGTTTCATAGCCAACTTGGTGGCTTGTAATATATTCAAGGCATCAATCTCAGCCGGTTCTGCACTTCCTATAGCATAATCAATTGCCTGAGCCTGAATCTGAGGATAAAGTTTTTCTCGTTTACTTTCAGTCAGCATCTTAGAGTCATTGAGGCCAGGCAAATCAAAACGTGCCGGAAGAATACAAGCCGCAGCAACGACCGGACCAGCCAATGGTCCACGCCCTGCTTCATCAATACCCGCTAGCAACAAAAATCCTTTTTTCCATAATTTCTTTTCTTCCACAAGCAGTTGTTGAATACGTGCCTGTTCCGTAGCTTGTGCTTGCTGATACTTAAGTAACCGCACTGCAAGTCGCCGAACTCCTTGACGCGGATCGTTCTGGCATGCGCAAAACATTCGAGGGGAAGGGTCTTTATACAGTGCTTCTTCAACTTCCCGTACATTCATCTGGGATAACGGTTCCACACTTTTCTCCTCTTCTCTCCCTATATTATCAATTCGACAAGTAATGTCAATTTCCTTTATTTAGCCTATATTATTCACTCAGAGATAATAAATATGCATGAGGGAAATTACTCAAAGTCGTAATCCATCGTTATTGGACCAAGGTGTCCCATGCGGAGTTCGCGCAGAAAAATCTGAGCAGCTTTTAGGGTATCTACGCGCCCACCATGAATCAAGCACCCTCGTTTTCGACCCAGGCTCTCCAATGTAACCTCCGAGTCCGCAGTCTGATAGCGGAGTAAGGCATTTGGAGAATGCTGCTTTAGCCAATCAATGATCCAGATCGATAATTCTTCAATATCAAAAACATCATCTTTTATGGCTCCGAGTGCAGCAAGCTTTCGTCCAACATCAGGGTCATCAAATTTAGGCCACAACATACCTGGCGTATCTAACAGTTCAACTCGTTCATGAATCCGAACCCATTGATTTCCACGAGTCACACCTGGTTTGTTACCGACTTTAGCTTGGGCTCCTCCCGTCAATTGATTGATCAATGACGATTTACCGATGTTTGGAATACCGACAATCATGACCTTAATCATTTGTGGACGAATGCCTTTGGCAGCCTGTTTTGCTTGTTTAACCAGAACCATACGTTCTAATTCTGGTACAATCTGTTTAACCCCAACCCCCGTAGTAGCGCTAACCGCATAAACAGGGCTTGCAGTTCTTAGGTGTGTAAGCCATTTTGACGTCCAATTGGGATCTGCCAAATCCGCTTTATTAAGTAGTAATAATCTCGATTTGTTACCAAGCAGCTTATGAAGCATCGGGTTACGGCTACTAACCGGTATTCGAGCATCGGCAAGTTCTAAAACAACATCAACCCATTGAAGTTGTTCAATTAAAAGGCGTCTCGCCTTAGCCATATGCCCCGGAAACCATTGAATAGTCATAATTATCCCTCATTATCCTTATTAAAAGAATTTAATTCTTTTAATTCAACATTAAATCATAGCTAAAAGAACTTAAAACGTTGAAAAGGGTAGTATAACAACCAAGCCTTTCCCAAAAGGTAATTTTTAGGAAGAAGCCCCCATTCTCGCGAGTCTTCACTCTCACGACGATTATCCCCTAGCAGAAACACCCTCCCCACCGGAACGATCTCCGGACCATAAGGAGGATAATCGCCAGGTTTAACATAAGGTTCCTGGATAACGTTCCCATTCACGAAAACTTTATTGTCACGAAGTTCAACTGTTTCCCCCTCGGCAGCAATAACTCGTTTGACAAAGGTACGTTTTGTATCCTTTGGAAAAGCAAACACAACAACATCTCCACGGGTGGGAGCCCACCAACGATACGCAAGACGATTGACAAGAATGCGGTCTCCTGGGATCATACCAGGTTCCATAGAAGGTGAAGGAATCAAATAGGGCTGCCATACTCCCCAACGCAAAAGTCCACCCATTAGCAAAACTGCAACAATAATTGCTAAAACCCATTTTTTTGTTGATTTCTTATGTTCCATCGTTACGCTCCCCTCTCGCTCTACTCTTTTAGTATGAACAAGATTCCGAGGAGCATACACGAAATAATAAGATACACTTGTGACTGATTAAAAAAAAGAGCTGGATTGCTCCAGCCCATTTTTAACCTTAGCCAATGCGACGATCGCGAATCCGCGCCGCTTTACCTGAAAGTCCACGTATATAGTAAAGCTTAGCCCGGCGTACCACACCCCGGCGAGACACCTCAATCTTATCCAAACGAGGTGAATGTAGAGGAAAAGTACGTTCAACCCCGACACCAGCGAAGACACGACGAACGGTAAAGGTCTCTCTGATGCCGCCACCTTTCATTGCGATGACAAGCCCTTCAAAAAGCTGAATACGTTCACGAGTTCCCTCAACAATGCGCACATGTACACGTACTGTATCACCTGGACGGAAGTTAGGAAGATCCTTTTTCATTTGTTCTTCTTCAATCATGCGAATATAATCCATTATAAAATTCCCCCCTTCCCTGTCTAGATGTTCATACACTGATTTTTCAGCGAGCGGACCATCCTTATAAGACTTATTTATTTTATCATAACCTATTTAGTTATGCAATAGTTTCAATCTAAACGCATATCCTAAACGCTCTTGCCGTCAAAATCCCTATTCAATATACCCTTTAGTGTCCACGTAAGCGGTCCAAAATAATTGCCACTGCAGAACGTACCGACAAATGATTGTAATCCGTCGGTCCATAGATAGGCTCAAGAATACGATCCATGTTTTCAACATCTTCTTTGAGCAGTCCCCAACCCGTACCAAACAGTAATAAAATCGGAGCTTCCTTAGTTTCTATGTCCTCACGAAGTTGTGCATAAGTAACTGTATTGGCGTATTTTCGAGCATCCGTTGCCACTTTTATAGGAGCTACCCCTTGTTCAGCTTCAATTTCCGCATAAACTTCTGCCAAATTCTCGGCAATTTTCACACGTGCGAACGCTTCTTGGCGGTCTGGATTATATTCCGCTCCATAACCGTCTTGCCAAAACCCCATAATCCGCCCGGCCAACTTACGCTGTGCTTCGGCGGGATGGACAACGTAATAGCGTTTTATACCATAAGTTGTTGAACAACGAGCAATGTCATGAAGGTCTAGGTTCGTGATCGAAGTCGCAACTATGTCCATATTCTTATTGTAAACAGGAGCATGGATCAAAGCCAAATAAATGTCTGCCATGGAGGTTCCTCCCAACGTACTTCCTGAAATCAGAGGTCCTCTGATTTTTTAACGCTTACTTTGACCAAAGCTTTATTTGATGACCGCCGCCTTCGTTTAGGCTGCGGGCAGAGATGTTCCCATTTTGCTCTCCATAGCGCAATATTCGGGTGGTCAAGGACAAGTTCCTCCAAAAGCGGATAATCGTCTGCTTCAAAAGTAACTGCTTCTATTAAGTCCGGACGTCGTAAAAAAGTACGCCTGAGCGACTCTTTTCTCCTCCACCGCTTAATCATAGCATGATGTCCTGATAACAAAATATCAGGAACCTGCCGTCCCTCAAAATCAGCCGGACGGGTAAACTGCGGATACTCCAAGAATGAAGTGCTATGAGAATCCTCTTCGGAAGAAGCGTCCTCTCCTAGAACGCCTGGAATAAGCCGGGCCACCGCATCAATCATGACCATAGCTGCCGGTTCCCCACCTGTCAATACATAGTCCCCTAAGGAGACCTCTTCATCGGCCAACTCACGAATTCGTTCGTCAAATCCCTCGTAGTGCCCACAAATAAAAACAAGCTCCTCTTCTGTCGACCATTCTTTAGCCTTCTTTTGGCAAAAGACCTGCCCTTGTGGAGACAGGAGAATAACCCTTCGTTTGCCAATTGGGTGAGACAAATCCCGGATAGCCGCAAAGATTGGTTCGGGTTTTAAGAGCATGCCTGCTCCCCCACCATAGGGAACATCGTCGACATTTTTGTGTTTACTGGTCGCATAATCGCGAAAGTTGACGAGCCTTATTTGAACCAAGCCCGCCTCTTGAGCACGCTTAAGAATACTTTCTTGTAAAGGTGCAAACATTTCCGGAAATAGCGTTAAGACAGTAAATTGTATCATCCGTTGTTTAACCCTCCAACAACCCTGGGGGAAGTATGACATCCATGCGTCGACCGGGAACATCCACCTGCTGGACAACGCTTTTGAGAGCCGGAATACATATCTCTCCTTTGGTTCCCTTAACCAGATAAACATCGTTCGCTCCAGTTTCCAACACTTGCTCCAAGGTGCCTAGCAAGACATCACCCTCATAGACTTGCATCCCTTCAAGCTCGAAATAGTACCAACCCTCTTTAAGAGGAGGAACTTCTGAACGATCAATCCGAACTTCCCATCCTCGGTACTTTTCCGCCTGGTCTATGTTATCAATGCCCTCTACAATGAGAAATACCAGACCCGCCTGTACGCGGGCTGAAATAATCTGAAAGTGTTGACTGATCTCTCCACGCCACAAGGTGACCTTCTCCAGTTTTAGAAAGCGCTCAGGGCTGGATGTTAACGGATAAATTTTCATTTCTCCGCCCAACCCATGTGGACGCAACACTTCGCCGATCAGCACTTTATCCATACTCTATTAGCCCCTTTCAAGCTAGATATTGGAAGACGTTGAGAAAGGCACTAAGCCCTTCTCAACGTCATTGATCAATGTCCATATGAACTCGGCGGCCATCTTTGACGGCAGCCGCTTTAACCAGCGTGCGAATAGCATTCGCGATCTTCCCCTGTTTCCCAATAACCTTCCCCATATCTTCTGGTGCGACGGTCAATTGCAAATGTACGCTCTTATCCGTCTCAGACTGGGTAACGAGAACTCGGTCAGATTGATCGACCAACGCTTTCGCGAGGATTTCTACAAGTTCCTTCACAGGAACCACCCCCCACAACTACACTTAGTTCTTGGACTCGTGGAATTTTGCTAAGATACCAGCTTTGCTCAATAAAGACCTAGCAGTATTGGAAGGTTGTGCGCCCGTTGACAACCATTTCAATGCTTTTTCCTCGTCAATATTCAAAACCTCAGGGTTTTTTGTGGGATCATAATATCCAATTTGTTCAATGTATTTTCCATCACGGGGAGCCTTAGCATCCGCAATAATCATACGATAAAAAGGATTCTTTTTCGCTCCCATGCGACATAAACGAATTTTCGTAGCCATGTTTTTCACCTCCTTAAAAGAATATAGTCGTTCGATGTTCGTGGTTAGAAGTTCGAAGAGCAGAATGCACTCAAGCACCCGTGTCTCCATCATCTCCCTGAGACGGTGCACATAGAATGTGCCGTCTCTCCGTCTCTCCGTCGTTCCCCGGACCCAAGCCCAGGACGCAGTGTCACACGAGCGCGACGTCTTTACGTAAGCAGAATAGCAAACTTCCGTTCAAGCGACCGACCCCAGACACGGGGC
>DHJG01000123.1:9955-18151 GCA_002404215.1 Desulfosporosinus sp. UBA4726
GGCGAAACACTCACCCGTGTTTCGCCCCGCTCCCCAGAGACAGGAGCTTGAACGGTTAGTTTGCTCTGCGTCGTAAGACCGAGTGCTGTGTCACACAAGTCGAGGTTTCTTGCCTTTTTTGCCTTTCTTCCCGAGCATACCCATCCCCGGTATTCCCATGCCAGCCGGGTTAGAGAATTGCTTCATCATTTTTTGCATTTGTTCAAATTGTTTTAAGAGACGACCTACCTCTTGAACCGATGTTCCGCTTCCTTTGGCAATACGTTTTTTGCGGGAGTCTTTAATAACTGTCGGTTTGCGGCGTTCTTCAGTCGTCATCGAACGAATGATGGCTTCAATATGAGCCGTATCTTTCTCGTCAATCTGCACATCTTTTAACTGTTTACCCACCCCAGGTATCATTTCCAAAATTGAAGAAAGCGGACCCATTTTCTTCATCTGCTGCATCTGTTCCAAGAAATCATCAAGAGTGAATTCCTGTTTACGCAGCTTTTGTTCCATTTCCTTCGTTTTTTTCTCGTCAAAAGATTCTTGAGCTTTCTCGATTAGGGTCAGAACATCACCCATACCTAATATACGGGAAGCCATGCGATCGGGATGAAAGAGTTCCAGGGCGTCCATCTTTTCTCCCATCCCGACAAACTTAATTGTACAGCCCGTCACCGCTTTGATGGAAAGCGCAGCCCCGCCTCGCGTATCCCCATCCAATTTCGAGAGAATAACTCCATCGAGTCCCAGATCATTGTGAAACGACTCCGCAACATTTACGGCATCCTGACCCGTCATTGCGTCTACAACTAGTAAAATCTCGTGGGGTTTCACAGCTGCTTTGATTCCCTTTAGTTCACCCATTAGTTCTTCATTAATATGCAACCGGCCAGCCGTATCGATAATGACTAGATCTTGTCCATTCGAATTGGCGTGCTTGATGCTAGCTTTAGCAATTTCTACTGGATCTTCCTGCCCCATAGAAAACACTGGCACATTTAACTGTTCACCTAAGACCTGCAATTGCTTGATTGCAGCGGGACGGTATATATCACAGGCCACCAGCAACGGATGTTTGCCTTGTTTTTTCATCATATTTGCTAATTTTGCTGCATGGGTTGTTTTCCCAGCCCCTTGTAGACCAATTAATAGCACCACGGTTGGCGGTTTAGAAGCAATAAGAATCTTGCCTGTTGCGCCACCCATGAGCGTAATCATTTCTTCATGAACAATCTTAATAATATGCTGTGCGGGCGAAAGAGATTCTAAAACTTCCTGCCCAATTGAACGCTCTTTAACCTTAGCCACAAAGTCCTTGACCACTTTAAAGTTAACATCTGCCTCCAATAAAGCAACGCGAACTTCGCGCATAGCCTCGTTGACATCCGCTTCCTTTAATTTGCCTTTTCCTTTGAGCCGCTTAAATGTTTCTTGGAGTTTATCGCTTAGCCCTTGAAACATACCTGCCCCCGCTTTCGATTTGATCCACTTTCAAGACTCTCGTTTCTAAAGTTGGAGTTCCCTAAAGTTAAGTCAAAGACCCTGATTTCCGTTCTCTGACCGCTATATACTTAGACAGCCGAGACAATGACATAAACATCATCGATCATAGTGTGTATTTGTTGATGACGCTCCCATGCAGTCTGACTGCTAAAATCCTGTTCCTTTAATTCTTCTAGTAAGGCTTGCACTTCCATCAATTTCTCACGTTCTGCCCAGAACCTCTGAAGAAGCCCTAATTTATCTTCATATTCCGTGAGGATTCGTTCTGTGCGCTTGAGTAAGTCGTGAATAGCCTGACGACTTATGTGTTCCACCTCGGCAATTTCGGCCAAGGAGAGATCCTGTTGATAATGAAGATCCCAGACATTTCTCTGCTTATCTGTAAGAAGTGGTCCATAAAAGTCTGCTAAGAGAGCCATCTTGGCGAGTTTTTCCATGCCAACCCCCTGTAAAGTATTTTTACTTTACAACGGAATTCTAGACTAAATTCTATGGTTTGTCAAGGGAAATTACTTAACAGCTTAATTCTGTTGAAATCCGCTTCGCTCGAGTTTCAGCTTCTTGGCAAACTTTCTTTACATCCATCGTCAAAATTTTCCGTTCCTCCATGAGAAATATACCATCCACCATGACTGTGCGCACGTCCCCAGCATGGGCGGAATAGACCAAGTGAGACGGAATACTAAAACGAGGATAGAAATGGGGTTGATCCATATCCAACGTTATGAGATCTGCCTTGAAGCCAGGAGCAAGTATTCCGACGTCTTCTAATCCAAGCGTTTGAGCGCCACCAACTGTCGCCATTTTTAAAACTTCATAGGCTGGAAGTGCTGTTGAACTCACTCGGAGCTTTTGTTGGAATGCGGCCGAGCGCATCTCCCCGAAGAGGTCTAGATTATTATTACTTGAGGCACCGTCTGTTCCGAGTCCTACGATAACGCCTTTGCCCTGCAACTCGATAATAGGAGCGGTTCCACTGTTTAATTTCATGTTACTTTCTGCATTATGAGCGACACAGACGTGTTTGCGAGCCAGGATTTCCATATCTTCTGGTGTTAAGTGTACACAGTGCGCAGCCACAACATGTCCGCCAAAGAGCCCAAGCTCATCCAACCACTGCACAGGAGTTTTCCCAAACTTTTCTTGTATTATGTTAATCTCATCCCGAGTCTCTGCCACGTGAATATGAATTCCTACACTCAGTCGATCTGCTTCTGCTTTTACTTTTTGTAGATACTCCCCGGAGCAAGTATAAGGAGCATGAGGGCCAAACATGATTTTAACTCGCCCCTTACCAGCTCCGTGATAACGCTCGACTAAATCGATACTCTCTTGGAAAGCCTGCTCACCATTTGGACCATTTCCGATCAGTCCTCGGGATAGAACAGCACGTGTGCCGGCCTTGAGTACCGCTTCCGCAACTTGATCCATTGAAGCATACATATCAAGCATGGTGGTGGTTCCGGAGCGAATCATTTCGCAAAGCGCCAAAGCCGTCCCCCAATAAATGTCCTCGTCTGTCAATTTTTCTTCGAAAGGCCATACCTTCTCATTGAGCCAAGGCATCAGCGGCAGATCATCCGCATAGCTCCTAAGTAGGGTCATGGCTGCGTGAGTATGAGTGTTAATTAAGCCGGGCATGAGCACATCATTTGGCAAATCTAAAATCCGATCGGGCACGAACCCTGACGGAGCAGAACCTCGCTCCCCTACCGAAAGAATTCGATCGTCAACTATGGTGATTTCTCCTTGGGGATAAAACACATCCGGTCCAGTCATCGGCAAAACCATGGCTCGAATTAAAATCTTAGACATACTCTTCATCTCCTAATAGAACTGCACTCTCCAAAGTTTAGGATCGCACCATCAATTTAAGAAGGTTAACTGAATAAGGCGCGGTCACTATCCCTTTTTCCGTAATAATTCCAGTAATATATTTCGCCGGAGTGACGTCAAAAGCCGGATTATAAACATTGACTTCCGCAGGCGCGATCGACACTCCAAAGCACTCTCGCATTTCCTTGGCTGGCCGTTCTTCTATCGGTATTTCTTGGCCAGTTGCTACTTTTAGATCAATGGTAGAGGTCGGAGCAGCTACATAAAAAGGAATGCCGTGAGCTTGGGCTAAGACCGCTACAGAATAGGTCCCGATTTTGTTTGCTGTATCTCCATTTGCCGCGATTCGGTCCGCTCCCACAATCACGAGGTCAACCTTACCTAGTTGCATTAAGTATCCAGCCATATTATCTGCAATCAGGGTTACCGGAATTTTATCTCGTAGGAGTTCCAACGTTGTTAAACGTGCCCCCTGTAATAAAGGTCGTGTTTCATCTGCATATACATGAATCGTCTTACCCGCCTCATGAGCCGCTCGAATAACGCCAAGGGCGGTTCCATACTCTACGGTGGCTAAGGCTCCTGCGTTACAATGGGTCAAAATATTAGCCTTGGCTGGGACGATCTCATTGCCGTTCTCCCCTATAAGGCGATTCATGCGGCGATCATCCTCGGCGATGCGACCCGCTTCCTCAATTAAAATCTGCCGCACCTCATCTAAATCTTCGACATCCCAGCATTCGCGCAATCGATCTTCCATGCGCCTAAGTGCCCAAAACAAATTGACCGCCGTGGGCCTAGTTTCAGCCAATCTGGCTTGTACCTCTTCCATGTAAGTGGGTAGCCCATCTATAGTCCCCTCGTACTCTAACGCTCCTAAGGCAAATCCATAAGCAGCTGCTGCCCCAATAGCAGGCGCACCGCGTACTTCCATGTGTTTAATAGCCTCAGCCACATCCTTATAAGACATTGCATTCCGATATACAGTTTCTACTGGAAGCTTGCTCTGATCTAATATTCGCAAGGATTTTCCAAGCCATTCAATCGATTTCATCGTCCCACCGCCTTTCTAAAACTTACCTACTTCTTCATTGGCTGAGGCACATAGACAACTTTGACTGGGAGTCCATAACTCAAAGGTCGCTTGAATGAGCTGTGCGACCTTAACACTTAGAACTTTCATACTCTCCATTACTTCTGCATGGGTTAACGGATGCTTTGCAATTCCGGCCGCTTCATTCGTGACCATTCCGATGGAGGCGTAGCACATCCCAAGCTCTCGAGCCAGAACGACTTCCGGGACGCTCGTCATTCCGACAAGATCAGCCCCAAGGCGTTGAAACATCCGAATCTCAGCAGGAGTTTCAAAACGCGGACCTTCTGTACAGACATAACATGCCCCATTCTTAACTGGAAGTCCAAGCTGCTCTGAAGCGTTCATCACAACCCGCCGCACAGCGGAACAATAGGGTTCTGTCATATCTACATGGAGTACCCCCTGTTTCCCACCTTCGTAAAATGTCTGCGGCCGACTTTTAGTAAAATCGAGAAACTGATCTAGCAGTACTAAATCACCTAACCAAAAATTAGAGGACAAAGAACCGACAGCAGCTGTCGCAAGAATCTTGCGTACTCCAAGTTCATGTATCGCCCAAATGTTAGCCCTGTAATTCACGAGATGGGGAGGTGTAGCGTGATCACGTCCATGTCGGTTTATGAAAACAATTTCACTATTTGTGAATTTACCAACAACAGCTTCAACCGGACCAAAGGGAGTTTCTATCGTGATAAAACGTTGTTCCGCCAGCTTAAAGTGCTCAACTCCAGTTCCCCCTATAAGTGCATAGTGTATCAGAATTGTTCCTCCTCGTCTGGCCGACCAAAGAGTGCCGCTGCAAAATCCTTGGGAACAAACGGCCTTAGATCTTCCATTGCCTCTCCAATTCCAATCCATTTTACAGGAATTTGGGTTTCTCCTTGAATTCCCAACACAACGCCACCTTTGGCAGTCCCATCCAACTTTGTTAGGACAATCCCCGTTACCCCGGCAACTTCCTGAAAAAGCTTAGCTTGTTGCAGAGCATTCTGACCTGTCGTAGCATCCAACACGAGTAACACTTCATGAGGTGCCCCCGGAATTTCACGTTCAATTACCCGCTTGACCTTCCGCAATTCTTCCATCAAGTTCACTTTATTGTGGAGGCGTCCCGCGGTGTCCACAATAACAACGTCAATATTACGAGACTTTGCAGCTTGTACTGCATCATAGGCCACTGCTGCCGGATCTGCACCTTCCCGCTGTTTGATAACCTCTACCCCAGAACGTTCTCCCCAAACCTCTAGTTGATCAATAGCCGCTGCCCGAAAAGTATCCCCAGCAGCCATGATAACCCGTTTCCCGTCTTTTTTGAACCGGTTAGCAAGTTTGCCGATCGTGGTCGTTTTGCCAACCCCATTAACCCCAACCACGAGTATAACACTCGGACCTTGCTCCGCGAAGGTGACTGTCTCTTCTTCTCCCAATAACTCCGCGATCAATTCTTGCAGAACCAAAGTAAGCTGACTCGGATCCGCTATTTTCCGCTGTTTAGCTTCTTTGCGCAAGCGTTCAACCAATTGGAAGGAGGTAGTGACACCGACATCTGAACGAATCAACACCTCTTCTAATTCCTCATATAACTCTTCATCTATTTTCTTGCGGCCCGTAAAAACCTGTTCAATCTTTCCTACAAAATTTTCCCGTGTTTTTGTAAGACCTTCTTTAAGCTTTGCGAAAAATCCTGCCACTATTTTAACATCCTCTCAAAGTCATAGTCGAGGTTCCAAAACTAAATACAAGACTAGAATATCATAGCGCACCATGCATTGCACATTTTTCCACTCTAAGCACTAGGACGTAATATGCACAACAAAAGAAAATTATTGACCTATGTTGGTTATTGTATCAGGCACCCCAACTTGTTTAGCAACCTTATGTAAAGTTAGATTTATACGTGCAATATCACTGCGCATCTGACTAATAATACTTAGTATAATCATAAAAAATCCGGCTCCCATAACAGCCAAACAATTGTATTATCCATATACTCTCACACCTGCATCCTTGATAGCCAACTAGAGTCAGACGCCGCACATGAAATGTGCCGTCTCTCAGCGCAAGTAGGGACGATTCTTGCTTGCATACAAGTCCCTTCTCGCGACGTCCGACGATGCACATGGAGTGTGCCGCCTTCCCCAACCTCGTACCCCGGACCCAAGACCAGGACGCAGTGTGACACAAGCGCGACGTCTTTACGTAAGCAGAATTAGCAAACTCCGTGAAAGCGACCGGCCCCAGATACGGGGCAGCGAACAGGGATGTGAGCTGCCGACCATGCGCCAAGGACGGCGCATTGGGCGAAACACTCACCCGTGTTTCGCCCCGCTCCCCATAGACAGGAGCTTGAACGGCTAGTTTGCTCTGACGTATGACCGAGCGCTGGGTCACACAAGTCCCTCTAAGCCGTATTAGATGTATCTTCTCTCTCGTCGAGCCTAACGGACAACAGCTTTGAAACGCCGCATTCCTCCATAGTAATTCCATACAAAATATCCGCTGATTCCATAGTACCTTTGCGATGGGAGATGACAACAAACTGAGTGGAATGTGATAAACGATGAATATATTGGGCAAATCTCTGAACATTAGAATCGTCTAGCGAAGCCTCAATCTCATCCAAGATACAAAAGGGACTCGGTTTAACTCGCAAGAGAGCAAATAAGATTGCAATCGCCGTTAAAGCCCGTTCTCCCCCAGACAATAGGGAAAGGAGTTGTGATTTTTTACCGGGTGGCTGAGCAATAATCTCCACGCCTGTTTCTAATATATTATCTGGATCTACCAAACGAAGCTCTGCACTTCCACCATGAAAGAGATCTTTAAACACCTCTTGGAAAGCCACATTCACCGCATTAAAGCTTTCTATGAATCGTTCAATCATCGTCTTATCCAGTTCGGAAATCAATTGACGCAAGGTCTGATTAGCCTCAACTAAATCGTCCTGCTGAGTTAACATGAACTCCTGCCGCTTGAGCATTATCGGGTACTCTTCAATAGCCGCTTGGTTAATTGGGCCTAAGTCTTGAATTTCCTGTTTCAGATCTTGAACCTTTCGCCCTATAACTGTTCGTTCTTCATCGGTCTGATAAGACATCGACTCTTCCCAAGTTAGAGAAAATTCTTCTGCCAGACGGGTTACCCCAGCTTGCCACTCTGTTTCCCAGCGGGCAACGCGAATTTCATTGGCATGGAGGCGTTGTTCAAGCGCATGCGCTCCCTGACGCTTGAACAACGCCTCCTGCTCAAGTTCAAGAACACGTGTAGATAAACTCTCCCGGTCCTGCCTACGTAACATTAAGGCATATTGCTGCTTTTCTTGGGCAAGTGAGTGTTCCTCCAACCGCAGATTCAATACTTCTAATTCCGCTTCGACAGCCTGACGATTTTCTTGAACATTGACTCGGTTCTGTACCTTTTGTTGAAGATTTCCTTCGTTTTCTCGAATCACCATGCGTTCTTGACTCAGTTGCTCCGTACATTGTGTCAATTCTTGCTCCCACTTGGCTAACTGGATTTTCTCCTGCGTCAGTTGCTCACCAAGCAATTCGATCTCGCCAGCCGCTGTTTTGGAATCTTGCTCTCGCCGATTGAACTCCTCACGCAAATCAACAGACGTTTTTTCTGCGATTTCCAAACGTTCCGCAAAGCCTCTTACGCGTTGACTGAGTTCGTCCCCTTTAATTTTATTCTTTTGTTTCCGAAGATTCAATTCCAATAAGTCGTTGTCCGAGCGCCGAATCTGGTTTAGCACATTCTCGTGCATTGCCTTA
>DHJG01000123.1:18279-27597 GCA_002404215.1 Desulfosporosinus sp. UBA4726
TGATGTGTTTCCATCTCTTGGCCAATTCGTTCTGCTTCTGCTAATTCTGTGTCCAGCTGTATCAATGCTACACTCAGCGTTTCGATTTCACGAGAGCGTCCGAGTAAATTTCCGCCTCTGCGCTGAACACTTCCTCCACTCAAAGATCCCCCCGGATGGACTTGATCTCCCTCCAAAGTCACAATGCGCAATTTATATCCCGATGTTCGAGCAATCCGAGTCGCTGCATCCATATTTGTGACTACGACAATGCGCCCCAAGAGAAATTCCATCGCTGGTCGGTATACTGTATCATACGTTACAAGGTCAACTGCAATCCCGATATACCCACTATCTTGCTCTACCCCCGGACTGACTGTCATCCGATTTCCCCGAATCACATCCAAAGGTAGAAAAGTTACCCGTCCAAATTGATGCTTTTTCAAGAACGCAATCGCACCTTTAGCCGAGTGTTCATTCTCCGCCACAACATTTTGCAACCCAGCTCCCAGGGCGGTCTCCAAGGCCAGTTCATAGTCTTCCTTCACGGTGATCAGGTCTGCAACCGTCCCACAGAGACCCAGGCAATCCGTTCTTCCCTTTTTCTTGGCGAGCATCACCTCGCGTACCCCACGTTGATATCCTTCTAGAGACTCTTCTAAAGACTTTAAAGCATGCAACCGTGCTCTGGATTGTTCGGCTAAAGTTCTTTGTTTTTGCCATTCTCGATTCTGCTCTTGAGCGAGCCCTTTTAGCTTGTCCGACTCTGTCTTTAAGCTTAACCATTTTTGAGCCGCGGCTTGGGCTTGATCCTCCATCTGTACCAGTTCTTTTTCCTGGATTTCACAAGTCCTCACCAAGGATTGGCGTTCTTTTTCTTTCCCCCGTTGTTCTTGCTCTAGATGGAGAATTTGTTGTTCAAGGGATGCTAGAATTTGACTCGTCCCTGTCAATTCATTTGAACAGTTAGCTTGTTCTGACAGAGCTTGAAAAAGGTTAGCCTTGATTCGATCTATATCCTCAGCTAGGGAATTCTTTCGGACAAGATTCAATTTTTGTTCTTGGACTGCGACTTTATGGTGTGATTCTTCAACCGTATGCCTTAAAACCGCTTGCTTTGCGTCAAGCGTATTAATTCTTTCCTGCAAATGTTTGAGTTTAATCTCATCCTCAAGGATCTCCTTAGCTAATCTCGCGATTTGTTCATCAAAATACCCGAAGCGCTCAATACGAAGGCTTCGGTCATGTTTTAAAGCATTGAGAGCTTGCTCAGCCTGAAAAACCTCTCCCTGCATCCGTTGTATCTCATCATCTATTTTTGTTAGTTCAACCTTATCTGCAAGATTTTGACTTTCTTTAAGCCCTAATATTACTTGAGCCTCTACCAAACTAGATTGCAAAGTTTCTGAATCCTTCGCAGCAATCGACAACTTTTGCTTCACTTCAGAGATATCTAATACAACCCACTGGATTTCCAGATTTTTCTTCTCAGACGAAAGAGCAAGACTATGTTCGGCCACTTGGGCTTGGGCAGCCAGAGGAGTTAGTTGTCCCTCAATTTCACGCACTATATCTTCAATGCGTTGCAGATTTATTACCGTAGCATCAAGGCGCTTCAAGGCTTCGCGCTTTCTGAAACGGAACTTAGTAATCTCGGCAGCCTCTTCGATCAGTGATCGACGCTCTTCCGATTTCAGGTTTAAGATTTCCTCAACCCGCCCCTGCCCAATGATCGAAAACCCTTCTTTTCCAGCTCCGGTATCCATAAACAGTTCCTGAATATCTTTAAGCCGGCAGGGTGCTTTATTAATTAAATATTGTCCTTCTCCGTCACGATAGACCCGCCGCGTAATGGTAACTTCCCTAAAGTCTAATGGAAAAATTCCTATTGTGTTATCAAAAACAAGAGAAACTTCTGCCATGCCGACAGGACGGCGCTGTGTAGTCCCGGAAAAAATGACGTCTTCCATTTTTACTCCGCGAAGAGATTTAGCGCTTTGTTCCCCTAAAACCCAACGAACTGCATCGGCGACATTGCTTTTTCCACTCCCGTTTGGACCGACAATGACACTCAATCCCTGGCCTAATTCAAATTTGACACGATCAGCGAACGACTTAAATCCCTGAATATGAATCCCCTTCAAGAAGGCCGGGGCATTCTCGGGTTTAGCCATCGTCGTTCTCCCTCCCCCAGTGTTCTAAGACCTGCCTTGCTGCATGTTGTTCGGCTTCTTTCTTGGTTCGGCCCATTCCTTCTCCCATTAAATTCCCTTGAAGAAAGACACCTGCTGTAAAGGATTTGTTGTGATCAGGTCCTTCTTCCGCCAGAATCTGATAGTTGACTTCTTTTTCTTTCCGTTGAGCCTTTTCCTGCAACATGGTCTTGTAGTCGCCGTAATTCCCTTCGGCAACTTCATCGATGGATGGTTTAAGCATCTCTAGAATAACCCGACGGGCTTCTTGGAATCCATATTGTAGGTATATTGCTCCAATAACTGCTTCCCAGGCATCAGCCAAAATGGAAGGACGCTCACGCCCACCGGATACCTGCTCCCCTTTGCCAAGCAATAGCTCTTGTCCCAACTCGATATCATGGGCTTTGAGCGCCAATGTCGTTTCATTAACAACAGCAGCCCTCATCTTGGTGAGCTCACCCTCCGGCCGATCCGGATAACTTAAATACAAGTACTCCGCAATTACAAAGTCTAAAATCGCATCGCCCAAAAACTCAAGACGCTGGTTATTTTCTCTTCCGAACTGCGGATTTTCAAACAAGTATGAAGGGTGCGTTAAAGCTGTGACAAACAGCCGATTTGGAGGAGCCTCCAATCCTAATCGTTTTGCCAATTGAAGGCCAGGGTCTTGTTCTAGAGAAGTCAGGACAAATTTTTTCCGCCCTGACTTTCCTTCCGTCTTTCTAAAGTTCGTAGTCGCGTTTCGGCTCTTTTCGACCATTAATCAAGATCTCCTTATCTTAGGCAAATTTCTTTAATACAACGGTGGCATTATGCCCACCAAAACCCAATGAATTAGACATTGCCACATTCACTTCTTGTTTTCGTGCAACATTAGGGACATAATCAAGATCACATTCCGGGTCCGGCTCTCCATAATTAGTCGTCGGTGGAATCGCCCCCCGTTCAATACTAATCGCACAAATAATTGCCTCGATAGCTCCCGCGGCCCCCATCAAATGTCCGGTCATTGATTTGGTTGAACTGATTGCCAATTTCGAGGCATAACTGCCAAACAACGTTTTAATGGCGGCGGTTTCTGTCGCATCATTAGGCCCCGTACTGGTTCCGTGTGCATTGATATAGTCCACGTCTTCGAGACTTATCCCTGCATCCTCTAAGGCAAGCCGCATCGCACGGGTTGCACCGGCTCCACCGGGTATCGGAGTTGTAATATGATAGGCATCCGATGTGCTTCCATAACCAGCCAATTCGGCATAAATGTGGGCACCACGAGCCTTTGCATGTTCCAAGGATTCTAGGACCAAAACTCCCGCTCCTTCGCCCATGACAAAGCCACTACGCCGCTTATCAAACGGTCGGGAAGCTTGTTCCGGGTTATCCTTTTCAGTTGACATTGTCTTGGCGGCACAAAAACCAGCGAAAGCTAAACTTGTAATTGGCGCCTCAGTTCCCCCACAAAACACGACATCTGCTTCTCCACGTTGAATGATACGCAATGCCTCTCCAATCGCATTCGTAGCTGAAGCACAAGCTGTAGCTATCGTCATACTTGATCCTTGTAGTCCAAACTCAATGGACAAATGGGCGGCTGCCATATTGCTAATAAGCATTGGAACAAAAAACGGGGTGATACGACCACTGCCCTTGGCCATGAGTACCTCTTTTTGCTCTTCGAACGTTATCACGCCACCAATTCCACAGCCCATGACCGCACCAGCACGTTCCTTATCTACTTTATCCAAATCCAGCCCAGAATCTTGCAGCGCCATCTTTGCTGCGGCCATGGCAAATTGGGCAAACCGGTCCATGTGGCGACTTTCCTTTTTATTAATCCAATCGGTTGGTTCGAAATTTTTGACCTCAGCCGCAACCTTAGTCGGTAAATTTGATGTATCAAAACGGGTCAAAAGTCCAATTCCAGACTTTCCTTCGATTAGATTATTCCAAAACTCGTCAAGATGATTTCCCACGGGAGAAATTACACCCATTCCCGTAATCACTGCGCGGTGTTTCAATACTCTTCCTCCTTAAAGCTGAGTATGCTGTTTTTAATATCCTCAAAAATTTTATGAACGGACAAAATTTCTTTAATCTTATGAACTTTTGCCCCGGAAAATATAACACCCTCTCGAACATCGCCCTGTTGAGCCTTAATCAATCGACTCATTACACAAAAGTTTCTCTCACAACGTTTGAGACAATGGTTACATTCCGTCGGCTTAACGTCCACTTCATCATCTAGCATTTGGGTGAATGGGTTCTTTATCCCTCGCGCCGGCATTCCAACAGGACTATGAATGAACACGACGTCCTCTTCATTAGCGTTTAACATTGCCTCTTTCCATTCAATAGCTGCACCACTCTCTTCGCTAAGCGCAAACCGGGTTCCCATTTGCACTCCATCTGCACCGAGTTTCAGAGTCTGAGCGACATCATGTCCATCGACGAAGCCTCCTGCACCTATAACAGGAATGCTGACCGCCGCTATTACTTCAGGTAGGATATCGTGGATAGAACGATCTGTACCTAAATGCCCCCCAGCCTCTACCCCTTCCACAATCACGGCCGCCGCCCCAAGTTTTTCGGATAATTTCGCTAGTTTAGCAGAGGAAACAATAGGTACGACCGGAATACCCTTTTCTTTACCCCAGGTGAACATGTCTCTTGAAAAGCCAGCACCTGAAACCAAAAGATCAATCTTTTCGTCAAACGCGGCGTGAACTAACTGAGCAAACTCATTTACTGCGAACATAATATTTACTCCGATAATTCCTTTAGTACGCCTACGAGCCTCGCGAATTTCTGCAATAAGTTCTTCCACAGACAAACCACTGCCTGCAATTATTCCGATCCCTCCCTCTTCAGCAACTGCTGCTGCGAGAGGAGCCATGGATATTTTTACGGCCATTCCTCCTTGTATAACTGGAATTTTAGCCACTAAATTAGCAATACGCAGTTCGGGTATTTTCACGATTTTTCCTCCCAATCAGAGTTCTACCTGATCTACTGTCAGGTAGGAATGGTAAAGTATTCCAGACATTTATCTCAACTCTCTCCCGCTCAACAGTTCATCTATAAAGGAGAAAGATTGCACTCTTAAAAGAAAGCCCCGCATCTGAGTACGGGACCTTTCTTGGTTATTTGTTCTCCGTGATGTAGCTTACTGCATTTCCAACTGTCCGGATCTTTTCGGCTTCTTCATCCGGAATATCCAAGTCGAATGCCTCTTCGAGAGCCATAATCAATTCAACGATATCCAAAGAATCTGCATTTAGCTCTTCAAAGGAGGTCTCCTGGGTAACATTAACTTCGTCTACCCCAAGTTGTTCGACGACGATGGCTTTTACTTTATCGAAAACTCCCATGCTACTTCTTCACCTCCTCTCACAGATTAGATTAGATTGTACTATATCTCCATACCCCCATCGACACACAACGTTTGCCCTGTTATGTAAGATGCCTCCGGGGACACAAGGAACCTAACCACTTTGGCAACGTCTTCAGGGTTTCCTATGCGACCAAGCGGGATTGCACGCAAAACTTCACTTCGCACCCCTTCGGGTAAGGTTTCCGTCATATCGGTATTAATATACCCAGGAGCCACCACATTGACACGGATTCCGCGAGGTGCGAATTCCTTGGCAATGGACTTTGAAAATCCGATAATCCCAGCTTTAGCTGCCGCATAATTGGCTTGCCCGACGTTTCCAGAAAGACCCACTACTGAAGAAATATTAACAATAGCACCTGCGCGTTGTTTGAGCATTCCTTTGCTTACTGCTTTGGTGCAGAGAAAAACTCCTTTGAGATTTGTTGCCAAGACCGCATCCCAGTCTGCTTCTTTCATGCGGAGCAACAAAGAATCCCTTGTTATTCCGGCATTGTTGACGAGAATATCGACCTTGCCGAAATGGGCTAAGGTGGTTTGTATTAATCGATCAACATCCTCCGATTGGCTCACATCCGCTTGAACGGCCAGACTTTCCCCGCCGGCTTCACGGATCAACTCAACCGTTTCCTCTGCTTTATCGGAACGACCGGCATAATTGACAACCACTTTCGCACCCGCTCTTGCCAATTCCAGAGCTATGGCGCGCCCAATTCCTCGCCCACTCCCTGTAACGATGGCCACGCTATCATTCAGCACCATTTTAACGACTCTCCTTCAAATATGCAAGTGACTTTTCCAAGGATTCCATATCTTCTACTCGGAAGAGATTGACACCAGGGGCAATTTTTTTCATCAAACCTGTCAGAACTTTCCCGGGACCGCATTCTATGAAGGTATCGACCCCTAAGTTTAGTAGATGACGAACGGATTGCTCCCAACGAACAGCACCACTGACTTGATTAACCAACGTACTTACCATACGTTCCGGAGAGATAACTTCTGTGGCGTCAATGTTCGCAATCACAGGGCAACGCGGAATTTGCCAAGGCACACTCTCTAAAACTGACCGTAGTTCTTCCCCCGCGCCCTCCATAAGACGAGAATGAAATGGTCCACTCACTACGAGCGGTATCGCACGTTTTGCCCCCAACTCTTTCGCGAACTCAATGGCATGGGCAACGGCCAACATTTCTCCAGAAATAACCACTTGTCCAGGACAATTATAATTTGCTGGAGCGACCACACCAAATTCTGTGGCAAGACGACAAGCTTCCTCAACTTGATCAACTGAGAGTCCCAGGATCGCAGCCATCCCTCCCTCGCCGAGTGGAACGGCTTCTTGCATGAGTTCCCCACGCCTCCGAACCAAACGAAGGGCCTCCGCCAAGTCTAGGCTACCTGCGGCAACATGCGCTGAATACTCACCGAGACTGTGCCCAGCAACATAATCAGGTTCAAACCCTGCCTCATGTAATTGCAACCAGGCTGCCACACTTACAAGTAAGATTGCCGGTTGGGTGTTGGCCGTCTGTTGGAGTTCTTCTTCCGGCCCCTCCTCCACTAATGTGACAAACTCGCTTCCGAGAACCTCGTGTGCTATTTGCTTTATCTTTGTTCCACTGGGAGTCCGAAATAATTCTTTTCCCATTCCGACATACTGAGATCCTTGTCCCGGGAAAATAAAGGCCAGTTTTCCCAAATCTAGGCCCTCCTCTCCCCAAATCGTGCAGAAAGACGCTCGTATTCCCGTTCTGCGGATTGCATAATGTCCTGAATAATATCTGCTGCAGGTTCAATACGCTTAACAGCTCCAGCGATTTGACCAGCCATAACTGAGCCATTCACAACATCACCATCAACCATGGCTAAGCGTAATCGCCCGACGCCCATTTTCTCGATTTCCGCAACCGACATCCCTTCCCGTTCGTATTGATCCATTTCACGGGTAAAGTGATTATCCAAACAGCGAACCGGATGACCGGTTGAGCGTCCTGACACCACAGTAGCACGATCTTTAGCATTGAGAATCTTATCTTTGATAACTTGAGGAAGAGTACATTCCTCTGCGCACATAAAACGTGTCCCCATTTGTACCCCTTCGGCACCTAGAGCTAATGCCGCCACTAAGCCACGGCCATCCACGATCCCTCCGGCTGCAATTACCGGAATCTTAACAGCATCGACTACTTGGGGAACCAGTGGGAAGGTTCCGATCTCACCAATATGTCCCCCCGATTCCATTCCTTCGGCGATCAAGGCATCAACCCCAGCCTTTTCCAGTCGTTTTGCCAGTGCGACAGAGGCAACCACTGGAATTATCTTCGTTCCGATTTCTTTAAGCATAGGTATATACTTTCCAGGATTCCCTGCCCCCGTAGTAATCACCGGAACACGTTCCTCTAAAATGACCTGCATGACTTCATCCACAAATGGGGACATTAGCATGACATTAACCCCGTACGGCTTTTTGGTAATTGCTTTCACTTTACGAATTTCCTGACGCAACCAATTTGCAGGTGCCTGTCCTGAACCAATGATGCCCAAACCCCCGCTTTCCGAGACTGCGGCGGCTAATTCTCCGGTTGCAACCCAGGCCATCCCGCCTTGGAAAATCGGGTATTCAATCCCGATTAATTCACAAACCTTTGTTTTAATTGTTTTAATCATCGTTCTTTAGCCCTACTTTCGTCCATTTCAAAACACAAGCTCCCCAAGTGAGACCTGCGCCAAATCCAACCATCACGATGGTATCTCCCTCGGAAAGGCGTCCTGCTTTAACCGCTTCATCTAAGGCCACCGGAATGGACGCTGCCGACATATTACCATACTTGTCCAAATTCACAACCACTTTATCTGGAGAAATCCCCAGTCGTTTAACCGCAGCATCTACAATCCGTGTATTGGCCTGATGCGGGACAAAAAGGTCCACATCATCTATCGTAACGCCTGCCTTCTCCAGAGCCTTCACGGAAACCTCTCCCATAATCCGAACAGCGAATTTATAGACTTCTCTGCCCTCCATCTGAAGAGTATGTAATTTTTTCTCCACTGTTTCCAAACTTGCTGGGCATTTGGACCCCCCCGCAGGCTGGCTGAGTAACTTACCACCAGAACCGTCCGAACCTAATTCGAAACTTAAAAAGCCGAATCCTGCTCTAACCGGCTGTAAAACTGCTGCTCCAGCACCATCGCCAAACAGTATACATGTTGAACGATCTTCCCAATTAAGAATTTTGCTCAACATATCCCCGCCAATAACGAGCACTGTTTTATACATTCCCGTAGCAACAAACTGACTGGCCGTCGCCACTGCAAAGATAAATCCTGTACATGCCGCTTCAAGATCAAACGCTGCGGCGTTTTTTGCCCCTAACCGATCGGCAACTAGACAGGCAGTTGCTGGAAATGCATAGTCAGGTGTCATCGTCGCAACAATGATGAGGTCAATCTCTTCCGGAGTAATCTGAGCGTCCTCAATAGCCCTCAATCCCGCTTGGTAACACAGTTCCGAAACAGGCATATCTTTTGGGGCAATATGACGTTTCTTGATTCCTGTACGTGAAGTGATCCATTCATCGTTTGTGTCCACGAATTTTTCTAAATCCGCATTGGTTAAAACGTTTTCAGGAAGGTATGATCCTGTCCCCGTAATTCCCACACTATGCATAAGTCGCATTCCTCTTTTCTTTTCAGACATCACTTAGGGAGCTCTTCCCGAATCTGTTGAATAAACTGGGTTTGCACACATTC
>DHJG01000123.1:27730-36424 GCA_002404215.1 Desulfosporosinus sp. UBA4726
GCGTAGTCCATCATCTGAGCGAACTCTTTCAAGCCCGGTTTCACCGCCAATGCTCCCAACTTTCGGATCATATTCGAAGTAATTTTTTCCCTAATTACCTGAACAAATACACCAGCCAGTCCTTCAGACATTTTCAGTAAAATATTCCCAACAAAGCCTTCACAAACCACGACATCAGCACGCCCATAAGGTATATCCCGTCCCTCGATATTTCCGATAAAATTGATTGGAGCTTCTCTGAGTAACGGAAAAGTCTTCTGAGTCAGTTCGTTTCCTTTTCCTTCTTCACTTCCAACATTAAGTAGCCCCACACGTGGATTAGGGATTCCAAGGATTCTCTCTGCATAGATGCTACCCATCAGTGCATATTGGCATAGTTGCCCTGGCGTCGCGTCTAGATTAGCTCCTACATCGAGAATCAGCTTTCCGCCCTCTACAGTCGGCAGGACCGTGGCAATGGCTGGTCTCTCGATCCCCTTTATACGACCTAAGCCGAGAAGCGCAGCGGCCATTTGAGCCCCTGTACTGCCTGCACTCACAACAGCATCGGCCTCACCCAGCTTTACTAAGTGGGTCGCAACCACTATTGAGGCATCCTTTTTCTTACGGACGGCATTCGCAGGATGTTCATCCATTCCAATGACCTCAGCTGCTTCAACTAGCGATATATTCTTAGGCCTTGTACCTGTTAGAAATGGAAGCATCCGCTCTGTTTGCCCAACCAAAATAAGATGTACATCAGGACTTGTTTCAGCAGCCATCAGTGCCCCTTTGATAATCTCTTCCGGGGCAAAATCGCCGCCCATCACATCAATAGCAATTTTCACCTATTCCATCTCCGTTTCCCGTACATCCTCAAGATCATCAATTGAAAAGAGGATCCAATTTCCTCGGAGCACTTCCTGAGAATCAACGTTTAACGATACTTCGACCCAATATTTACTACGTATTCGTTTAAGCACATTTCCTTCAGCGATGACAACCTTACCTACCTGAACAGGCTGCATGAATTTCAACTCGACACTTCCAGTTAAAGCCATCGGGGCATCCACTAAGGCAATGGCTAGGGAATTAGCCTGAGCAAATAAATAATGTCCCCGCGCAACTCTTGCCTTAGCCAAAACCATGCTTTCATCAATCAGCAACTCAGAACGGGCTCTCTCTCCAATGACAAGTTCTAACAATTCTCCGATAATTTCCTGCTCATCTAAAGACTTCAAGGTGGAATATGCTCCTTCAGCTACCGCCCGGGTCCGTTCCCTTAATTCAGGAATTCCCAATTCTCCACGATCTAAACGGATGGTTGAGACACTCACCTTGAATCTTTCCGCAAGCTCCTCATCAGTAAAGAAAGGATGTTTAGAGAGTGCTTCCCCTAATACTTTACGGCGATTTTCTTTACTATTTCGAGCCATTAATATCACCATTTCTTACCCTACTTGCAATCGCACATCTAAAGAAAACTTGGCTGGCGCCAAGCCGCAGGCGCCGGCGACCGCCTAGTTGCACTTATACCACCCGAATTATGCTACTCAAAACTTATACTTTCTGTATAGGTATAAAGAAAACTTGGCTGCCGCCTTAGTTGCACTTATGCTTGTCAACGTATGCAACTGAAAGTTATACTTTCTGACTTGGTAAGCACATCCATTTACGACCTGGTCACAATTATAAACCATCTTATCCCACTTATCAATAAATAACCCTGTCGAAGGAGAATGAATTATCGATTATTGCTTATTTTAGGTGCCTATAGCGTCAATAAACGCCAGGAAACGATGTATCGTAACCTTATAATAAAACGAAGAGCCCCTTAAAAGAGCTCTTCGTTTTTGCGCGCTAAACCTTATGATTCCATTGCAATAACTACCTTGGAATTATAATACCCACAGCTAGGGCATATATAATGCGGCATTTTTGGTTTATGGCATTGGGGGCATTCGATGTGGTTTGGTGCAGTTAGTTTCCACATAGCCCGACGTTTGCGTACTCTTGATTTCGATTGGCGATGTTGCGGAACACCCATAAATTACACCCCCTTTAGGTTCTCTAAAATTAATCAGTCCTTAGACTGCCACTTGGCCAGTGCTGCTAACCGAGGGTCCACATAGCCCTCTCCGCAATGACACGGGGAGAGATTTCGATTCGCACCACAGGTCGGGCATAACCCCTGACACTCTGCGGAACAAATAAACTTCATCGGTAAAGCTAACAAAATTTGTTCAAAAATTCGTTCACTAATCTCGATCTCATCTTTGTCCAAAAGAAGTGCGGTTTCTAGAAGATCTTCTGTTGCCTGCGCCCGAAAAATCCATTCATCTTCAAACTTGAGATTCAATGGATAAACGAACGGCTCTAGACAGCGGCCACACGTCGCTTTAAGTTCCGTGTCAATCGTTCCATGTACCAACATCGCTTTACTTGTGTTGTTTACCTGAATTTGAACGCGTACCGGCGCTTGAAACGAGAGGGCTTCAGTTCCCAAATCGAAGGGAGAAAAATCTTCCACTAAATCAAAACGGACCGTTCCGCCTTCCCTATGACGAACCTGGGCTACATTCACTATCATAATTATCCACCCCAATACACATCCACTATTATAGTAGGCACATTTTTCTTTGTCAAGGCCCGAATGATTGTATATGTATGGGACCGCTTGTTAATTTGAATCATTGGGGGCACGATGCATCGTGCCCCCATGAGCAACTTTATTCAAATTTAATCTGCAATACCCTCCACTAGCGCGTTAATTCAAGTGTATCTACAGCAATCATCAGTTCCTCGTTTGTTGGAATTACAAGAACCTTACAGGCTGAGTTAATCTCCGAAATATCCAATTCTTGGCCTCGAGTTTTATTCTTCTCCTGATCAAGGCTTACACCGATATAACTCATCTTGTCACAAATTGCTGCTCGCATACTCGCTGAGTTTTCACCAACACCCGCTGTGAATATGATAGCATCGACTCCATCCATCGCCGCTGCATATGCGCCAATGTATTTCCTCACATCATGGACAAAAATATCCAAGGCCAACCGCGCACGGTCATTACCTAGATTAGCCGCTGCTTCGACGTCTCTAAAGTCACTACTTACCCCAGATACTCCTAATACACCACATTTTTTATTCATGTAGTCATTGATTTGGTCAATTCCTATGTTTTCTTTACCCATGACATAGGCAACAATTGCCGGATCCAAATCTCCGCAACGCGTTCCCATTAAAAGTCCTGCCAACGGAGTAAAGCCCATCGATGTTTCTATACATTTCCCGCCCCTAATGGCTGTAATTGAGGAGCCATTACCTAAGTGACAGCTGATTAGTTTCAGATCCTCAGGTGGTTTCTCGAGAAGGACTGCAGCACGTTGGCTGACATATTTATGAGATGTTCCATGAAAGCCATATCGCCGAATCTTATATTTTTCATAAAGTTCATAAGGCAATCCATACATATAAGCATAATCTGGCATGGTTTGATGGAAAGCTGTATCGAATACCGCCACTTGAGAAACCCCAGGCATTAGTTTCTGACATGCTTCAATCCCAGCAATATTGGGTGGATTGTGTAGCGGACCCAGTGGAATACATTCCACGATAGCTTCCATTACTGCATCATCAACTATTACAGATGCCGAAAATTTATGTCCACCGTGAAGAACTCGATGCCCGACGGCATAGATTTCCTTTAATTCTTTGACAGCACCATATTTAGGATCTACCAAGGCCTTGAGTACGAGCCCAATAGCCGCTGTATGGTCCGGAATCTCTGCTGTAATGACTTCTTTTTCTCCAGAGGCTGTACGATGTGTAAGTATAGCACCCTCAAGTCCGATTCGTTCTACCAACCCTATGCTGATATTAGTTTTTGTAGTCATGTCGATCAATTGATATTTGAGTGAAGAACTCCCACAGTTAATAACAAGAATTTTCATTTTTTCTCCCCCTTATATCATTAATATACCATTTGTGTTTCCACTATATGGATTATGAGTTCTCTGAAAGTGTAACACATAATTTAGGGGGTTTTCAACCCCATCCATCCATATTCATTATATTTCAGATTATTTCATTTATTTATACATATCGGTATAATACGGATTTATTATCGAAGTTCGTGGTTCGATATCGAATATCGCATAGGGTGTCGCCTTCTACCATATACATTTACTAAGGAAGGTGATATTTTCATGCCTACCGTTGCTCGTGTCTTTGGCCTAAGTCTTCTTGCCCTTAGCATGTTTCTCTATCCCCAGGAGGTGCTTAGCTCGGCAGGTGGAGGATTGACCTTATGGTGGCGTTTTGTCCTTCCCGCTTTGCTCCCCTTTTTCATTCTTTCCGAGCTCTTGATGGCAGCCGGATTTGTTCATTTTCTTGGTATTCTTTTAGAATCATTCATGCGTCCTGTTTTCCGCCTTCCTGGCAAAGCGGCCTTTGTTGTGGCCATGGGCTACACATCAGGATTTCCTATGGGGGCAGTACTGACTGCAAGGCTCCGTCAAACTGGTGAAATCACACGCGAGGAAGGAGAACGCCTCTTAGCATTTACCAACAACCCCAGTCCCGGATTTATGTTTGGCGCCGTCGCTTCAGGGATGTTGGGTAAACCTGCGCTTGGCATAATTCTATCCGGCTCTGTTTATCTCGCGAATTTATTCGTTGGGTTCCTCTTTCGCTTTTACCGTGTTACACCTGGGTCCGAGCAACCGAAACGTTCACCTTCACTCAAACGAGCTTGGCAAGAGATGAAAAATGCGCAGTCTAAAGACGACCGTGCCTTCGGAGAAATCCTAGGCGATGCCATTAAACAGAGTACCACCACCGTACTTATGGTAGCAGGTTTTATGGCCTTTTTTTCAGTAATCCTTGGGCTATTAAACATCTGGCATATCCCATCACTTTTGGCAATTCTTATCCATAGCATCATCAGGATCGTTCCGATTCCTGTTTTACAAGCTTTTATTAATGGCCTTTTTGAAATGACCTTGGGGTGCCAAGTTGCAATTCAAGCTCTTCCTATGCTCCACCAGCAAGTAGCGCTTCTAAGCCTAATCATGGGTTGGAGTGGACTTTCGGTGTTCGCTCAAGTCGCTGGATTTATCAGTGGAACCGATCTACGTTTCTCTCCGTTTGTGATTGCACGGGTACTTCATGGAATTATTGCTCTAGGGCTAAGTCAAATTTTACTCCTAATTGCCAAGGTACCTACTGCAACCCTTTCAATTCAAGTCCCAAGCACAACCGTTCTCTTTTGGAATACTTGGCACTTGAGCTCTCTGGTGTTTGTGGGGCTCATGACCTTGCTTGTTATTCTTTCCATGAAGTCCGTGGCTCGTGGTTGATGATTTCGATATACTACGAATTCACTCAACCTTCTCCTTTTCAGGCTTGATTGGTCTTTCACGGTCTTCTTTAGCTAGCCCCTTTAACTCATCCCTATTTTTACGCAGAGATTGAAGGGTTTCATACAAGCTTTGTTCCACATGCTGAAGCATCTCATCAGCATATTGCACAGCACCGTTCTTTACGTCAGAAGCATAGGCATGTGACTGCCTTACGATATCCTCTCCATAATTCTGAGCCTGCTTAACCACTTCATTTTCTACTGCCATCTTATCGACGTAAGATTTCCCCCGTTCCATAAGTTTCTGAGCTTCCACTTGTGCTTCATTTAAAATCCGTTCCCGTTCATTTAAAACCCATTTGGCATTACTTAACTCTTCCGGTAAAGCCGCCCGTACGCGATCTAACAATGCAAAGATTACAGTGTCATCAAGCAACACTTTCCCCGTCATTGGGATTTTAGGGCTGTGATCCACAATTTCTTCCAATTCATTGAGCAAACTTAAGATATCATTTTCCACTTTATCCTCTCCCTCGTCATACATCGATTCTCTGTAAATACCATATCAACGTGTCTCCATATTTGCTAGTTTTACGAATTTCAAATGGATAAATGTCTCCATTAATCTTTTCATCCTTAGAGGTTTCAATGATAATAACGCCAGTAGGGGTCAAATAAACGCTTTCACTTAAAGCCGAGATTACCTGTGGAACGAGTTCCTTGCGATATGGGGGATCAATAAAAATAAGATCAAACACTTCATGCGGATTTTTTTTTAGGTATAAAAAGGCATCCATTAACAGGAGTTTGGCCTGATGACCGACCCCCATTTGCTCAAGGTTTTTCCGTATAACTTGATGTGCATCCAGACTTTTTTCTACCAGAACCGCTTCGCGCGAGCCACGAGAAAGTGCTTCTAAGGCCAAATTCCCGGTTCCGGAAAAAAGGTCTAATACGCGCGCATCCAAGACCTTATCTCCTATAACACTAAAAATAGCACCCTTTACTTTATCCGAAGTTGGGCGCGTTTGCATTCCAACTACCGACATGAGTTGGCGGCCACGCATTTCTCCTGCGATGATTCGCATAAACCCTCCATATTACATTTAGCAGGCTTATAAAAGCTTTAACGCCACTATCAGGGCATCTTTTACATTATAGTATACCACAGTACACTAGCGTTGCATAAAATTAATGATCATTTGTCAAGTTGAGCTTTATAATGACATAAGCCTAACAAAATATTGAAAAATGACGAAATGTGCCGAGAATTTTTCACCTTAGTTGGAAAAACATGTAACTAATTGTTGCTCAAATATTTTGGTGAAAAAAGAGCAAAATAATATAATTGTGTATAACATTATATATTTTTGCCTATACTAAATCTGACATTTAATGAACAATTGATTCCTAATGAATTGAATGTCTACCCCATCCAGCTCTTCCTTTTATTTTTTCCTCTCTCTTCACTGGAGCTTATAGCCCCAGTGATTTTTTTTACAAGGCAATCACTTTCAACTAGAACTTGATGCCAGTCGAGTTTCTATAAAATGTATTTAAAGGAGTATCGAAACTATGAAAAAATCAGAACTCTATCGCCAGCTCAATGTCCAGCTTGATTTAGCAGTTGAAGCCCATCAGCTCCTTCGTGGGGAAAGCGGAGAAGAAATTCCCGGTGTCATAATGGATGAACAACAACTTGAACACGCTAAAGTCACGATAATTACTGTTAAAACTGATGAGGGTGTCGCAGCGATCGGAAAACCGAAGGGACAGTACATTACCATTGAGGCTCCGGAAATTCGAACGAACAATTATGTTGTCCATCAAGATATTACCCACGTTCTGGCAGATAGATTAATAGAACTAATGAATCTAAAAGATGATGCTAGCATTTTAATAATCGGCTTAGGCAACTGGAATGCTACACCAGACGCCTTGGGCCCCCAAGTCGTTAACAAGACAATGGTTACTCGCCATCTTTTTAAAGTCTCTCCTGAGGAGTTACACGGTCAAATGCGAAAAATAAGTGCCATTTCACCCGGCGTCTTAGGAATCACAGGCATTGAAACTGCTGAGATTATCCGAGGAATCGTAGAACACGTCAAGCCAGATTTAGTTATTGCTATTGATGCCCTTGCAGCTGGTTCTCTAGAACGCGTTGGTACGAGTATTCAAATCGCAGATACCGGTATTCATCCTGGTTCAGGAGTGGGTAACCCACGATCTAGCATCAACGAAGAAACAGTGGGTTGTAAAGTAATTGCCATAGGACTTCCTACCGTTGTAAACGCTTCCATAATTGCCCACGATGTGGTTGAAGGAGTTTTTGAACAATTCGTAACTAGTCCTACATTATACAAACTTTATAAGGGTATAAAGCCTGAAACATTCAGTCAAATCATTGATAATGTACTTTCTCCGTTTCAAGGAAATCTGATGGTTACTCCCAAAGAAATCGACGATCTCGTCCAAAGGTCAGCAAAAATCATTGCCGGTGCTCTAGCGATCAGCCTTCATCCAGGAATTGATCGTGAAGATTATGAGCGGTATTTACAATAGCTAGGATGCCTAAATGTTAGGCAACTAGGCCGGTTCCGACGAGAAGTTAAAGGCAAATTAGGAATACGACACAGGGAAACCTAGTGACGAAAAGAAGTGGGTCAGGTTGTTTATACCTGACCCACTTCTTTATAAATTATTGTTGTGGCGAATTAGGAAAACTTTTGTGTTTACGATTAGCAATCCCAATTTCTTGAGCGACTTCATACTTGAATTTTTCTAATTCTGGTGTGAGTTGGACCATTGGTTTTGTTGTCTTAGCCAAAGCTTACACCTCCTAAGAGATTATTTATTAAAGACAGCAGACCTGCTTCGCTGTTGCCTATCCAAGGTTTTTCACGCTTCAATCTACTTATATTATTTGATACTTTGAACGCAAGCATACTCGACAAATACTGCCAAGAATGTTCTCCAAAGTTAATGAATTTAATTATATTTATTTAACACTAACCAAATCTATCATATGACAGAAAACACAAATAAGGCTATTATCTTAGGCATAAAGGAGCGTCGTTCATTTGAACATATAAGAAGCCTTGTCCATATAATAGGTGGACAGGATAACATTGGGAATC
The DNA here is from genome assembly GCA_002404215.1 of Desulfosporosinus sp. UBA4726. Taxonomy (GTDB): domain Bacteria; phylum Bacillota; class Desulfitobacteriia; order Desulfitobacteriales; family Desulfitobacteriaceae; genus Desulfosporosinus. The sequence goes on from DHJG01000123.1 coordinate 36,209, forward strand.
CTGATGAATGATTCCGTGGAAGAATCTTCAAAATTAAGCTTTAAAAAACTAAAAATAGGATGGAGTGGTTTCGAGTTTGAGAGCGAGACGACAAGTAATCTATGCTGGTCAAAAAATTCGAAAGGCCCGCCTTGAAGCAGCTATTGGAACTCAAAAGGAATTAGCAGAGAAGACAGGAATCTCCGCTAATATCATCAGTGATTTAGAACGGGGTAG
>DHJG01000123.1:36499-40399 GCA_002404215.1 Desulfosporosinus sp. UBA4726
ACTAAAATTAGGACAAACATTCTCGGGCAGAGAACGGTTCACAGATCTCTAGCTAGAGATTTGTGAAGCCCCTCGTAATAAGAGCAGTCAGCAGATTATTGACTCCTTTTTGTATCGAGAGTGTTTGTTTATTATATATTATGCAGAAAGGAGCGTAACGAATGCCTGTTGTTGCTAGTAATAAAGGCACTGTGATGGTAGTAACCTTTCAAACTGGTTTGACTGAACAAGGCTCACCCAAGCTAAGTCAGCGTAGTTTCCCCAATGTGAAATCGAGCGCTGCAGACCAAGATGTCTATGATGTGGCCGTTGCCCTTTATGGACTTCAGAACTACCCTTTAATCGGAGTGCGAAGAGACAATCGCGTCGACTTAACGGAGTAGTATAAAAAGATGAATTTAGCTTATCGGTGAGTTAAGGTAAGTAATCAGAAGAGAAAGGGGGGATAACAATAGCAAGTACAAGTAAAAAGGTTTTGAGAATGACCTTCAATAACGCCTCAGGGAACTCGGTGACTATAACTTTACCAGAACCCAAGGCAAGTTTGACATCTGTGCAAATCGATGCCGTTATGGATCAGATCATCACCACAAATATTTTCCTTACTTCCGGCGGCGAACTGATTTCCAAACGAGATGTAAAAATTGTCGATACGACAACCGAGGACCTCTATGATCCAGCCTAAATCAGCCCCTTCAGAAGGGCATCAATCGAAAAGGCATCGGGATAATAAACCGGTGCCCTTTAATCTGGACTTCAATCTCTTCGGCAAATACCTTCCGATAATATTTGTGGTACCAAACCACAGGGTACTTACCTATAGACAATTTAAATTGTAAAACGTTTTAAGAAGTATAATCTATACAGAGTACACCTCCTGAGGATAGACGGCTATATTACAGTGATCATCGGATAAACTGATTTCAAAATAGAAGGAAATTTGATTGATTTTTTGCGATATTCAAGTTATCCTTGTACTTATTACATTTCATATTTCGACATTTATCACTCCTGAAAGATTCTAGGAGTTTTTTCATTTTGAGAAGGGAGTATTACCATCATGCAACTCTTAAAAGATAAGATTCGTTCCGATGCCAAAATAATCGAAGACCGGATTATCCAAGTCGATAATTTCTTGAATCACCAATTAGATATTACTTTGTTTAATGAAATAGGTAAGGAATTCAAACGCAGGTTTTCAAATAAAGAGGTAACAAAAATAGTAACTATTGAAACCTCCGGTATTGGCCTGGCATGTATAGCTGCTCAGTACTTTAATAATGTACCCGTTGTATTTGCTAAAAAACACGCAGGTATCAATATGAACCAAGATGTTTATGAAGCAAAGGTTTATTCTTATACTAAAGATCAGGAATATACCATAAAAATATCCAAAGCTTTCTTATGTGCGACTGACAAAGTATTGATTATCGATGATTTCCTCGCTAGTGGAAGTGCACTCATGGGATTGATTAGTTTATTATCTCAAAGTGGCGCAGAAATTTCAGGAGCGGGTATCGTCATAGAAAAAACATTTCAAGAAGGTAGAAAACTCATACTTGAACAAGGCATTCAGTTAGAGTCTTTAGCCATCATTGACTCAATAAGCGGTGGCCAAGCTTTTTTTAAATAAACAACTGCTTACAGGCATGGTGTTTTATCGGCAAGGAACACCTATAAGGACTGGTCCGTTTCCCTAGATAACAGTCTATTGTCACATTTAGAGGTAGTATAACGCTCGTATCATGACGATTATTCCGGGTTTTTAAACTCTATACTGGCTAGTTTTCGCTCCGTTAAGGTTTTCAGACGTTGAATTTCTTATTGTGAAGTGTCTTGAAATCAAATATTATTCAAGGCACTGTTTGCTATTAATTAGGCATAAATTTTGGGTTACCACGATATTCAGAACACTGCTATAAAAATTTGGCCTTCAGCGATAGTCTCCAGTGGAGACTATCGCTGAAGGCCTTTACCCATAACGAGCACTTATCACCGAAGAATATTAAGAACGCGCCAATAGACTTTCTCCTAATGCACTCCAATCTTATCCGCCGGAAACACCCTCCGCACTTCCTGAAAAAGCAATTCATACTTTTCCGGGTCGTGCAACGCTTTCTGCGCCATCTGATAGGCCTTCTCCACTAGATGCCCATCTCGCGAGAGATCAGCAAGGCGCAATTCGGCTAAACCATGTTGCCTAGTCCCCAATAATTCCCCTGTTCCACGCAAGCGCATATCTTCTTCGGCAATTTTAAACCCATCTTCCGTCTGGCAGAGAATATCTAAACGACGACTATTTTTATCTCCCGCCAGCAAAAAACAGTGTGACTGCTCACTTCCCCGACCGACACGCCCTCTGAGTTGATGAAGTTGCGCGAGACCGAACCGTTCTGCCGATTCGATCACCATAACCGTGGCATTCGGGACATTCACCCCAACTTCAACCACGGTTGTGGCAACCAGAATGTCAATGTCACCAGCGTGAAACGCTTTCATTATCTCATCTTTTTCCGCTCCCTTCATTCTTCCATGTAGGAGGGCGACACGACGCTTCGGAAACCTAACTTGTAAATCCGTAGCACGCTGCGTCGCAGAAATGAGATCAAGCGTTTCCGATTCTTCTACCAACGGGCAGACGACGTAAATTTGCAAACCAAGACTAATTTGCTCTTCTAGGAATTTTTCCATTTTGGGACGAGTACGTTCCGTCAATTTGCGGGTAATAATGGGCTTACGCCCCACAGGCATCTCATCAAGTACAGAGAGTTGCAAATCTCCGTAGAGAGTTAAGGCCAACGTTCGTGGAATTGGCGTCGCAGTGAGAACCAAGACGTGAGGACACCCTCCCTTCTCCTGAAGCAACGAGCGCTGCCTTACTCCAAAACGATGTTGTTCATCGGTAACGGCAAGGCCTAAAGCTTTGAATATCACAGTTTCTTGAATAAGAGCATGTGTTCCAACAACGACTTGTGCCCGACCGTCCGCGATCATTGCCAATGTTTCCTCCCGCACACTTTTTTTCTGACTACCCAGCAAGCAAACAACAGAAATTCCCAGTGGAGTGAACACTCTTTCTAGCGAATGATAATGCTGTACCGCCAAGATCTCTGTCGGAGCCATCATTGCACCTTGATACCCTGAACCCACCGCGCGTAACAGAGCAGCCATAGCTACCGCGGTCTTACCGGATCCGACATCTCCTTGGACCAATCTAGCCATCCCTTGTGGTTTGGCCAAATCTTGAAATATCTCTTGGATCACCCGCTGTTGAGCTGTGGTCAGCTGAAAGGGCAGGGCCTTGTAAAAGCTTTGGATTTCTTTCTCTCCGCCAATAAGCACAGGACTGTCTAGGCGCGTTATACCCTGACGGAACCCCGCAACGCCTAATTGCAAGATGAGAATTTCTTCCCAAACTAATCGCTCCCTCGCCTGGGAAAGACTGCTATAATTCTCTGGAAAGTGAATTTCTCGATGAGCGCGGGAACGCTCCATCCATCCCAGCACTTCTTGGGCAGGGAGGATCTCTTGAAACCCTACCTCGACCTGATCTAAAACACTTTGCATTAAGCTACGTATCACTTTTGAGGATAACCGCGCTGTTTCCGAATAGACCGGTAAAATGGTTTGCGAACCTAGGTCAGGGACATCTGAGTCAGCACTCAGACTGACCTTTTCAATATCTGTGGCCAGAATTTCCGGGACCTGTTGCTGCCAGCGGACCTTTCCTGTGACCACAACTTGTGTCCCCACTGGATATTGTTTAAGGATATGAATCTGGTTAAACCATGTTGCCTGGAATAAGCGCCCTTGTTGCTCGATACTCAACTTAACCACTTTCATTTTTCCATTCGTTACCTGTCCTGCTACCACTTTCCCAGCAATCGTTGCAACTTCACC
>DHJG01000123.1:40522-45863 GCA_002404215.1 Desulfosporosinus sp. UBA4726
CCAAGCTTTTCAAGTTGCTTGGCTCTTTCCGGACCAACCCCTTTTAAGTATTGCAAGGACCTAGATAGTAAGGAAGCAGTCGTTGATTTCTTCAAAGCTCTGATAGGTATTTCTTGGCTTTTCATTTCGTGCTCTGTATAATTCGTTTTATGTATTTCTTTAGGCTCCTGAAGTACTTCCTGTTGGCTTGGCATTTCCCGTCTTTTCGGGAGTCTTAAATCTCCCACAAAAGGTTCACTCTGCGGTATGATGTCTTGAGCTTCCACCGTTATTTCTTGCAAAAACCGGTGAAGTTCCGAAAAGGCCTCTCTTCGTCGAAGCGGGCTCCAAGTTGGATATCCATTAGCCAACGAACGCATCAAGTCCATATCTTTGCTGGGAAATAGTTGTTCAAGTCTAGGAATTATCCCGCGCAAGAAAGCGTTAAAACCACCCATAACACCGGTATTCAAAAAACCCTGTTTTTCTTCAGCTAAGAGAGCTCTAGCAATATTATTTAAGACGAGTTGCACTTGAGTGAGCATCATAGAAAATCAACCTGTATTCGTCGCCCCGTAGGCGTAACCGCAAGACCGCCTTGCGCTGTTTCCTTCAAAGAACACGGCATTTGTTTGCCAATATTACCCATAGCATCAATAACCTCGTCAATCGGGATGGCGCTCTTCACCCCCGAAAGTGCCATCTCTGCGGCTACTAAGGCGATAGTTGCTCCCGTCGCATTTCGTTTGACACAGGGCACTTCCACAAGCCCTGCTACAGGGTCACAGACTAAACCCAGCATTGACTTCATAGCGATGGCGGCAGCGTCTGCAGTCTGTCTCGGCGATCCTCCGGCTAATTCCACCGCTGCAGCAGCTGCCATAGCCGCTGCTGAGCCAATTTCGGCCTGACAACCTCCCTCTGCCCCAGAAACGCTCGCTCGTTCCGCAATGATTATCCCTAATCCCGCGGCTGTAAAAAGGGCAAGTAATAGTTCACGTTCTGAGACATGACGGGCCTCTTCGATCGTAAAAAAAACAGCTGGTATCACCCCACAAGAACCCGCTGTTGGTGCAGCAACAATTTTACCCATACAAGCATTAACTTCAGCTACAGCAAGGGCTTTTGCAATTGCGCCACTCATGTGGTCCCCAATCAGACTCTCTCCCCTTTTGCGGCGTTCCTCAACCTTTTCTGCGTCCCCCCCTACCAGACCGGATAAAGAACGACGTTTCGAGGTAAGACCAGCTTCAACGGATTCACGCATCACTTTTAAGTTTGTCTTCATACGTTGAAAAAGCACTTGCTCTGATTGTTCTAATTCTTCCATCTGATTTTGGAGTATGACTTCACTGATTTTCAGCCCTTTAGTTTCAGCCTCAATAACCCAATCATCGTAGGCACTCATGCTACATTTCCTCCTATTACAACGGCCCGATAGCCAATACCTGATAGATTCTTGGTAGTTTTCGCATTGAATCAAGGCCTGTATCGTCAATCTTTTGATCTGTCTCCAAAATCATCAAGGCTTGTGCTCCCCTCTTTTCACGGGAAACTAGCATTCGGGCAATGTTGATCTGGGCAGTTGCCAGAAGGAGCGTCACTTGTGCAACAACTCCTGGGAGATCCTGGTGCAGGATAACTAAGGTGGGATAGTCCCCCCTTAGTTCCACATGAAAATCATTGATCTCTCGGATGACAATTGATCCTCCCCCGATGGACGACCCGACCACCACAACATGGCCTCCATTCTTGCCCAATAAATCAAACTTCACGGTGTTCGGATGGACATCTCCTAGGTCAGCGGTCTGAAAGCTCAGGTTCAATCCACGTTCCTTCGCAATCATATGAGATGTCGGTATACGTTCGTCATCTGGGGCCATGCCTAAAAGTCCAGCTACTAACGCCAAGTGTGTCCCATGTCCCTTCCCCGTTTTTGCAAAAGAACCATGCAGGAAAATCGTTCCTTGGATCGGTTCTTCACCCAATATCCTTCTGGCCATCGCACCCAGACGTACCGCTCCAGCCGTGTGTGAACTGGAAGGACCAACCATGATCGGCCCCAGAAGATCAAATACATTACTCTTGCTCACGCCAAACCTCCTTTAATAGAAAACCCAACTTGCGCCTAGCGCTGGCGCCGGCCAAGAATGAGCAAGTGGTATAAAAAATCCTCCGGGGATTCCGGAGGATAACCTATTCCACACCAAAAATATAATAATAGAGTGGTTGCCTACCGGGATGAACCTCAACTTCGACGCTCGGATTTTCTTGGCCAAGCCAATTCTTGAGACGTTCAACCTCTTCTTCTTTTGTTTCCTCGCCATAGAAAATAGTCACCAAATCATGGGTTTGCCACTCCATTTTTTCTAACGTCGACTGCGCAACTTCAAGTAACGTTTGGCCCGAAGTGACAATCACATCTTCTACCAATCCCAAGATATCCCCAGTCGAAATATCCATTGTCCCATACTGGGAATCACGGACTGAATAAGTCACTTCTCCAGAACGAACTAGGCCTAGTGCCCGCTCCATATTTATTATATTATCCTTAACTTCTGCTTCAGTGTTATAGTTCAGCAGAGCGGAGATCCCTTGGGGTATCGATTTACTAGCTATCACATAAACTTCACGATCTTGTACAATATCTTTAACTTGATGGGCTGCCATAATGACATTACCATTATTCGGTAAAATGTAAATATGGCGTGCCTGAACTTTACGAACAGCTTCAGCCAGGTCCTCCGTGCTAGGATTCATGGTTTGACCGCCATAGACAACTTCATCAGCGCCTAAACTTTTAAAAACATCTGCGATTCCCTGCCCCATTGCAACGGCAACCACGCCATACTCTTGCAACGGTTTATCCTCAGCCTTATTGTTTATTTTATCTTCTATCTGATCGCTCGATTCCGCTTTCAAAGCGTGGGCCATACTCTCGTTTTGCTCTAACATATTGTGAATTTGAACTTCGTGGAGTGAACCCCACTGTAAAGCGTAATCTAATATCTTACCTGGATTTTTAACGTGCACGTGGATCTTCACCACTTCGGGTGTCCCTACGACCAATAAGCTATCCCCGCGGTTTTTCAAATCCTGTCGCATCTGTTCAAGTCGCAGATCGGTTCCCTTGACCAGAAATTCCGTGCAATAGGGATAATCCAGATTTTCAATCCGCATGAAATCTTGTTTATTTTCCGATGATTTTTGTACACGCGAAGTTAGTCCTGTCCCCTGTTCAACTAGTGTGTCTACTTTGATCGCTTCTCCAGTTAAAGCAGCAATCCATCCGCCTAAAATAATCAAAAAACCTTGCCCTCCGGCATCGACAACTCCCGCTTGTTTCAGCACTGGCAACAAATCTGGAGTTTTAGCCAAGGACTCCTGTCCCTTTCGTTGCGCTTCTTGAAGGGTTTCAAGAAGCGATCCCCCTCCTTTGGACCTGGTCAAAGCGCCCCGAGCGGTTTCTCTCGAAACCGTTAGGATCGTGCCTTCAACGGGTTTCATGACAGCTTTGTATGCCGTATCCACCCCTGCTTGCAAAGCCTGCGCTACCTGCCCAGGATTTGCCGCCTGCAATCCTTCAAATCCCTTGGCAATTCCCCGTAAGAGTTGTGAAAGAATAACACCCGAATTCCCACGGGCACCCATTAAGGAGCCCATCGAAGCCGCTGCAGAAACTTCACTAAGAGAATTGCCAGATTTTTCCGAATCCCTCGCCGCGGATTGAATGGTTAAAAACATATTTGTTCCCGTATCTCCATCTGGCACCGGAAAAACGTTCAAGGCATCAACTTCGTGCTTTCGTTGTTCTAAGGCCTGCGCACCGGCCACCATCATTTGTTTCCAAAGTTGTCCGTTTAAAACAGTTATAATGTTCGTCGCTGGCCGCAAAACCGTACCTCCTATTTTTCTACATTTACACTACTCTATAACGCGTACTCCTTGAACGTTCACATTCACTTCGGAGACGTTCAGACCCGTTAGCTTCTCAGTAGTATAACGAACGCGTTCCATAACACTAGCTGCAACTTCAGAAATCCTAACGCCATATCCGACAACTATATAGAGATCAATCACAACTTCATTACCATTAATAGAAACCACCACACCACGAGCCAAATTTTCCCGACCTAGCAAATCAGCAAACCCATCCGTAATCTTACGTGATGCCATGCCCACCAAGCCGTAACACTCCACTGCCGTAGCTCCTGCAATGGCAGAGATAACTTCTTCAGAAATATCAATTCGTCCTAAACTATTTATAATTTCTTTTCCCATGAAAAGGATCAACTCCTTTCTGTATCGTCCACATTGGCTTACACTAACCTATTCTATTCTATCAAGGAAATTAACAATGATCAAAGAAAAGGCTTTTATTTATAAAGAAAACTTGGCTGGGGCCATGCCGCAGTATCGTAAACCACCTTCAAAAAGTCATCTATTTTGAATTCTGAAAATTTACTGGGAAGGCCTTGCCAAGCTAGCAGACTTTTGATAGAATATATAAGTGTCATTTCAGTTGCAAAGGAGGTTTAAGAGCATGGCTAATATATGTGCAATTTGCGCCAAAGGAGTTACTACAGGAAACCAAGTCAGCCACTCTCATATACGGACAAAACGGACTTGGAAACCAAACTTGCAACGCGTTCATGCAATTGTGAACGGTACTCCTGCCCGGATTAAGGTTTGTACCAGATGCTTACGTTCCGGCAAAGTCCAACGCGCTAGCTAATGAATCAAAAGCTCGACATTTGTCGGGCTTTTTTTCATTTCACCACAATTAACACCGTCCGTGAATCTGCTTAAGCTCTTCCAAATCAAATGGATAATGTTCGTTACAGAAATGGCAAACCAGCTCGGCTTTCCCATCCGAGATTAGGTCTGCTATTTCTTTTTCGCCTATTGATACCAAGGTATCCGTCATGCGTGATTTTGAACACGTACAAGAGAACTTAACAGCGCGACGTTCCAAGACATGATGAGGGATCAGCCCCATCAGACGATTCAGTAACTCGTCCATATTCTGGCTCTGAGCGGCCAGTTCGCTAATTCCAGTCCTAAGCTGCCCGATCTGGGTTTCAATAGCTTGTATATCACCTTCCGTCGCTCCAGGCAACGGTTGAATCAAAAACCCTGCCGCCCCTGCAACATGATAATCTTTTTCAACCATTACGCCAAGAAGCAGGGCTGAAGGAATCTGTTCGGACGTCAACAAATAATGCACAAGATCTTCTGCAACCTCGCCGCTGACCATTGGGACCATTCCAGTATAAACTTCGCCATTTTGTAAACTTCGACTAACTGCCAACTCACCAAGTCCGACCGCTGTAGCCACATCAAGTTTCCCCGAGGCCTTTAA
>DHJG01000123.1:46010-46264 GCA_002404215.1 Desulfosporosinus sp. UBA4726
GGGCCGTCACCCAGTAATCTCAAGGTGATATTCTCTTCCCCCTTGAGAGAACTAGCTAAGATAAGTGCTCCCGTCATCAAGCGACCTAACGCTGCCGTAGCAACCGGTGACATCCCATGCCGCCTACGCGCCTCTTCAACCGTATCCGTCGTCCTTACAATAACCCAACGTGCCCTTCCCTCAAGCATCGTTCCAATCCATAATTCATCCTGTTGCATAATCGTCTTCCTTTATCCAAATCTTATTATTCTCAG
>DHJG01000121.1:0-9741 GCA_002404215.1 Desulfosporosinus sp. UBA4726
ACAAGTCCCTCTACTTAAGAGCTGCACCAATAAACTCTTTAAAAAGCGGATGCGCACGGTTCGGGCGAGATTTAAATTCTGGGTGGAACTGAGAAGCCACAAACCATGGATGATCTGGATATTCAATAATTTCTACCAGGCGACCGTCCAATGATGTCCCTGAAAACTTCATTCCTGCAGTCTCCAGCTCAGAGCGGAACTGGTTATTGACTTCATAACGATGACGGTGGCGCTCATAGACAACTTGGTCGTGATACGCTTCATGTGCAATGCTACCCTCTATCAACTTGGCAGGAGAAATACCTAGGCGCATGGTGCCGCCCTTTTCTTCAATATCTCTTTGCTCGGGGAGGATGTCGATGACTGGATATGGTGTATCTACGTCAAATTCCGTGCTGTTAGCCCGTTCCATACCACAGACATTGCGGGCAAATTCTATGATAGCCGTTTGCATCCCTAAGCAGATCCCTAAGAAAGGAACTTTTTGTTCTCGAGCATAACGAATCGCTTCGATTTTGCCCTCAATTCCACGGTTGCCAAACCCTCCTGGTACCAGGATTCCAGCAACACCTGCTAAGTGCTTTTCGACGCCTTCTTCTTCTATGGTCTCGGAATTTACCCAGCGCACGTTCACTTTGGCCCCGTGCTCAGTCCCGGCTGATCGCAAAGCTTCAGCGACACTCAAGTAGGCATCCGGGAGTTCTACGTATTTCCCAACAATCGCGATTTCGGTCTCGCGCGTCGGGGATTTGATTCTCTCTACCATTGCTTTCCACTCTGTCATATCAGCCGGCGGGGCCTCAATGCCTGAGCGAAGAAGGACAATATCATCAAGTCCTTCTGCTTGGAGCTTCAACGGGACCTCATAGATGCTTGACGCATCCAAGCACTGAATGACACCTTCTAATTCAACATCACAGAGTAAGGCTAACTTCTCCTTCATATCACTGGAAAGCTCTTTCTCTGTTCGGCAAACAATAATAGTGGGCTGAATACCAATTCCCCGCAATTCTTTGACCGAGTGCTGAGTCGGCTTCGTTTTCAATTCCCCCGACATTGGTAAATAGGGAACTAGCGTAACGTGTATGTAGATGACATTCTCTCGCCCTATGTCATTTTTCATCTGCCGAATTGCTTCGAGAAACGGAAGGGATTCTATATCTCCGACGGTGCCACCGATCTCGGTAATCACGAAGTCCGGATGGCTCTCTCGCGCCACGCGGTAGATTCGTTCTTTGATCTCATTGGTAATATGAGGAATGACTTGAACCGTTCCTCCCAGATAATCCCCTTTACGTTCCTTCCGGATGACTGACCAGTATATTGTACCTGTCGTTACATTACTGTTTTTCGAAACTGGTACATCAATAAAGCGCTCATAGTGGCCTAAATCGAGATCTGTCTCTGCTCCGTCATCCGTAACAAACACTTCACCATGTTGATACGGGCTCATCGTTCCAGGGTCAATATTAATATAGGGATCGAATTTTTGTATTGCCACTTTTAATCCCCTATTTTTAAGAAGACAACCCAGGGATGCTGCTGTGATTCCTTTTCCAAGGGAAGACACAACGCCACCCGTTACGAAAATAAACTTTGTCATGCGCTTTACCATTTCCTTTCAGACCGTTAAATCTATAGCGAGCGGGCTCCTCTATTCTTAAGCAATAACTATACCCATTGCTGGAATATACTCTGCATAACACACATAAATAAAGCTAGTCCGTGTTCCGCACTAGCTTTATTTTCCCACTGTTCTTTATTTTAGCTACACTTCTAATAGATGTCAAGACAAACAACATCCTAGCAAATAGTGTCGAACTTATTCAGGCAAGGTTTTTTTCCTCGCTTTGAAATGACTACCACTTTTCTCTGCGTAATCCCTCATCCGATTCGTCTTCGTCTATATCGGAGATATCTTCATCTATGGAGTCCAAGTCATCCAGTTCTTCAGCGTCTGACTTATCATCAGAGGAAGACGATTTGGTCATTAAGGTTACGGGCTGCGACCGTCGTGGTACTTTCATCGGATCCCAAACCTTCAAACCCCATTCACCCCGACCAAGAAACGAGAAGCGAGTATCTAGGTTAATCTGGGTAAGAGCCGCTGCAATCCGGATGGCTTCCTGTGGAATTCCTAAACGTCGGAGTACTTCTTCAATTAAGCCCTGATAATACATGGGGTTCCCCTGAGCTTTCAGAATCTCATAAGCCATATCGGCTTCCGTCGGCTTTGCTTTGTTGCTACTTAAAGAGTGGGTCAAAAATCCACCGCCCTTCGTCGTTTTGAATATCAATATATTCGACCCACTCCTAAATATCTCCTGCTCGCCAGTCGTTTAAACATAAATTTTTAAAATATTTATACTCTACATTCTTTCTGGTGCACTGACGCCTAGAATACCCAATACATTACTAATAACTTGTTTAACAGCACGCACTAAGCTCAAACGGGCTCGGCGCAGTCCCTGGTCATCAACAAGGACACGCTGGCTATTATAAAACGTATGGAAAAGAGCGGCCAAATCTAATACATAACGAGCTAAGCGATGGGGTTCCATCAGACGTGCTGCAACAGTGATCTCACTTGGTAAGTCAGCTATCTTTTTGAGCAGATCCCGTTCTTCTGTGCTATCTAAGCGTTTTAAGTCTTCTTCAAGAGGAGGTATTCCAGCATCACCAAGTTCCTCAGCCTGCCGCAAAATACTACACAGACGGGCATGGGCATATTGGACATAATAAACTGGATTATCTGAGGACTGTGCTTTTGCCAGATCAAGGTCAAAGTCTACAGTAGAGTCAGGATCCCGTAGGTTAAAGAAGAAACGTGCTGCATCTTTTCCAACTTCGTCCATCAGCTCGCGTAACGTGATGTACTGACCAGAACGTTTAGACATTTTAACCACTTCGCCGTTCTGTATGAGCCGCACGAGCTGCATCAGAATAATTTGAAGATTATCTGAGTCATACCCTAAGGCGGATACTGCTCCTTTCAATCGAGCCACATGTCCATGATGATCAGCACCCCAAATATTGATGACCCGATTAAATCCACGATCAAATTTGTTGCGATGGTACGCAATATCTGCCGCAAAGTAGGTTGGCGTTCCATTGCTTCTGACCACCACTTCGTCTTTCTCATCTCCAAGCAGAGTTGACTTTAACCAAAGCGCGCCTTCCTTTTCGTAAATATATCCCTTTTTCTCGAGCTCTTCCATAGTTGAGCGGACGGCTCCCGAATCATGCAGAGACTGTTCGTTAAACCAAACATCATATTCGACTCCGAAATCGTGAAGGGTTTCTCGGATATCTCGCATTTTTTCGTCTAACGCATACCGTACCAAAAACTCACGTCGAAGTGCGGGTTCAATCGAAAGATATTTATCTCCAACTTTGACAATAAGGCCTTTTACCGTCTCGATCAAGTCCTCGCCATGATATCCACCTTCTGGGAAAGGTGCATCTTGACCTAGCTGCTGTAAATACCTTGATTCAAGTGACAATGCGAAATTATGAATTTGGTTCCCCGTATCATTAATGTAAAACTCACGGGAGACCTCATACCCTGCCGCTGAGAGCAACGATGCGAGGGTGTCACCCAATGCTGCCCCACGAGCGTTACCCATATGTAACAACCCTGTAGGATTTGCGCTCACGAACTCGACTTGAATCTTTTGACCTTTTCCGATATCCACTTGCCCATAGCTTTCCTCGGCCTTTAGCACCTCGCCAATGACTGACGTAAGCCATAGCGGATTTAAACGGAAGTTAATAAAACCAGCTCCAGCTATCTCCGAGGATTCTATCCACGTTCCATTTGTGTCTAGGTGTTTAATTAGAGTGGTAGCTATCTCCCGGGGTGAACGTTTCGCTTGTTTAGCCAAGACCATTGCCAGATTTGTTGCCAAATCCCCATGTTGCCTTTCCCTTGGTTCTTCCAAAAAACAACTAGGCAACTCCGTAAAATTTAATTCTCCAGCCGCTTTCGCGGAGTTCGCGGCTTCTACTAATTGATCTGTAATCCGTGCTTTTATACCCTCATAGAGACTCATTGGGGAAGATCCTCCTTTATGCTTATCAACAGCTTATTATAACTGACCAAATTATCATCGACAAATAGATCATATTCTAGAGTAATACGTCCCCCATGGACTGTCAAGTCATACTCTACCTTGTGGGGCATTACACTCAGCCACAATTTACCGCAGGAAGTGGTATATACACTGCGATTGAGCACATCTTTTTTAAATTCTTGCCTATTATCGATCGCACCTTGGCGATTTAAGCCAACCACACCATCCTTAACACTTAGAAACGTTGTAATCCCCTCAAGTTCTATATTTCCACTATCGCACTCTTTATAGACCACATAAGAAATACCGTTTCGTTCATAATACGTTCCCACGGTCATCAATTCCTGCTGATCTTCATGTCCTTGTTGATATTTCTGTTTTCCGTTGATCTGGATGGTCACGTTTCTTTGCATTGCCATTCACCTTTATTTCCTTAAATCAAATAGAACGTTTAAGAGCCTATTCTCGTTTACATGGAAGAAATCCTCTTTACTCTGAATTAATTACCTCCACAATATAAACAACAGCGAGAGGAAACTTTTTCCTCTCGCTCATTATTGCCTGCTAATTCTACTGGAGATATTCGCCACGTGGCGTCTTGATAATCCGTTGGATCTTTTCTTCTGCGCCAGTTGAAGCATTTAAGTATAGGAGATATTCCTCTCCCTGATACCCACCGCGAAACTCATAACTGTAGACCTCTTGATTGCCACTTTTAACAATGACCGCCAAGCGACCCTCTATGACCTGGAAATTCGGACGCAACTTGCGCACCGCCTGTTCCAGCGTTATTTTAGCTGGGAAGGTTCGGGAATGATGAAACGAGTAATAAGGTGCCGCATCCAATCCAACAAGCTGACCATTATCCAACGCGATCATCAAGCGCACTTTATCCGGGTAAATCCTAACCCCATCTTTTTCAACGACAGCATCGAATTGAACATACGAGCCAAAGTCCTCACTGGATGTTAATGCCAATTGCCAACCTAACGTCTGTAGAGCCTGCTTTGCTTTATTAGAGGCTTCTTCAATACTCAATGTCTTAGGTGCGATCGAACGTTGATCTCGATAAAATGTAATAACCCCACCCTGGTGGCTAACTTCCAAATCAGCTTCCTTATATTTCCACATATATCCACCTAGTGCCCCTTGCGACTCCCCTGAAAATTTGGGAGTTGCATTCGGATAGCCTACCTTGCCTAAAAAGTCCCGTACGACAGCTTGTGCTTTATCACGGGTTACTTCCCCAGAAGGGAGTCCTAACGGCTTTGGTACAACGCGCGAAGCGTATTCTCCAGTATACGAAAATGGGGGAAGCTTTTGTAGGCTCGCATCCAATTGGTCTAGACCCGACCTTACCGATTTGGCAGAGACTTCAGACCCATCTGCAGCTGCTTGTGCAACCTGCGGCCCACCAAAACCTAGACGTTGCCTTATCGTCGGTGCTGGATTTGTCCAGGCTAAATTTTCCGAGTCCATTCTAGTCATTATGTCTTGGACTTTTTGGTTAACTGGCACGAGACGCTCATGCATGTCTCTTAGGGTCTTTTCCTCTTCTGTCGAAATTGACCCTCCACTAGCGACTTGTTGTGCCAATGTCCTAGCAAAATCACCAGATTGAGTTAAAAACTGGCCTAAGTAACTAAGGCCCACCTGCTCGGCTGGTATTTGGGCAAAGTCCTTGAGTGCTGCATCACTTTTACTTGAGACTTGGCTCAAGTAAAGAATCTTTTGGTTCGAGTTACTGACTACATCGCCTTTTGCCATATCCGTTTCCAGTTGGTCAAGATGACTAGCAAAATCGGTCAAAGCACGGTGATTATTGTTTTCTGCGACAAGACGATATTCTCCCGCCAGACGATATTCATTAAAGCCCCAGCCCAGGGAGATCAAGAAAGCTGCCGCTAAAGTTCCAATCCAAAATTTTCTATTCATGCCTGTCCCCCTACTTTGTAAACATGTGATTTCCGATTTGTTTGATCTGTGGTCGTGACCAAATATATTTATTTTTTGTCTTGGCTGGATTAAAAAAGAAGACAGCCCCCCCTGAAGGGTCCGAACCGCTTACCGCTTCTTGTGCAGCACGTAAGGCGGATGCTGAAGGCGGCAAATTAATTTGACCATCATTCACGCTTGAAAAGGCTTGAGGCTGATAGATGATATCTGCAACTGTTTTAGGAAATGCCGGATCTCCAATACGATTGAGTATTACTGCAGCCACCGCAACTTGCCCAGTGTAAGGTTCTCCACGTGCCTCTGCATTTACGCAGCGAGCTAAAAGGTTTGTGTCAATGTTTTTGTAACCAACAGCCTTCCCTGATGCATTCGTACTTTGCGCTGTTAAGCGCTTTAATTCTTTGATGGTTTGCGTTCCCGCCAACCCATCTACTCTTAGCCCGTGGTCCTTTTGAAAACGCTTTATTGCCGCCTCTGTTGTCGAGCCAAACTTTCCATCGATTGTTCCGACTCCATAACCTAACTGAGCCATTTTTTTCTGCAACTCTGTGACCTCAGGACCTTTACTCCCCTTACCAAGTAAACGGTCTCCCAAAGCCGCATACGCAATTCCTGAAAGGGCAATGCTGATTATCAAGCCGATGGCTAGAATGCTCCCCCAGGATTTAACGCGTATTTTCATACCCTCACCTCACTTTGTTTTATGCGTCTTAGTGTGGCAAGAATCCAGGGAAATTATCCAGCATTATCCTCATAAATTTTATAATTACGATTTAGACACCTTTTCGCTGTGTTCAGCGACCTTTACATAAGCACCCTTAATCATGAAACAAAAAAACAAAGAAGCCCCTAATTATTCAAGGCTTCTTTGGATCGAAAGGGCAAACCATTCTTCCATTTTAACGGAGGGGTGTTTGGTCCTTTTATTGAATATATGTGCTTATCATTTCATCCTACTCGTTTAAATTCATTCTCGTACCATTACAAAGATAGACAATCTCTTCAGCAATATTTGTACAATAGTCCCCCATGCGTTCCGTAAAGCGACCAGCAAAGAGCAGATAATTAGCCTGCGTTACCTTCTGGGGGTCTTCCATCATTAAAATCTGCAGATCTTCATAAACCTGAGAATAAAGTTTGTCAACCTCATCATCCATCAGGGCCATCATTGAAGCGGCCTCACAATCTTCTTGGATGTATGCTCTGAGTCCCTTGTTTAGCATCTCCTGCACCAAGGCGCTCATTTTGGGGATGTCAATTAAGGGCTTAATCAACTTGTCTTGACCTATTCTGAGCGTTATTTTTGCCAGGTCAACTGACAAATCACCCATTCGTTCTAAGTAGATGGAGATTTTAAAACCGGCGACAAGCTTTCGTAAATCACGAGCAAAGGGCTGCTGAGTAGCAATCAGAAGAATACATTTTCCTTCAATGATTGCTTGTAGATCGTTAACGACAAGATCTCCTACTACGACAGAATTAGCCATTTCCAGATCCTGATTAACCATAGAGGTAATGGCAAGACCAATTCGTTCGTCTACCATCTTTCCTAGGTCCAAAATATTTAAACGCAGTTCCACTAAGTCATCATCAAATTTCTGACGAGTTGACATCTCTAGCCCTCCTCTCATTTATAAGATGTCGTAATTATATAACGTTATTATATCCATATGTCTGCATATCAACAAATAAATTTCTGAGTTTTACAGGTTTGACGCATCAACCGAATCGGCCTGAGATATAATCCTCTGTTTTCTTCCTAGCTGGTCGAGTAAACAGGACACTCGTTACATCTTCTTCAATTAATTCGCCGCTTAAGAAGAACGCAGTTCGGTCTGAAACTCGAGAAGCTTGATGCATATTATGCGTAACAATGATTATTGTGTATTTATTTTTCAAATCAGAAATTAACTCTTCAATTTTCATAGTGGAAATAGGGTCAAGTGCCGATGTCGGTTCATCCATTAACAAAATCTCAGGTTCAACCGCCAACACGCGAGCTATACAGAGTCGTTGTTGTTGGCCACCCGACAGTCCTAAGGCCGATTTATGTAAACGGTCTTTGACTTCGTTCCATAAAGCTGCACCCTGTAAACTAGTCTCCACTATTTCATTGAGTCTTTTTTTGTCGGCTTCCCCGTGAATACGAGGACCGTATGCTACATTTTCGAAAATGGATTTTGGGAAAGGATTAGGATTCTGAAAAACCATACCTACCCTTTTCCTTAACAACGCAACATCCGTGTTGGCTGCATAGATATCCTGCCCATCAATCCTAACTTGGCCTATGATCTTCACATTAGGTATCAAATCTTGCATCCGGTTGAGAGCTCTCAGAAAAGTTGACTTACCGCAACCAGAGGGACCAATGAGAGCTGTCACACTTTTTTCCGCCATTGCCAAGCTTACGTTACTCAAGGCCTGTTGTTCACCGTAAAAAAGGTCGAGGTTACTGACCACGATCTTGTCCATTTCAATTTCTCCTTATAACGCACTTAATGGGTGTTATACCTTATTTTTCCCTTGAAGTCGGTATTGCAGCCAGCGGCTGGGCAATGTCAAACAAAGGTTAAAGACGATGACCATGATTATGAGCAGTGCTGCTGTCCCATCTGCAATTTGGTCAGCGTTTGTCCCGGGTAATGGATTGGACTTAGCGGCAAATAAATGTACAGCTAAGGTCTCTCCAGCCGCTAAAGGATTAATGTCAAACAAGTTGCGCGACACATTCATACCTGCTGTAAAGATCAAAATTGCCGTCTCACCCAAAGCCCTGCCTGCAACGAGGGTCACTCCAGTGATAAGCCCCGGTAGAGCCGTCGGTAAAATGACTTTACGTAACGTCTGCCACATTGTAGCGCCCAATGCTAAACTGGCTTCCCGATAACTTCTAGGCACAGCCCGCAGGGACTCTTCAGTTACGCGCACTAAGATGGGTAGATTGAGTAGGGCCAATGTGGCTGATCCTCCTAAGATCGTGAATCCCAAACCTAGCTTATTCACAAAGACAATCATACCAAAGAGACCAAAAACGATGGATGGAACTGTAGCTAGACTCTCCGTACTCAAACGAATTATGTCGGTTAATTTGTTATGAGGCGCGTATTCTGCTAAATAAATCCCTGCTCCTAACCCAATGGGCAAAGAAAAAACCAAAGAGAGTGCAAGGAGATAAAAGGAATTAAATAATTGGCCTCTTACTCCATCTGGGCCATTGAAAAACTCAGGGGTCAGATATGGTAGACCACGACTTAAAATATAACCTAAAAACGCTACCAATAAACTTACAATGGCTATGGCCCCTATCCAAAGCATTATACTAGCGAAACGGTCGGTTTGGCGAGCTTTCAACGAGCTGCCCCCCTTCGTACTGCTGTTCGGACTAAAATGATCAGGATCAAGGCAATGATCAAGAGTATAAAGGACATCATAAATAAGCCATTATTCCAGGTTGATCCGAACGGAGTGTTTCCCATTTCCATAACTATGTCACTGGTCAACGTTGAAGTAGGCGTTATTAAGGAACCCGGGAAGCGCGGCGAATTCCCAATAACCATTTGCACTGCCATAGTCTCGCCGATGGCCCTGGCCATCGCTAGAATGATAGCCGTTAAAATTCCCGGTGAAGCGGCAGGCACAAGTACCCTCCGAATGGTTTGCCAGCGGGTAGCCCCTAAAGCAAGGGAGGCTTCTTTATAGGTTCCCGGCAAGG
>DHJG01000121.1:9924-12512 GCA_002404215.1 Desulfosporosinus sp. UBA4726
CCATAGCCTGTCGCCGAGTGGGTAGACCTCCGTATAAAGCCTACGATGACCGTAAGCCCAACATATCCGTAAACGACAGATGGTATACCTGCAAAAAGGTCAGTGGCTGGTCGCATAAGAGAGCGTACCCCTGATGGAGCAATCTCTGCTAAAAATACTGCTCCAGCCAGCCCCAGGGGGCCTCCAAGTAATATAGCAATTAAGGTGGTTCCGATCGAACCGGCTATAAACGTGAGGGCGCCGAACTGTCCAATGTCAGGATTCCATTTGCTACTTGTAAAGAACTCGATAACGCTCACCTGACGAAACGTGGATAGACCCTGCACCCCTACGAACCAAATAATGCATAAGATAATCAAGGAGACCAAAACAGCGCTACTGATGAATAAATAACGCGACAAACGGTCATTGAAATGCACCCATGACTTACTGTGAGGCAACCTTCTACACCTCCAGATCTTTTCTTAATTTTTAATCCTAGACATATGTTTCTCCTTGTTTTTCGATTAATATTACTTAGCTTGTTTATAGTCTACTCTATTTATGTAAACTATGAATTAAGGGAGTGTAAAGTTTAGGTTAAGAATGATGAACCTTGTAATGGAACAAATGAGACAAATAACCTATCTTAATTCATTAGTAGTTACGTGCAGCAGCATCTTAACTAACATAAATAGGAGCAAGGATAATCCTTGCTCCTATTTATGTTAGTTAAGATGTAGGGTACTAGTCTTTACTTATTGAGATAACCCTAAACGTACAAGGTGATGTATTACTTCTTCATCTTGTTGATAGCTATGAAACCAGCCTTTTCAACACTTTTGTCTTGGAATTCCTGGCTTGCAATATAGTCTAGGAAGAGTTTAACCGTGCCTGTCGCTTCACCTTTAGTATACATGTGCTCATAGGAGTAGATTGGGTATTGCCCACTAATTACAGCCTCAGCACTATATGCTACTCCGTTATACTTTAGAGCCTTAACTGTGTCTTTCAAGTAAGCTGCGTCAATATAACCAATTGCCCCTGGAGCCTGAGCAACACCGGTGAGTAAGTTACCTGTAGAATCTTGAGCGGCGGCAGCATCTGTTATCTTTTTACCGTCCAAGATAACTTTTTCTATATTTAATCGGGTTCCTGAAGATGCGGCACGACCAATGATTGATATTGGAGCGTCTTTACCACCAACATCTTTCCAGTTGACTATTTTACCAGATAAGATATCCGCTGCTTGAGCTTTGGTCAAGTTATCAACCGTGACATCTTTATTAACAATGAGTAAGAAAGGAGCCACGCATACTTGGTGGTCGATCAATCCTGCACTTTTCAGTTCATCTGGGGCGATGACGTCAGAGTTACCAATCTCAATAGAGCCACTAGCCACATTGTTTAGACCCGTCATAGACCCGCCACCGCTTAAATTTACTTGAACACCGGCGTTTTTGGCCATGAAATCGTCGGCAGCTAATTTAACAAGTGGTTGGAGTGCTGTTGAACCTGCAGCAGAAATTGTTTTCTTGTCAATACTTGTAGCGCTTGAATTAGGGGTAGTTGTCGTTGGATTAGGAGTTTTTCCACATCCGACCAGAATCATTAGAGCAATTAAAGTCGTACTTACAAGAGCAATTTTCGATTTCGTTTTAAACATTATTTTTCCTCCTTAAATTTCCACTAGTACAAATTGATTATACTGGACGTTTGTAAAGTCTGAATGAACTAAATGTAAAGTTTAAGTTAAACTTTATTTTATCGACGGCGAGCAAAAAGGTATCCCACCCCCCTTACCGAATCAAGGACTGGTCCTAGAGCCTTTAGCTTATTGCGCAAATGGCTAATATGGACATCAAGTGATCTCGTGCCACTGTTTGAAAGGCTGCCCCAGATCTTTTGTATTAGGTATTCGCGGCTAAATACTTGATATGGATTGGCTACGAATAATACCAAGAGTTCGAATTCTTTCACCGTTAAGTTAATAGGCTCAGCAGCGATTGTGGCAAGGTAACTTTGTCGTATAATTTCTAAGGACCCCCACCTCAGTGGACCGTTCGCTGATTCGTTTTTTCGTTGTCCTTCTCTAAGTCTTGCCTTAATTCTCGCAGATAATTCTCTAGGACTAAAGGGTTTTGTAATATAATCGTCGGCGCCTAGCTCAAGTCCGATTACTTTGTCGGCTACATCGTCACGGGCACTTAAAATTATGATTGGGATGGCCGCAGTATCCTTTTTGGCCTTTAGTATTTTACACACATCATGGCCATCGATCACAGGAAGCGTTAGATCTAGGATTATAAGGTCTGGTTTTTCTCTTCTGGCAAGATCTAATCCTTGCTCGCCATTGGAAACGGTCAAAACAACAAACCCTTCTTTTTCTAGGTTAAACCGAACTAGTTCTTGAGTTTGAACGTCGTCCTCTATGAGTAAAATTTTGTCCACCCTATAACTCCCCCCAATAAAGGCCCTCCCTTAACAAGCTTAATGCAAAACGACGACTATCTATATAATAATAGTTGAATGTAAAATCTGAATGAACGGAATGTAAAGTTTAAGTTAAATAACTCAGGCTCGCCTTGCGCTCATAAAGTTGCTGAATC
>DHJG01000121.1:12675-51359 GCA_002404215.1 Desulfosporosinus sp. UBA4726
GTCCATTTTGTCTGAAAATTAGTTTTAGCCAGTTTTCTGCTTCATTCTCATTTCCAACACTAAGCGGAGCATACTCTCTACAACTCGTTCTGTAGAGTGCCCTGGTAAAGCTATAGCCGCTTTCTCGCGCATTTCCTCCATTTCTTTAGGATTACTCAAGAAACGACTTAGAAGCCATCCCAATTCCACTTCTGTGCGTGCAATCCGCCCTGCTCCTGTACGTTGCACAAACTGTGCGTTTTCTTCTTCCTGACCTGGTATGGCCTTGTAGATCACAAGCGGCAAGTGCTTCGTCAGCGCTTCTGAGACTGTTAAACCTCCGGCCTTAGTAATGATCAAGTTGGAAACTGACATTAGTTCCTCCACGTTATGCACATACCCTAACCGTACCACGGGGTTAGGGGACTGCTCGCTAAGCTCCTCTAAGGAATCATATAGTTTCTTATCTTTACCGCAAATAATTATAGATTGGACAGAGACTAGAGAATCTGCGAGTGTTTTGCAGATTCTTTTTGCGCTTCTTAAACTTCCATACGCTCCTCCCATCACTAAAAAGGTGGGCAAATTGGGATTTAAGCCCAACTCGGCAATAATGCGCCCTCTATCCATTTCTAATTCGAATTTCGGACTGACCGGAATCCCGGTCACAGAAATACATTGCCCTTTGATTCCCCAGGCTACTAAGTTTTCCTTCACTTCTTCACAAGCCACCATGTAGCGATCAACACCTGGATGGACCCAGTAACTGTGAACAGTATAATCCGTAATCACGGTGATTACCGGAACCTGAAGTATCTGTTCCAGTCTCAGCTGGGCTAAAATTGAAGAAACTGTTGGATAGGTACAGACAATGAGATCTGGTGCAAATGATTGAATATATTTGAGCAAATCGCTTCGTCCCAATTGTTTCAGAAAACGTTGAATCATCGAATCGGGTTGGAACTTTGCTGTTTTATAATAAAATCTTCCCCAGAGCTTTGGGGTATGTTTAATCATCTCAATGTAAAGATTTTTAGCCATGGTGTTGAAACGCTTACTCAAAAAATCGCCAAAGTCCAAGTGAATAATTTTTGCATAGGGAGACTTAAAACGTATTCCTTCGATCACAGCTTCTGCCGCCCGGAAATGTCCGTTGCCAAATCCTGCAGAGAATACAAGAATTCTTAACTGTTTCAAATTCATCTCACCCTTCCAAATTTTTCACTATTCGCGACTAAATCTAATCTTTTACGAGCGAAATCTAAAAATCCCGCTGAAGTTGCAATTGTCAGCGGGATTAATATTTTGGACGCCTTTTCGTAGCTCTCTTCTGAACATCCTTCGTCCTGGGATACCAAAGGATAAAGGGGGGCAGAAACACTCGCATTATGCTCAATCCATTGGGCTGGGTGAGAAAATGGTAAATACATTCCATTTGTAATACCAAATTTTGCCCAGTTTTCAGTTGCCCATATTTCAAACTCTTTGTGTCCGTCGAAGACAATCCCCAAGGAATGGTGTGGTACGCACATGTCTTGTACTAGGTGTAGTGCTGCGCCCAAAAAAAACATACCTTTCTCGACGTTATTCGGGAAAAAAATGAAAGCCTTGTTGAAATAATACTGGCACTCGGCAGTTGCGCCCGGCCAGCTTATGAGTCCTTGCTTATCAGGATGACTATAAAAATGATTGACGTTTTTCCAACCCCGGTCAGCCCAGTATAAACCTTTTGTCAGCATAGCGTGATGAGCCTTGAATAATTTGGCTACATCTTCTTTTCCATCCTGCTTCAAAACAATATAGGCCTGTTCCAGACAATGAACATGGGTTACTCCTGGGGTGTCGAGAAAATATTGCAAGGGGCCCACCGAAGCAAGCAACAACTTTGTCATCTTACCAAGTGTCTGACCAAGAATCCTCTCATACATAGCCAAGTCAACACCTCTCCTTTGTACTTAAGATAATTTTAAGGCATGACTGTAAAGAAGGCATTAATCTCATGTTAAAAAACCATTAACTTTTGTTAAATTTAAGTTATTTATTACGATATTTTTAGTACTTGGCGAATTTTAGAGACGATCTCAATAAATATTACCTATTTATACACTTATAGGCTAAATTTAACAATAATTTTACATTCCCTTCATTAAATATTTACAAACACCTATTATTATGTTGTAAGAATGTACTTTCTGAGGAAGAGCTCTATATTATGTACCCCGTTTTAGGTGGGAGAAGGAGCATTAGAATGTTTATGTCGATTGATATGAAACAACAAAAGTTATACCGCCTACTTAGGGACGATAAAACAATCTGGGTATTGTATCTAGATATCGTTAAATTTCACGAAGTAGAATTTCGTTACGGCTACAAAATCTGCCACGAAATTTTGGCTGAGATTGAAAATGAAATTAATCTTACGCTTAGAAAACAACACAATCTCTTTCTCTTCTCTCAATCGGAAAGCAGGGGTGGGGATGACTTCGTTGTGTATTTTGTTCCTGGAAAAGATACACAATGGGAAATTAAGGACGTTATTGAGCAATGGGTTCTTCCTTTGGCGGAACGGTTTAACCGTCGAATTAAGAAACTAGTTAAAGAGAAAATAATTTTGCGCTCTGGGCTTGCCAAGTGTATCAACAAAGCAGGAAGAAGTGCTGATTATTTACTGTATGCAGCTGTGAAAGAAGCCTTCCTCCTGAACAAATCTGAACCGGATCTCCATTTCTTTGCTCGCAGAGAAGCGGTCACCAAACTAATTGAAGAACCCGACATGCACTTAAAGACCGCTTTTCAACCCATCATTGATACCCGAAGCGGAGAAGTGTTCGGTTTTGAAGCATTGGCCCGTATACCAGGCTCTACTTGTTTTAACAATATTGCTGACCTCTTCCCATTCGCCGAAAAAATTGGGCAGCTCTATCCGGTCGAAACACTCTGCAGACGCCAAGCTATTGCTTCCTACCCTAATATTGTCAAAAACAAAGAAATGCTCTTCCTCAACATTAACCCCCAGATTCTAATTGACCCCGAATTTGCCTCTGGTCATACTAGAAAACTGCTTAGTGAAAAAGGATTAGCTCCGAAGGATGTTGTCCTAGAAATTACCGAACGAAGTGCCATAGAGGATTTCTCCACATTCCGGGATGCTCTAGATCATTATCGTAATCAAGGTTACCTGATTGCTTTAGATGATGTTGGGGCCGGCTACTCCTCGTTACAGTCCGTTGCGGAGCTGCATCCAGATTTTCTAAAAATTGATCGATCTTTAATTCAGGGAGTGAATGCTGATCCGATCAAATGGGCCTTGCTAGAAACCTTTGTCACTTTTTCTAAGCGTATAGGGTGCCGCATCATCGCCGAAGGGGTAGAAACGGCAGAGGAAATGCGTACAGTGGTCCAATTGGGGGTGGATTACGTACAGGGATTCTTTGTTGCGAGACCCACTTTTGAACGGAAAAGTGTCAATCCAGCCGTTATGGAAATTCTGGATCCAGTACGTCGGCTTAAATCTGCTGATCAACACCCTATACTTTCCATGGTGGAGCCCTTACCCTTGTTCGATACCAACTCCCTTGTCAGTTCCGTTGAAACTTACTTCCGTGAACATCCACAACAATGGCTGGTGGGGATAACCGAAAACTCCCGTATAGTCGGCGTGATGCAACGCGACAGACTTTTTTCCGCACTAGGTACCCGCTATGGTGTATCTCTTTTTTTAGAGAAGACTGTTCCCACTATAATGGACACAAATCCCCTCATAGTGGAAGACACCACTCCTTTAGAAGTGGTGTCTAGTTTAGCTATGCAACGTCCTGATGCCCAGCTGTATGACGGTATCATTGTGGCTAACCAACACCAGCCGATCGGTATGGTTTCAGTGGCAAATATAATAAAAGCTATATCTGAGAGGCAAATCCAGCTTGCCCAAGGAGCCAACCCGCTGACTGGGTTGCCAGGCAACCTGCGCATTGACCAAGAGATAAGGCTACACCTAGAACGGGGTTTGACCTTTGGCCTTATCTATGTTGACCTTAACAAATTCAAATATTATAACGACTTATACGGTTTTCAACAAGGAGACGTTGCTATCAAGATGTTAAGCGATATTTTGCTGACTGAATCAAGTAAAACGGCAGGGAAAAGCTTCGTCGGACACATCGGTGGGGACGATTTCCTTATAATTTCCTCACCCTCAGACTTGGAAAAATTAGCTGTTAACATCCTCAGCCAATTTTCACACTCTTGCGAGCATTTAGCTGGTACAGAAAACCTTAGCGTGGCCCTAGCCGGCCTCATCATAGACACGACTGACCAAAGTTGGACCCCCTTACTTGTCTCCGAACGAGCTGCCCAAATCAAGAAAGAAGTTAAAGCCAAAGGAGGCAACGCTTTTTTATTACGCGATAGGAGGAGGGACGTCAATGAAATGGAAACGAAATTGGTTCTACAACTGGAAAACGTTTTATAAGATTAACGCTTTAGTTCTTGTCATGGTAGTCTTCATGCTTGGCTTAAGTTTTATGGGGTACTACTATTATCGTCAAGCCAAAGTAGCCATGAACGATGTCTATTCAAATTCTCTGATTTCAGTAAAACTACTCAATGAAGCTAATGCCAATGTTCGCATGATCCGCAGTGTCAATGTAGAGCTTCTCTTGGCCCCTCTTGACACATCTAAGAAACAGAACCTACTCATTCAGACCTCAGTACTTAATGGCTTTATCAAGGAATCCCTGGACAACTATACCCCTCTTGCGAAAGAACCTTTTGAAATAGCCAAACTGGCACAAGTTAGAAACGTACTGCAAAAATACAATGATGGATGGCAAAAGGTAGTTTCTCTAATAGCTAATGGTGACAAAGAAGGGGCCTATATCAACTTCTCTAATAACGCTACCCAAGACTTAGATGAAATAAACACTCTACTTCCTGAACTTGTAGACTTTAGCACTCAAAAAGCGAAAAGTACCATTGTTCGTGAAAACCTTAATTTCGTCCGCGCAGAGAAATTGTTGTTCGGATTCCCACTGGCTGCTGCCTTTCTAGCCGTTTTCATTGGTGCACTAGTGGCCCGAGCGATTGCCAAACCTTTACAAGTCATGTTAACAAATGTGCAAGAGCTTGCTTCAGGAAATCTTAGGGTAACCGAGATAAGGACTACCTCTAAGGATGAAGCGGGCCAACTAGCACAGGCTTTTAATTTTATGACAAAGAGCCTGTCTGGTCTAGTCAAACAAGTCTCAATGTCATCGACGGACGTCGCTACCTCAGCTCACCAGCTTTTAACTATTACGGAACGAAGTTCAAGCGCCTCTGGTCAAATAGCTCTATCCATAGCCGAGGTAGCAGGTGGTACGGAAAAACAAGCTGAGGCAGTCAACGAAACTGTGGCGGCTATGGAACAAATGAACATTAACATTCAAATGGTAGCTGAGGCCGGTCAGCGGGTCACGGCTCTCACCGCAAAAACGATTACAACTACCGAAAATGGGCAAAAGGCTCTCACTCAAGCCATTGCGCAAATGGGCAACATCAGCAGGGGTACTCAAATTGTAAGAGAAACTATCACCTTATTAGCTGATGGCTCTGAACAAATAGCGGATATCGCACGTTCAATAACTGGTATTACAGAACAAACGAATCTTCTGGCCTTAAACGCCGCTATTGAGGCTGCCCGAGCTGGCGAACATGGGCGTGGCTTCTCCGTGGTGGCTGAAGAGGTGCGCAACTTGGCTGAAAAGGCCAAATTAGCGACTGGACAAATCACTGCTTTAGTGGTGGTAAACAAGGATAATATCAATCGTGTTTTCTCTGCGATAGATGGAGAAGAAGTTCACGTTAATGATGGAATTAAAGTGGTAAAAACCGCAGGTCTTAGCCTCAGCGATATATTAAATATGGTAGTTGAAGTTTCCGGACAAGTGGGTGAGATCGCCTCTTCCATACAGGAAATGGCGGGCGGAAGCCAACAAATTGTCTCAGGCATCCAGCATATTGGTGCCGTCAGCCAGGTTACCGCTGACCAGGCAAGCACCGTTTCTGCAGCCATTGAGGAATTTACAGCTTCTATCGATCAGATTAACTTGTCTTGTCAGAGTCTGTCGGACTTGGCATTGGAGTTAAATACAGGAGTTAGCACCTTTAGACTCTAAAATAAACTATTTCCAATCAGTAGGGATACATCGTGCCCCTACTGATTAGCGTCCGCTTTTCGTTGGATCAAGAGTTTCGAGCAATATTCAATCATTTCCCGTCGACGTACAATCCCTATGAAAACCTGTTGATCGTCCACGACAGGCACGAAGTTCTGTACAACCGCTCTTGAGAGCAAATCCTCCATTTGGGCATCGATCGTTACCGGCATATTCTGAACATGTTGCTCCACTTCGCTCAGCAAAATATCCTCCGTATTTTGAAAGGTTAACCCTGGAGTATTTTTAAGCTTCCATAGCAAATCTCCCTCAGTAATCGTTCCAACATATTCCCCCTCGCTATCAATAAGAGGGACTGCAGAATAGCTGTGATACTCCATCCGCTCTATAGCCTGACGCATCGTTGCACTCTCTTTTAGATAAACGATGTCCTTTTTAGGTATAAGGAAAAAAGCTACATTCATTACAATTACACTCCATCTTGAAAATTTGATTGCTTGATTATCCGATTTTTTGTTTTATTCTTTTCAGCTGTAACGCTAATTGAAACATATCGTCCACAGCCCGTTCTGTAGAGTGACCCGGCAAAGCGACGGCGGCTTTTCTCCGCATCTTCTCAATATCTTCCGGATGCCTCAAGTAGCGATTTAGAAGCTGTTCTAATTCGTCTTCGTTACCTGCAACGCATCCTGCACCTATACGTTGAACAAAATGTGCATTTTCTTCTTCTTGACCAGGAATGGGCTTGTAAATAACAAGTGGTAAATGCTTCGTTAACGCTTCAGAAACTGTTAAGCCACCTGCCTTAGTGATAATTAAATCGGAAACCGACATTAATTCCTCTACATTATCAACGAACTCGTACCGAATCATATGGTTTCGGCCTTGGGCAATGACCTCTTCCAAAGAGAGATACAATTTTTTATTTTTACCACAAACAATAATTGCCTGGACTGGGACTTGAGAATCTATGAGTTTTTTACAGATTCTTTTCGCGCTTTTTAATACTCCATACGACCCTCCCATTACCAAAAAGGTAGGGAGATTCGGCTCTAATCCTAACTTGTTAATAAGATATGCGCGATCCATTTTCTCTTCGAATTTTGGGCTGACCGGGATTCCCGTCACATGAATACATTCTTCTACGATTCCCCAGGACTCTAAACTCTCCTTAACCTCGGCACATGCCACAACGTAACGATCAACGCCTGGATGGACCCAATGGCTATGCACAGTATAATCCGTGATTACGGTAATCACCGGGATATGAAGGATCTGTTCTAATCTAAGTTGGGCTAGAATCGAAGATACTGTGGGATAAGTACAAACGATGAAATCCGGTTCAAATTCACGAATGTATTTGAGAAAATCCGCACGCCCCAATTGGTTCATAAAATGTTGACTCATCGATTTAGGTTGTACCTTAGCTGTTTTATAATATATTTCCCCCCAGAGTTTTGGGACATGTTTAATTATCTCACTATAAACGCTTTTAATCATGGCATTAAACCGTTTACTCAGGAAATCGCCAAAGTCTAGGTGAATAATCTTTGCGGAAGGTTCCTTGACACGTATTCCTTCAATAACAGCTTCAGCTGCCCGCAAATGTCCGTTGCCAAACGCCGCAGAGAATACGAGAACCTTTAACTGTTCCAAAGACCGGCCCTCCCTCTCATCTATAAACAACTTTTTTTGACTATCCATTCGTCAAACGGATCTTTCTCTAAGTCTCCACTTATATTATAGGGATATCCGTGTGAAAAGGAAAGGCAATAATCAATTGCTGTATTGTAAGTTTATATGTTTGGATAACCCAAGGTTCTGAGTTAAAATAATCCTAAGCAACTACATTACAAACATCCGAGCGCTTAATAACTTGAATCTAATCCAGAAAACAACACTCGTGTTCATGAAGGGTGGAGCAAAACATGTCTCATAAAACTAACGCAGCTCGTATTCTTGATCAGAGCAAGATCTCTTACGACTTAAAAGAATATATTGTCGATGAATCCGATTTATCTGCAGTTGCCGTCGCCCGTAAGGTCGGCCTACCTATCGAACAAATTTATAAAACTTTGGTGGCCCGTGGCGATAAAACTGGAGTAATCGTCGCTTGTATTCAAGGCGACCATGAACTCCATCTCAAAGGATTAGCTTTACTGAGCGGAAATAAGAAAGTTGAGGTTGTATCCCTTAAAGAGGTCCAACCTCTGACAGGTTATATACGAGGTGGGGTTTCACCCATTGGAATGAAGAAAACCTATCCTGTCTTCATTGACTTGACTATAGAAAGCCAAGAGAAGGTTTCTATTAGTGCCGGGTTGCGTGGGCTTCAGCTCTTCCTGAGTCCCAGAGACTTGATTTCAGTGACCAAGGCACAATTAGGTGTGATATCAATAGCACTTCATTAAATTAAAAAATAGACTAGTTTTTAAACACTAGTTTATTTTAAGATTGGTACTTTAATAAACCTTACAAAGTTTCATTATATTTTTCATATTTGGGTAGGATAAAGTGAAACTCTGTAAGGGGGATAACGGATGAGCTTCCAATTGCCGAACTATAAGCAACCTAATTTTGACCAAGAACCTTTTCTATCCGCACCGGATGCCCGCATTGTTGTGGTAGCAATCGACGGGGTGGCACCAGAGCACTATCATGCCCTCTCAATATATCCAGAGTATTATAAAATTAAAGGCCAGTGGATTTTGGCTAGTGAAAGCCGGATGGACGGTGTACCCGTCCTAAAAACAGACGGAACCATTCAGGTTGTGGAATTCAGAAATCTGTCCGTTGGCGACAAGGTAATCGTCGGTCGTTCCGAAGACGGCCATGAAGGAATCTACATATATGCCAAAGGCTTTTGTGTTAACGACACCAATTCAGAGGTATTTGCTTTTCGATCCGGTCGCTCCAGAGAAACAGCTTATTCTATAGACTACGACCAACTCTATGAACTCTTAAATCATGAAAAAGATAACGGCTATATCGTATGGGTCTTGGGTCCAGCCGTTGTCTTTGACTATGATTCCAGGCAAGCCCTTTCCGCCTTAATTGCCAGGGGTTATGCCCATGCCATCCTCGCTGGCAATGCCATGGCGACCCACGACCTAGAAGCAGCTTTGTTTGGAACCGCCTTAGGCCAAAATACCTATAACCAACAATCTCCACCGAATGCTCATTATCACCATTTAGACGTAATTAATAAAGCCCGGGAAGCCGGTTCCCTCAAGCTACTGCTTGAAAAGGAAGCCATCCAGGAGGGGGTTGTTTATTCTGCCTACATAAATAATGTTCCACTAGTCCTTGCCGGCTCTATTCGTGACGATGGACCACTACCACCTGTCATCGCGGATGTATATCAGGCCCAAGATGAAATGCGCAAGCACACCCGTAAAGCCACGACGATCATCTGTCTCGCCACACAACTTCATACCATTGCAGCAGGGAATATGACCCCGGCTTACACACGAAGAAATGGTGAAATCCGACCCGTTTATATTTACTGTGTTGACATCGCCGAATTTGCAGTAAATAAGCTTAAGGACCGGGGTTCCTTAGAGGTGACTACTTTGGTAACCAATGTTCAGGATTTTCTAGTGCATTTGAAGAATAATTTAATGTAGCTTTAGATAAAAGCGCAGAGCCTGGGATTATTGCCCAGGCTCTGCGCTTGACGGTAAAATTTCAGATTATTTAACTTAAGAAGGAGTTAGCTCTCTCTCCTCCGAATTTCTATACTTCTGATGATCAAGACCAATAGAATCACTCAGATGATTAGTCAATTGAGTGGCTTGGTTCAGCTGTCCTATTTCATTAGCTACTTCCATATCAGCTCCTGCTTCAAGGTTCTTTTCCATACAAATCCCTCCAATTATTTTTCTATTTGGTTAGTATTTCCTAGAATACAATAAAAATACTTTATAAAAAATAAAGGATCCACCGTTTAAAGTGGACCCTATACTATACTTTATTTTATTATCTTTAAGCTTTTACTTCGGTAATTCAAAGGTATTCTTCAAAGACACAATCCTATTAAATATAAGATGGTCCCCCGTTGAATATAACGAATCAACGGTAAAGTATCCATGTCTAAAAAATTGGAATTTATCTTGGGGCTTTGCCCCTTTTATGTTTTGCTCTACAAAGCCATGAACGATCTCTAAGGACTTGGGATTAATGTGCTCTAGAAAAGACGTCCCATCCTCTATGTCTTCATCTAAAATCAAAGCTTCATACAACCTGAATTCTGCTGGAATGGCCTGCAAGGCATCTACCCAGTGTATTGTTCCTTTGACTTTTCTCCCGGTGAAGCCTGACCCACTTTTGGTTTCCGGATCATACGTACAGTGCAGTTCAACGACATTACCGAACTCATCTTTCACGCTATCATTACATTTAATGAAATAGGCGTTTTTCAAGCGAACTTCATTACCCGGAAACAGCCTATGATACTTCGCCGGCGGATTCTCTGTAAAGTCATCTTGTTCAATATAGACTTCTCGAGAAAAGCTAATTTGCCGAGTACCCATTTCTGGATTTTCTGGATTAATTTCCGCTTCCAGCATCTCCACCTGACCTTCTGGATAATTCGTAATAATCACCTTTAGTGGCTTAAGTACAGCCATGGTTCGCGGGGATTTAAGTTTCAAGTCTTCTCGTATAAAATGTTCGAGCATCTTTGTATCGACAACACTATCCGCTTTAGCCACTCCGATTTCGCGAGCGAAGTTACGAATCGCCTCTGCCGTATACCCTCTTCGCCGAAGTCCCGAGATCGTTGGCATTCGGGGATCATCCCAACCGTCCACAACTTTGTCCTCAACTAGTTGCTTAAGCTTTCGCTTACTCATCACGGTATTCGTGATATTTAACCGTGCAAACTCATATTGGTGCGGTACGTTCTCCATTTCACATTCCCGAACAACCCAATCATACAAGGGACGATGATCCTCAAATTCCAGCGTACATATCGAGTGTGTTACTCCTTCAATAGCATCCTCTAATGGATGAGCAAAATCATACATCGGATAAATACACCATTGATCGCCCGTATTATGGTGGGTCGCATGAGCAATTCGATAAAGGACAGGGTCCCGCATATTTATGTTCGGTGAAGCCATGTCAATTTTGGCTCGTAGTACCTTTTCCCCATCCTTGAATTCACCTTTACGCATGCGCTCAAATAAATCAAGGTTTTCTTGAACCGTCCGATCGCGGTAAGGGCTTCCTTGTCCTACTTCTGTTAGAGATCCGCGCATTTGTCGAATTTCCTCTGCTGTAGAATCACAAGCATAGGCTTTGCCTTTCTTAATCAGCAATACTGCCCGCTTGTACATTTCCTCGAAATAATTTGAGGCAAAAAACAAGTTGTCCCATTCATACCCTAGCCACAAGACATCTTCCTTGATGGATTCTACATATTCCGTATCTTCTTTGGTCGGATTGGTGTCATCAAAGCGCAGATGGGTCTTGCCCTTAAATTCATCCGCCAATTCAAAATTTAGAACGATTGATTTGGCATGTCCTATATGTAAATAGCCGTTGGGCTCCGGTGGAAACCGAGTG
Organism: Desulfosporosinus sp. UBA4726; assembly: GCA_002404215.1. Taxonomy (GTDB): domain Bacteria; phylum Bacillota; class Desulfitobacteriia; order Desulfitobacteriales; family Desulfitobacteriaceae; genus Desulfosporosinus. The sequence continues at coordinate 24,378 of DHJG01000121.1, forward strand.
ATAATGTGATCGACCTTACCCATTTTCAGGTCCTCGTTAAGAATATTTTTAAGGAAATTCGAGGAGGATTTGAGTTCCATCTGTTATCAACCTTTCTCACTAATATGTTCATACACTTGCCGATTTGTACTCTCGACCTAAATAATACTGCATACTTGGAAAGAGTTCAACTTTCCGCAAAGCAGGGAGGCATCCTGCCTCCCTTTTACATGTAAACGCCAGTTCCTAACCCACTTCACTTATTGCGACTTGATTTCCGCAAGTATTACCGAAACGTCCTGTGTTTTGTTGTTCCGGAAAATCGTGACAGTAACCTTGTCTGCTGGTTTATACTTAAACAACTCATGGGTGAGCTCTAGTGAACTCTTAATCTCCTCGCTATTAATCTTCGTCAAAATGTCACCCGCTTGGATACCTGCGCGTGCCGCTGGGCCTCCGGGCGTGACCTTAGAAACATAAGCTCCAGCTGGCCATCCTTTTTGGCTGGCATATTCGGCCGTATACCGGGGATCTATTTGAACATTGAGCCCTGGATGGCTAGCATACCCTTTTTCTATTAGTTGTTTAATCGTCGGCAATGCGTCTGAAACTGGGATGGCAAAACCCATTCCCTCAAATCCGGTTTCCTGATTCTTAGCAGAATTAATCCCGATAACTTGACCCTGGTAATTCACAAGTGGCCCACCGCTATTTCCTGGGTTAATGGCAGCATCGGTCTGGATGAGATTAAAACTTGCTTCTCCCGGGATATCTAAGATCCGGTTCGTTGCCGAAACAACGCCGGTGGTCACTGAGCGCGCAAATTCTTGTCCACCAGGGTTTCCGATCGCAACTACCGGTTCACCAACTTGGAGTTTTGTCGAATCCCCTTGTTGTGTAGCCGTTAAATTTTTTGTGTCTGCAATCTGAACCACAGCTAAATCCGTACGATCGTCGGCACCCACCAATTTCGCGGTAATATTTCGACCATCTGCCAGACTCACAACAATCTTTTCTGCCCCTGCAACCACATGATTGTTCGTAACAATATAGCCATGTTGCGCATCAATAATAAAACCAGAGCCACTCCCTACTTCAGCAAGACCGCCTCCACCGAAGGCAGTCCCTTTAGCCTGGAAATTGGCAATCCCCACAACTGCTGGCCCAGTTGCTTTGGCAATCTGAGCGACCGGGAAATTTGTGGCTCCATCTGTTTGGATGATGGGAGTTGTTGGCCCACCATTTAAAACCACTGGACTTGTAGCCGCTGATTGTTTTCCGTATAGAGAAGGAATCAACGCCACTGCCATAACCCCGCCTAGTAAAGCACTTATTAAGGATACCACAATAGTAGAAAAATATCGGGGTCGTCTCTTTGCATAATCATCTCTGTCGTTATTAAAGCTCATACTAACCCTCCTCCAACTATTGTTCCCTTAAAATAATAAGTTCATGCGGCGTATGCCGCGGAGCAACTTGCACTTGCACACCTGGGCACTTTTTAGATATATTCAACTCGTTCAGAATACGCAGAACCGTAGACAACGCTATTTCCGGAGTATTGTTTTCTTGACTCAGATGGGCTAACACAACCCGTTGGGTATTTTCTTCGATCCACTCTGAAAGTCCTTCGGCCAACTGCTTATTTTCAAGATGCCCGTAGTCTCCGCTAATCCTTTTTTTGAGAAACGCTGGATACGACCCCAGCCTTAAACGTTCTTCATCATAGTTAGCCTCAACCACAAAGGCGTCACACCCTCTCAAATAGCGATGCATTTCCTCAGTGATTCTTCCACTGTCTGTGGCGATTCCAACGGCTAGGTTCCCCTTATCCTTCCGCTTTGGACGCGAAACCTTCAAGCCGTAACTTTCTCGGCTATCGTGAGACGTAGGGTAAAGCAAGACATCCAGCCCTGCACATGAAAACGAATCTTGAACATCAATATGCTGGTTTTCTGCAATCTTTCCCAAGGAAGGACTCATCGCCTCCCACAAACCAATAGTGGCATAGATTGGTATCTTTAATTTACGGGCTAGAACACCCACTCCACGGATATGGTCCACATGTTCATGCGTAACCACAATTCCTTCAATTTCTGAAAATGGTATGTCTAATTGCGACAGGTTATATAATAGGCTCTTACCACTAATCCCACAATCCACAAGCAGATGTCTGTTGTCCTCTCCCACGAGGATTGCGTTTCCGGAACTCCCGCTCGCTAATGTCGTAAAATGCATTCATTTCTAGCTCCTTCATCCGGCAACGTAAATATTATAGCAAACAACAATCAAAGGAGGGCGTGAAATTTATGTGAACATTTTAAGCATTGTTTACAAATATCAAACCCTCCCTGAGTTGTTCAAGCCTATTTATTTACCCGTCGTATTTTTCAAGGCAGGGTTCGGGTTCGACGTACCATTCGCAGCTGGATTAGTCTTAAGCTCGCTTTGAGCTTGACTGATCATGGCTTGAATCTGCTCTTTGTCCGAACTATTCTGAGCTAAGGGTAGAGCCTTTTGCCACTGATTAAGAGCTCCAGCCCAATCTTGCTTTGCTTCAGAAAGGAAAATGCCATAGTTGATCAAGGCGTTAATGAAGTCTGGCTTAATGACCAATGCCTCTTTATAAGCCTTTTCTGCCAGATCATTATCTCCACTTTTAAAGGCAGCTGTTGCCATATCCACCATAACATTGGGGTCTTTATTTGTTTTTAATACATTCTGGTACGCCTCAACAGCATGTCTAAAGTTCTCTTGTACCTCAGTAGGTGCAACCTTTTCTGCAGCTACTCCTGCGTTATAATACTCATTTCCTAGGTACGTTTGGAGCTGTACATTGCCAGTGTCGGTCTTAGCCTGCTCAGCGATCGCCGCTAGGCTCACTTTTTTGGCCTGGTAGTCTGCCGTAGCGTTCGTAGGAGTGTTCGAGCCGGTCGAGGGCGCGCCACGGCCGCTAAAGGCCATTGAGAACCCTGACCCTACCATAGCAAGACTAATAAGAACAACCAGCACTATTGCAAAATAACGATGCTTTTTCAATAACAAAACCGCTCTCCCCCTTACTCTTTAAAGATACCATCACTAACCATCAAGCTCCGACTCTAACAGCGCACTTCTTTGGCTACTGCCGTTACCGGACAGTGATTTTGTTGAATCTCTTTGATCTTTACATAGAGTGCAACTTCTAAGCGTTTCTTCTGAAGCTCACACCCTAGAGTATAGACCTCTGTAAGTTTTTGGGTAAAGGCCACGTTTGCCGCATGACAACCCCCACTACAGGTAAAGCGCGCCCAACACTCCTGGCAAGTCGATTTTGCATAGACATTTGCTGAGCGGAAGTCCTGAACCACCTCGGATTTAAGTTGATGAGGGTTTTCATCATAAAGTGACCCTATTTTGTAAGCTTCCTGCCCAACAAACTGATGGCATGGATAGAGATCTCCTTCAGGGGAAATCGCTACATACTCATGACCTGCCCCGCATCCGGAAAGCCGTTTAATTAAGCAGGGGCCCTGATCCAACGCGACATTGAAATGGAAAAAGTTAAATTCTCGATCTTGAGCACGGCGTAACAATAGTTCCTCACCGAGACGATCATACGCTTCTCGTATTTTATCCAGATCCCCTTCTTGGAAGGCGTATGCATCCTCCGGACCTGCAACAACTGGTTCCATCGAAATCAGTTTTATTCCTAAATCCGCCATATGCAAAACATCGCGATCGAAATCCAAATTAAAATGCGTATACGTCCCCCGAACATAGTAATAAGTCCCTGTTGCGTAAGGTGAACTTTCCGGCCTTTTCGTTGCAAACTGTTTGATGAGAGGGGTAACTTTTGCGTAACTTCCCCGGCCATCCGCGTAGGGCCGCATCCGATCATGTACTTCCGGGCGCCCATCTAGGCTCAAGACCACACTGATATCCTCTTGTTCAAGATAATTTTGAATTTCCTGATTCAACAATACTCCGTTTGTGGTCAGCGTGAATTTGATGGTTTTACCCTGATCTGCCCCTGCTTTTCTGCCGTATTCGACCAAGGCTTTAACCACCCCAAAATTAAGCAATGGTTCTCCTCCGAAGAAATCAACTTCACAATGATCTCTATGCCCTGAAGACTCCAAAACAAAGTCGATACCCTTTTTGCCTGTCTCTAAATCCATGAGCGTCCTGCTACCACCAAAGGACCCTGTCCCGGCAAAGCAATATTCACAACGCAAATTACAGTCATGCGCTACATGAAGGCAAATCGCCTTGACGATGGGCTTTTCAGGGTAATTCAGCGTTACTACCTCTGCCTCCTCCGAAAAAAGCGTCCTTTCCTTGCGAAGTTCCTTCATTTCCTCAAAGATTTCAGAAAGTTCTTCTTCAGTAAGGGTTGATTTTCCTGCTTTTGCAACGACATGGATGATCCTCTGGAGAGTAATTTTTTCTTTTCCCTCTTGCAAATCCTCAATTGCCTTTAGTACATTAAACGTCCTCTCATCCAGTAGATGTAGAGAACCGGAATTGACGTCATGTGCTATAAGTAGATCCCCTTGACGATAACAATGGACATTTCCCTTGATGCGATATCCCTCGATGTTTAATAAATTCAGCATTCATTTCCGCTCTCTTTCTTGTTTAACCTTACATTTTTGTTACTAACCCTATAAAAAACCTTACTTCATCTAAAGTTTAGTAGAAACTTATGCCCATGACTAGTGTTAAATAGAAACAGAACCCAACCCGTGTGTGGGTGGGTTCTGCAATTCTATGTTTCACCAGTCTAAAGAGACTAACTTTCGGGTGGCATAAGTGCAACTAAGACTTGTGCGGCGCCTGCGGGCTGGCACAAACCAAGTTTTCTTTAAAATTTAAGCAACGCTCTTATTTAACACACACTTGATTACCAACCGTGCACGAGGTCTTACAGGCAGACTGACATGAGGTCTGACACTGTCCACAGCCTCCGGTCTTAACCGTAGCACTTAGGTTTGCTTTGACAATGGTCTGAATGTGTTTTGCCATTTAAAGACCCTCCTCTCGAGACTTACATCATTTAATCCATTATAAATTATATCACAAAGACAGCGAAAAAGGGAAATACTAAATACAAAATTACGCCAAGCTTTTTAGATAAAATTCATTTTCTGAGTCGTCTGCTTGAATAATATTTAGCCACCTCGAGGAATTAAGAGAATTTAGGATATAACAATAAGTAATACGCCAAATTTTGAATTTTTAGCAAATATCTTGACATATTTGTTTAATGAAGCATATAATTAAATTATACTTATAATCAATTCTCTGTTAGGTGAGGCTCCTGCATAAACATAAGCCACTGCCCAGAAATGTCGAGAGACGCCAACGGGTAGAACAGGTACTACCGGCATAAGGTTTTACTTAATGTGGCTGAGCAAACTCTACGCTATGCAGTGCTAAAGCTCAACGAGTAGGGAGGTCCTAAACGTTTGCCGTTCGAGACCTTCTATTTTGTAATAGAGGTCTTTTTCTTATACTCACTTATTAGGTTCTTCCTATTCGGATAATTTAAGGAGGTGGTTTTATGGATGCTGGACCTTATCATTTGTGCAATTTGATTTTTACTCATCTTTGGCGAGGTCATTTTGACTGTAGGTGCCAAGCTCCATCACACAAAGGGGGGAATTAAATGAATGCATTGAAAGTTTTAGGAGAATTTTATTTTAGTCAGTTGTCAAAAAAGCCGATTTGGGATGCCAAGGGACGTCGTGTTGGTCGCTTGCTAGACATGACCATGCGTTGGGACAGTATCTCTCCTCATGTTACCGGCATTCAATATGCCAAAGGGATTCAGGCCCTAATTCCCATCGAATGGGTGGTTTCCTGGGATACAGACGGGCTACGCCTCAATACCTCTTTCGACCCCTTATTAACATGCCCGATGCATGAAGATGACACGCTTATTGGCAAATGGCTGTTAGATAAACAAATCATTGACTTAGAGGGCTCTAAACTAGTGCGAGTGAATGACATCGCCTTATCATTGGTGTCTCATGAGGAACATCAATACCTTGTTTTGGTTGCTGTGGATATTGGTGTCCGCGGCTTATTCCGCCGCTTGGGTGTTGAGTTCTTATTGAGCCGTATCCCCAATAACTTTGTGGGTTGCCAATATATTAAACCTCTGGAAAATCGGACATCAGCCCTTCAACTTACTCGGGAAAAAGAACAACTACGCCAACTTCATCCCGCAGACATCGCTGACATTATTGAAACTATGGACTATAAACAACGGGCAAACTTTCTAGATGCACTTGATTCCCAACAGGCAATCGACGCGTTGACCGAGATGGAATTAGATACTCAAGTGGAAATGATTAATCAGATGGATGAGGACCGGGCGTCAGATATTCTCGAAGAAATGCCACCCGACGAAGCTGCTGACATTCTAGGCGAGTTGTCCTTAGAGAAATCTGAAGAACTGCTTCGCTTAATGGAATCCGATGATGCCGAAGATGTCCGGGAATTGATGCAATATGAGGAAGACACTGCCGGTTCACTTATGACCACTGAATTTATCGGCTTACCGTTCTGGCTTACCGCTGAACAAGCTATTAATGAATTAAGACGGTTAGCACCTGAAGCCGAGACCATCTATTATCTCTATGTGGTCGATGAACAGGAAACACTCGAAGGGGTTCTTTCTCTACGCCAGCTAATCATCGCTTCTCCAGAGACTCCGCTAAAAGATTTAATGCATAAGAAGATCGTAAAAATATCCCCGTATGACGACCACGAAAAAGTGGCTGACATTATTCACAAATATGGTCTACTGGCAGCTCCTGTCGTCAATGATCAAGATCAGATTTTGGGAATCATCACCGTGGACGACGTTTTAGAATTATTAATGCCGGAGCGCCCTCGTGGAGAAATTCTCTCAAGTCTGGTCGCCCGCCGTCATCAGACGAAGGGAGGCTATAACGAATGAACGTAAAAGTGCGTTTTGCTCTGTTCTTTGCCGTCATGGGTCCAGGCATCGTCACTGCCTTTGCGGATAATGATGCCGGGGGAATTGCCACTTACGCTGCGGCAGGTGCTAAGTACGGCTATTCACTTATCTTTACCATGCTTATCAGCACAGTGCTTCTGGCCATTGCTCAAGAAATATCCGCGCGTACAGGAGCCGTAACTGGTCGAGGACTGTCTGACTTAATTCGAGAAAATTACGGCGTGAAATGGACGTTCTTCGCCATGAGTGTCCTTCTGATTGCTAATTTAGGCACCACCGCTTCCGAATTTTCGGGGATTGCTACAAGCTTCGAAATTTTCGGGGTAAGTAAGTATCTCTCCGTTCCGGCAATGGCCTTCATTGTTTGGTGGCTTGTCATCAAGACCGATTACGGAAAAATGGAGAAAATTCTTCTAGTTCTCTGCTTAACATTTTTCAGTTACGTTATCTCCGGGATTATGGTCCATCCGCCCTGGCCTCAAGTCTTCGTCCAATCTGTTACCCCCAATTTCTCGGGAACCCCTGCTTTTTTGTTGATGGCCATCGGGGTGATTGGAACGACAATTACGCCTTGGGGACAGTTTTACGTCCAGTCTTCCGTAGTTGATAAAGGAATTACGGCTAAAGATTACCGTTATACTCGCTGGGATGTATTGATTGGAACCTTTTTCACTGGATTTATTGCCTTCTTTATCATTGTCTCCACTGCCGCGACACTTTTCGCTAACAAAATCCCCATTGAAACTGCAAAAGATGTTGCCTTAGCGTTGAAGCCCTTAGCCGGAGAATATGCCACGTTCCTGTTTGCCTTCGGCTTACTCGGCGCCTCTATGCTAGCCGCGTTTGTACTTCCCTTAAGTACCGCCTATGCTGTCTGTGAAGCTTTCGGTTTTGAACATGGGATTAGCAAATCCCGTAAAGAAGCGCCTGTATTTTTTGGACTTTATACTGTCCTGATTGTTTTAGGCGCAGCCATCGTCTTGTGGCCTAATTTATCTTTATATCACGTTATGTTGACCACTCAGGTCGTTAATGGTGTTCTTTTGCCACCCATACTTATCTTCATGGTGCTCATTGCCAGTAAGAAGAGTATTATGGGTGACTACGTCAATACGAGATTCTTTAATATCATCGCTTGGACGTTCACTTTCCTCTTAGTCTCTCTCACTCTTCTATTGCTTTTATCTACCTTGTTTCCTGAGTTTGTAAGTATCATCTTCGGGTTTTTCGGACTATAGAATAACATTTACCGTATCACCAGATCCCGAATATAACCGATCTAATTTATAAGCTATCGTTAAAATAAAGATGCAGGTGTTTCAATATAGAAATACCTGCATCTTTATTTTTGTAAAAGATTCTTATTCTATTTGTGCTCGCATAGTTTATAGCGTACTTAAAAAATAAAGTACTACTTAGCTTTCAAAGAAACGGAGGCACTAACTTGGAATCTAATCCTAAATTGAGGGATAATTTATTTGACTTAGATAATGGCTACTATCTGTCTAAAAACGATTCTTTATTTTGGAGAAAACTTTTGAACAGACGACCTGAAAATGGGGAAGCAATGTATCATGTTGGATTAGAATTAGAAAGGAACGCGAAAAATCAGCTAAATAAATTTTATTCTACAAAGATTGAAAAATATCTCATCTGGTATCGCAAAATAATTAAACAATCTTTTGAGCTAATGAGTAAATCATTAAATAAAGGTTATTTTTCTGCAAGGTTGGATGTTCTTAGAATGGAAAGAGAAATGATATTGGCAGATATAAAAATATCATCCATTAAAGATAGTTCTAACTACTTTAGAAAGAAAGATATTTTTCTGCTTGCCTTAGTAGTTTTAGCTATCATCATAATAGTATGCGCAACGTTTTTGCTAGCTAATAAAGGATCAAATATAATCCATTATTCTAATAATAATTATACTTATATGTTGCCTTACGAAGTAGTCGATAAAAAGCCTTCAATCCTCCCTAGTAGAGATTATCAACAGACAACAATTAATATTAAAAGAGGGACGAGTAAAGAAGCACTAGTCAATGCACTTCTTGATAGCCTTAAAATAGAATATGAAAAAGATACAACATCTGCAAAACAAGTTATTGCAGTGGATGAGAATAAAATAGAAATAGGAATGGCGTTATGGGCGGGTGGGGATAAAAATATTCAGGTATATACTTATCCTTCAGACAGTACAGTATTTATCGACGACAAGGAACGTCAATTATGGGAAACTACTACTGTAGTTCGTAGCGCTTTATATCAATTCGTCAAGAAAAATGGTTATATGCCAAACGATTTGCATACTCTCAATCAACCTTTTCCCAATAATTATTTAACTGGATTACCTAAAGACCCCTATAAATTAAAAAATAACGTCACAACCTCTCCTAACGGAGATGGCGGGTGGCTTTTTTCCATTGTAGAGATTACTCCAAATAGTGATCTGATTTCTGTTGTTAAGCAAGCAGTCAAGCCTAATATCCCCATTAATCATGAGATTCCATTTGTGCCCTTAAATATTTCAATTAATAAGGAGAATCATACCCTATCTGTTATGTCTGGAGATCAAATAATTCGTAGATATTCGACTGCAGTTGGTAAGGATGACACGACACCCGAAGGTAACTTAGATATATCTAAGAAAGTCATGCATCCAGATAAAATTGTACCTGTATTGGACAATGTTTATGGGACAAGGGCCATGGAATTGTCCCATATAAATTATGCAGTACATGGAACCAACACACCTTCTAGCATAGGTCAAGATGCTTCTCAAGGTTGCATTCGACTAAATAATTCTGATATGGAAGATTTATATGCCATAATACCGCTCAATACTTCTGTTAATATATTTAAGAATTCTGCTACTCCGAAGGATTTTAATAATCCAGATACATCCTATAACGCTCTATATAATCATTCTGATAACTCAAAGGAAGAAGATAATTCAACTACATATCATTGGAGTTATTAGGATTATCAATCAAAAACAGGCCGAGGCTCCAATGCTCTACATAGGTGCCTCGGCCTATACAAAAAGAGGGTCAGGATTCCTTTTAGGAAACCCTGACCCTCTTGCAATTACATATGGAGCGGACGACGAGATTCGAACTCGCGATCCTCGGCTTGGGAAGCCAATACTCTACCGCTGAGCCACGTCCGCATAAAGAAAACATAACTAACAACCACTTTAATGCATTCATCATAAATAAGCTTCGCCTATTCGTCAAGTCTAAAATGGTGCCTCAGGACGGAATCGAACCGCCGACACGAGGATTTTCAGTCCTCTGCTCTACCGACTGAGCTACCGAGGCAAACTAATGTGGTGACCCGTACGGGATTCGAACCCGTGTAACCGCCGTGAAAGGGCGGTGTCTTAGACCGCTTGACCAACGGGCCTAATTAAGATGTAATGGTGGGCCATCCGCGACTCGAACGCGGGACACCCTGATTAAAAGTCAGGTGCTCTAGCCAACTGAGCTAATGGCCCAAATAACTGTACCACGAATTTAAATACTACACTAAGTTTCTAAATATGTCAACACTTTTGTGTAAATTCGCTTGAATACAATTATAATTGCTAATTCGATATATTTCAACTAAAACATTTCACCGCGCACAATAGTCTGTTCTCGTCCTGGACCAATTGCCACTAAAGTAGCTGGAACACCTGTCAGTTCCTCAATCCGCTGGATATAATTTTGTGCGGCCAGAGGTAGATCCTCGAAGCGACGGACATTGGTCAGGTCTTCTTGCCAACCAGGCATTTCCTCATAAACTGGTTGACATTGCTTAAAGATCTTTTGACTTTGCGGAAATTCATGAATGATTTCTTCATTAACGCGATATCCCACGCAGATCTTTAGTTTGTCAAACCCTGTAAGCACATCAAGTTTCGTAACAGCAAAATCAGAAATCCCGCTCACTCGAACAGCATAACGAGCAATGACTGCATCAAACCAACCGCAACGACGCGGCCGACCGGTCGTAGTTCCAAACTCATGTCCATTAGCCCGCATTTGTTCTCCGCTCTCATCCAGAAGTTCTGTAGGGAAAGGGCCTTCGCCAACGCGCGTAGTATATGCTTTTATAACTCCAATCACACGATCAATACGGGTTGGACCGACACCTGCGCCTACACACGCTCCTCCTGCAATCGGATGAGAAGATGTTACATATGGGTAGGTCCCATGATCAATGTCAAGCAAGGTACCCTGTGCGCCTTCAAACAGTACTTTCTGCCCTGCCCTGATGCTTACGTCAATCGCTAGTGAACTATCTGCTACCATTGAACGGATTCGTTCGGCATAGCCCAGGTATGCTTCATAGATTCCATCGAATTCAAGGGCTTCCTTACCATATACTTTTACGAACAGGTTATTCTTTTCTACTAAATTACGACGGAGTTTACCCGCGAACTCCTCTTTGTCCAAGAGATCAATGATGCGAATCCCAATCCGTGACGCCTTGTCCATGTAAGCAGGTCCGATTCCACGCTTCGTCGTACCAATTTTATGCTCACCGCGCGCTTCTTCTTCTAAACCATCTAATACACAGTGATAGGGCATAATCACCTGAGCATTACTACTAATCAGCAGTTTACCCGTCTTAATGCCCCGCTTGGCAAGATAATCGAGTTCATCCAATAAAACCTTCGGATCGATCACTACACCATTACCAATGACACAAGTCTTGTCCTCATATAGAATTCCCGAAGGGATCAGATGAAGCTTAAACTCTTCTCCATCCACAACGACAGTATGACCCGCATTGTTTCCACCCTGGTAACGGACAACGACATTGGCCTTTTCGGCCAGGAAGTCCGTAATCTTACCTTTTCCTTCGTCTCCCCATTGCGAACCAATTAATACAACAGCAGCCATTTTATAATTCCTCCTATCTATCTATCAAACACCTAGTAGAGAAAACTTGGCTGGCGCCAAGCCGCAGGCACAGGCGGCCGCCTTAGTTGCACTTATACCACCCGAATTATGCTACTCAAAACTTATACTTTCTGTATAGGTATCAACAAAAACTAAAGCGGGCGCCAAAATTATAGGCGCCGTTGGTCGCCTCAGTTACAGCTATACTTTCTGAGTAGAAGAAAACTCTGATGATAATCTGCCACTTGACCAAACATGGCGGCTTAAGGTGCTGAACTAAGCCTCTAAATTCAATCGCCTGAAAATGTCATCAACGTGTTGCAGGTGATATTTCAAATCAAATAGGCCCTGAATTTCTTCTTTGGTCAAATAGTTTAAAACACGCACGTCCGCTGAAACAACATCAATGAAGTCCTGCCCATTATCCCAGGCCTGAAAAGCATCTTGTTGAACCCAGGCATAGGCCTCTTCTCGCATACATCCATGCTCAACCAAGGCCAAGAGAACACGTTGGGAAGACGTCAATCCAAACGTCTTTTGGAGATTTCGTTTCATCTGATCCTCACGGATCTTGAGCCCTGAAATAACGTAAGTCATTTGGCGAAGCATATGATCTAAAAGAATACAACTGTCCGGAAGTATTACCCGCTCCACAGAGGAATGGCTCATATCCCGTTCATGCCAAAGTGCCATATTCTCCATTGCCGCCAAGGCATTGCCCCGCAATAACCGCGACATTCCTGTCACCTGCTCACATATAATTGGATTACGTTTATGTGGCATCGCAGAAGACCCTTTTTGCCCTTTAGCAAAGGGTTCCTCAACTTCGAGGATATCAGTTCGTTGCAAATTGCGAATTTCCGTCGCCATTTTTTCAAGCGAACCGCCGATTAAGGCTAGAGTGGTCATAAAATGCGCGTGCCGATCCCTTTGCAAGATTTGATTGCTTACCAAAGCAGTCTCTAACCCCAAGTGATTACAGACCGCCTCTTCAACTTCTGGTGCAACGTTGGCATACGTTCCTACTGCTCCTGAAATTTTCCCAGCACTCACCGAAAAAACAGCTTGATCGAGAAGTGAATCTTGTCGATCAAGCTCGGCAATCCATAGGGCTAACTTCAAGCCAAACGTCAGCGGCTCAGCATGAATCCCGTGGGTTCGACCGACCATTACCGTATATTTACTCTCCAAGGCCCGCTTGACTAAGGCCTCTCGTAACGCTTGGAGGTCACCCTTCAGTAGACGTCCTGAATCTCTTAAGACAAGACTCAAGGCGGTATCTTTGACATCTGAAGATGTCAATCCGAGATGGAGGTATTTTCCTGACTCCCCAATCTCCTCCACAACTGCTTGCAAGAAAGCGATCAGATCATGGCGTACTACAGCCTCAATTTCCAAGACGCGCTTCGGGTTCACTTTTGCCTTGTCCCGAATGTCTTCCATGGCTTCTTGAGGGATTTCGCCTCGCTTTGTCATAACCTCAGCGACCGCTAGTTCGACTTCCAGCCAACGTTCATATTCGTATCCGTCCTGCCATAGCTTTCCCATATCAGGATTAGTATATCGATCGAGCAACAACCTTCGCCCCCTGTCATTTCGTAGCACCCTGCCAATTATAAGTTCTCATTCGCTTGCGCAGTGGAACTACGTGATCCTTGTGACACAATATCTCGCCCCACAACAATACCCGTCACCGAAGCCTGCATCAATCCTCGGGTAATTCCCGCTCCATCACCGATGGCGTATAAGCGTGGAATCGCTGTTTCAAAATTTGCTTGAACTTTTACTTTAGAAGAATAGAACTTAACTTCAACTCCGTATAGTAACGTATTTTTGGAATACATACCTGGAGCAATTTTATCAAAGGCCTTTAGTGTCTCGATCAGGGAAGTCAGGTACCGCTCTGGTAACACATAGCTAAGGTCTCCCGGAACTGCGGAGATGAGCGTCGGAGTGGTAGTTGACCTGCGCAGACGGCTTTCTGTTGTCCGTCTTCCCTGTAGAAGGTCACCCAAGCGCTGAACCATTACACCGCCACCTGTTAGCATGTTCGCGAGCCGAGCAATATATCGCCCGTATTCAATCGGCTGATTAAAAGGCTCAGTAAAGCGAGTTGAGACCAATAACGCGAAATTTGTGTTCTTAGTCTTTTTCGCAGGATCAGCATAACTATGCCCATTTACCACGCCGATGCCACCATCGTAATGCTCTTCAGAAACCACCCCACCCGGGTTGACACAGAAACTTCGTGTTTTTAGATCATACGTGTCCGAATAATAAACCAGCTTTGGCTCGTATAGCTCCCGCGTTAGATGATCCATAATGGAGTTCGGAACTTCGACACGCACTCCAATGTCGACTTCATTATTTTCGGTTACCACGCCTAAACGATTGGCCTGCTCTGCAAGCCAATTCGCACCCCCTCGGCCTGGGGCTGCGACTACATAGCGAGCGAGCACTTCATACTGCTCTTGTTCATCCCTGCGCTGAATAGTTGCCCCTATGGCTCCTTCTGAACCTACTAAGATATCTTTAACTTCAGCAAGTTCCCAAAAGGTTGTGTTCGTCTTGTTCATAAGATACTCATACATGCCACTCAGCACGTCATAAGCCAGCTCTGTTCCCAAATGACGTACAGGACAATGGATTAGCTGAATATTGTGGCGTGATGCCTCGTATTGAATTTCTTCAACGCGACGATTATCCAAACCATACACTGTTTCCTGCGCTCCAAACCCACGGTAAATGGAATCTGCATAATCAATCAGTTCCTGAGCTTGTTCTTCTTTCATATATTCCGTTAACCGACCGCCGACTGCAGGACTCAAGGACAGTTTTCCATCACTGAATGCCCCTGCACCTGACCAGCCTCTTGTAATAGCACAAGGATTACATCCAATGCAAATTCCCGTCGCACGAGCTGGACACTTTCTCTTTTCGATAGTTCGCCCATTATCCACAATAAGAATCTTTAAATCCTTGTCGTGTTTTGATAACTCCAAGGCCGTGAAAATTCCGGCCGGGCCTGCTCCAATGATTAAGACATCCACTACATGTTTAAATTGTATCGCCTCCTAGAATCGTTCACTATTACCCGCTAGCAGAGAACTTCTAGACACAAACAAATTAATCTTAACAATCCTCCTCCTCCTTGTCAATCTTACAATCGAACATTGATTATAAATATACATAAAACATTCGACATTATCCTTTGGAATATTCGCAATACCACAATTGGGCATAAGAATCCCCCAGCCACGAATGTGCAAGGGGGATGGGCTTGGAGAAGCCAGGTGTTCTTATCCTGTTTGATGTTGACGCTCTAGATTTACAAATTTAGTAAACTCTTTGAGAAAGCCTAATTCGACTGTTCCCACCGGACCATTTCGATGTTTTGCAATAATCAGCTCTGCAATGCCTTTCTTCTCCGACTCATGATTATAGTAATCATCTCGGTAAATGAATGAAATCACATCCGCATCGGCTTCAATAGCTCCAGATTCTAACAAATCCGACATAATCGGTCGTTTATCCTGACGTTGTTCAACGCCCCGGTTGAGTTGTGATAAGGCAATGACGGGGACTTTTAGTTCCCGAGCAAGCCCTTTGAGGGTTCTAGAGATTTGGGCCACCTCTTGCTGTCGGCTTTCTGTCTTTTTCCCAACCGACAATAACTGAAGATAGTCAATAACGATCATGCCTAAATTATGTTCCATTTTCAAACGACGAGCCTTTGAACGAAGCTCAGCTAGGGAAATCCCTACTGTATCATCGATAAAGATGGGAGCATCCGAAAGAGGACCCACCGCTCTGGTCAGCTTCGGCCAATCATCATCGAGTAATTCTCCGGTCCTCACGCGCTGTTGATCAACCATCGCTTCCCCACAAAGCATTCGTTGAACTAACTGCTCTTTAGACATTTCCAAGCTAAAGATGGCAACCGGAACCTTAGCACGAACCGCGGCATTTTGAGCCATATTTAAGACCATAGCCGTTTTCCCCATGGATGGTCGTGCGGCAATAATGACCAAATCCGAAGGCTGCCACCCCGAAGTCATTCGATCCAATTCTGTGAAAAAGGTGGGAACGCCGGTGAGATTTCCCTTATTAGCATAGAGATACTCAATTTTTTCAAAGGTCTCTAAAAGAACGTCACGAATAAAGCTAAATCCATCTTTAACCCTTCGTCGAGAGAGGTCGAGAATAAGTTTCTCGGCTTCTTCTAAAAGACTACGTGCTTCTTCCCCTGGCTCATAACCCCGTTCTAAGATACTGCCTGTCGCACGAATGAGTTGACGAAGAAGGGCCTTTTCAGTCACTAATTTAGCATAATACTCCACATTAGCTGCCGAAGGAACAGAACGGGCGATCTCGGATATTGTGGCAATCCCGCCCACTTGTTCCAGACGCCCTTGCTGGCGCAAAATCTCTGCGACACTAACAAGGTCGACTGGATCTCCTTTTCCAAAGAGATCCAGAATCGCTGAGAAAATCAAGCGATGACTATCTCGGTAAAAATCTTCGGGTTGAAGCATCTCAAAGACAGCGCTTCCAGCCTGTGGGTCGAGCATCATGGCACCCAAAACCGCTTGCTCTGCCTCTAAATTCTGTGGTGGGACTTTTAGCAGTTCCATATCCTATCGCCTCCTGGTCATACACTTTCAATGGAACTACACTGAAAAAATTGAATTAAAAAAACAGCTTCAACACTTCTCCAATTCGCCACCACTATCGCATAAACCTTAAGATACATTCGCCATATTTCATACTCGAATCAAAAAATTTCTTATAATGCGACAACATGTACTTGAAGCTTGGCTATAACGTCCGGATGGATCTTGACATGAACCTCAAAATTCCCCAGGGCCTTAATAGGTTCTTTTAACTCTAACTTTCGTTTATCCACCTCGATACCATGCTGTTTCTTTAAATCATCCGCGATTTCTTTGCTAGTCACTGAACCAAATAAGCGCCCACCTTCACCCGTCTTGGTTTTAACTTCAATCAAGAGAGCATTAAGTTTATTAGCTAATTCAACTGCATCTTGCTTTTCTTTTTCCTTACGGCGCTCTTCCAACTCTTTCTTGTGTGAGATGTCCTGAATATTCCCGCTAGTCGCTTCAACCGCTAATTTTTTGGGGAAAAGGAAGTTGCGGGCATACCCGTCAGCAACTTCAAAAACCTGTCCTTTTTTACCCGTTCCCTTTACATCTGCTTGTAGAATAACCTTCATGTAAATTCCTCCTTAAGATTCTTCTGGTAAACGACGGAAATTAAAAACTAGATCAAACAAACCAAACATTATTATACTGACAACACTGAAGTATAAATAAAGAATGCTGGTCACTACTAAGGCCCATTTAAAAAAGCGAGGAATCTTTGGCGATTGTAACAAATAAAGAAACACAGAAGTCCCTAGTACCAGGGTTAACGCCCCATAAACAACCATTAAGTTAATTCCTAGTCCACGAAGAACGTTCCAAGAAAATTGATCACCTAAAAGATAGAAAGTAATCCCAATAACTGCTCCCCAAACCGCATACCAAGGCAAGCGCCAACGCGAGAAGGGGATCCGACCTTCGTAATCTTTAAACCAAAGCCTCATAGTATAGAAAACGAATCCGAATTCAATAAAAGCAGCAATAGCTGCAAGGCTAGGAACGATTAACGCATAAAAGTGAATTACTTCTTCCAGTACGTTTCGGAACTGCAACTCTGTAATCCCTTGTTGTTGCATTGCTGCCATAAATCCTGCATCTTGGTATTGCTTTACCATCATATTAACCATATCATTAGCGGTTTGAGCATCAAATCCTGTTGACACAAATGAAAGCGTTGGTATCGTTCCTAAAACCGCAGCAACTGCAGCACCCCAGAAAAAGCTCACGCGCACTGGCCAATGCTTAGACCAGCCTAGGACACCTAGTAACCCTGCCAGAGGAACAAAGCTCATCTGAGCAATGGCTGTTACTCCATAGACTATCAACGCTGCGCCATAGCCCATCAGTAGAAAAATTGTGACTAAAGGCAACCCGCTTTGACGTCCGACCAAAAACACAGCAAGTAACATCAAAACTATCCAAATAAACCCCCAGGTACCCCAAGCGATCCCCAACAAAGGAAAGGTCAAAAGGAGAGCCCCAGCTAAATAGTTCACAACCGTTTTATCACTTAAAAACATGTCTGCTCCTTCTCCAATAAACTTAGTCTTCAGGTGCAAGATAGCTCAAGAGCAAACTTAAATCTCCCCATTGTTTTTCAAGGTTCATCTCATCTGCATCTTTTAACCCCTCAAGACGTTGTAAAAGCATGCGGTCCAGACGGGAAAAGTCAAAACCCAACCGTCTTGCAAGCAAATAACTCATCCCGACAAGATCAGCCAGACCCTGAATCATTTCAGCCTCTGAACCGCTCAGCGTCCCATGTTGGATTAGCCACTGTGCCTGAATTAAATTCACCTTTAGTTCATCAATAGCCCTTAAACCTTTTACAACATCAACTTCAACATGTTCCAGGGTTGCCCCCTCCTAAAAGTCCATTTTCCGTAATGAATGTCATTCAAAAACAACACTACTTACACTTAACAGTTCGTGATAAGCACACAAATCTCCTGCACTTGACACGTATGAAAATTTCTCCTACACTTTAAACTTTCTAAATTAAGCTTGCCCCAAAGTATCGCCATTACTCAAAACAGGACGCTCGAGGTAAGAGTACATTTAATGCTTTCTGATATGTTCAAAAAATGAAAAAAGGGAGCTCACGCTCCCTCTTCCTACTCTATGCTATATGGTAACAAGGCAATACTGCGAGCCCGTTTGATACATAATGTTACTTGACGCTGATGCATTGCACAGTTTCCAGAGATACGACGTGGCAATATTTTACCACGATCCGTAACATACTTGCGTACTTTGTGTGTCTCTTTGTAATCCATAGAGACAACTTTATCTACACAAAAACTACATACCCGCTTACGTGGGCGACGTCCTCTTTCACGTTTCATACTAATTCTCCCCTTTCTATACTAGAATGGGATGTCATCATCCAAATTTACTTCGTGTCCGAACGAGCCTTTTCCACTTGAAGAAGGTGATTCTTGGCTACCACTCCCGCCGTCTTTCGGACTTAAGAAATGGACATCTTCAGCAATAACCTCTGTAACCCAGTGTTTTTGGCCGTCCTTATCGTTGTATGTTCTAACTTGGAGTCGTCCATCGACTGAAGCAAGCTTCCCTTTGGCCAGATAGTTAGCACAAAGTTCAGCAAGTTGTTTAAACATAACACATGGAATGAAATCGGTTTCCTTTTCACCTTGAGCGTTCTTGAATTTACGATCAATAGCTAAAGTGAAGTTTGTCACTGCTACACCACTGGGTGAGTAGCGTAACTCGGGGTCTTTCGTCAAACGGCCAATCAAAACGACTCGATTCAACATATGTGCCCCACCATCCTTTTAGTCTTCTTTCCTAACTGTAAGGAACCGGATGACATCTTCGGAAATTTTCATGACCCGTTCAATTTCCTGGGATGTACGACCTTCGCCTTCAAAATTCATTAGGATGTATTGGCCTTCTTTGTAATCTTCGATTTCATAAGCCAACCGGCGTTTGCCCCACTTTTCAACCGTCAAGTTATCGCCGCCATTGCTAGCTACGAGCCCACTTAAACGATCAACCAGTGCTGTGGTTGCTTCCTCATCTAGATCTGGTCGGATGATATAAAGTAATTCGTACGCTTTCATATTTGCACCTCCCCCCGGACTAAACGGCCCCGTTAAACGGAGCAGGGAATATTTAGTCTAACAAGCAGAAATTATACCATTATAGTTTCAAAAAAGCAACTTTAAACGTTAAAGCGGAAGTGAACTATATCTCCGTCGCGCATAATATACTCTTTTCCTTCCAAGCGAACTAAACCTTTATCCCTAGCACCATTCAATCCATTGTTTTCGACGAAATCCTTATACGCGACGACTTCAGCACGAATAAATCCGTGTTCAAAATCAGTATGAATTACACCTGCAGCTTGGGGAGCCTTAGTTGCTTGGTTGATTGTCCAAGCTCTAACTTCCACCTGGCCGGCAGTAAAAAACGTCATAAGTCCCAGTAAATGAAAAGCAACCCTGATCAAATGATCTAAGCCGGACTCTTCGAGCCCTAAGTCTTGTAAGAATACCTCTTTCTCGTCTTCCTCAAGTTCTGCAATCTCCGCCTCAATTTGTGCACAAACCACAACGGCTTCTGCGCCCTCTTCCGCCGCGATTGCCAGTACTTGTTGAACATAGGGATTATCCATAGCCGTGGAGAGACCATCTTCACTTACATTGGCAACATAGAGCACCGGTTTTAGAGTCAAGAGTGAAAAGCCTTTAAGAATTGCCCGTTCATCGTCCGAATAAGTCAGAAAACGAGCCCCTTTTCCTTGATTAAAGACTTCCTTTAAACGTTCTAAAAGAGCCACTTCGCCTTGAGTCTTTTTATCCCCCGTTTTTAAGAGTTTAGACGAACGATCTGCTCGTCTTTCCACACTCTCCATGTCTGCTAAGACCAACTCAAGGTCTATCGTTTCAATATCCCGTTTAGGGTCAACGTTTCCCTCGACATGGATCACATTCTCGTCTTCAAAGCAACGCACGACATGCACGATGGCATCGACTTCACGGATATGGGACAGGAATTTATTTCCTAAACCTTCTCCTTTGCTCGCTCCTTTTACGAGTCCTGCAATATCCACAAACTCAACGGTAGCTGAAACAATTTTCTTCGGATGAACCATTTCAGCCAGTTTTTTCAAACGGGAGTCGGGAACTTCTACCATACCTACATTCGGTTCAATCGTGCAGAATGGATAATTTGCAGCCTCCGCACCCGCTTGAGTAATCGCATTAAATAATGTTGATTTACCGACATTCGGCAAACCAACAATTCCTGCATGTAATGTCATGCTTTACCTCCTCTTTATACACAGACAAGTATCTCTAAAGATTATATGTGATGTGCTAACACTCCGCAACCTTACTTAGCCTAAGATCGGTAACATTAATTCTAACCCATCTAACCCAAATTCTAATTTTCTTCAGCCGACTGTAGAATTTCCTTTAAATTGCGTTCGAGTTTGATCCGTGGAATCCAAGCTTGGTGTTGACAGCCTAAACACTGAATTCGGAAGTCCATACCTGTTCGCATTACTTTCCAATCTGTGCTGCCACAAGGGTGTTGTTTTCGTAGACGAACAATATCTCCTACCTTCAACGGAATCATCTGTTGGGCTCCCCTCTGTTAGAGTTCATTCTTACTTGGATCAATCACTGTATCTTGCTTATCCATTGCAGTACGTTTCATGGGGTCTGTCATAATAATGCTTTGGAACTGTGGTGTACGAATTCCTTCTTTCAAAAATGCACTGTAAATTCGCCGACGCAGTTCGCGTTCTAGACTCCACTGTTCATCGGGCTTGGTGAAGGCAATAACGCGTAAAACGACATTGCGCTCCCCGAACTGGGTTACACCTTGGACTGTGGGAGCTTCAATAATTCTATCGCCAAACTCTGCGCTGACTTTTTCACAAACTTGGCTCATCACTCTCATCGCTCGCTCAAGATCTTCATTATAGGGAACCTGAATTTCAACCTGGGCTAACATCTTGCCTCGGCTAAAGTTCGTAACTGCAGTAATGCTACCATTTGGAATGATGTGGAGTTCCCCACCCCATGCCCTTATATGTGTCGTACGAATTCCAGTCTCTTCGATCGTGCCTGTGAATTCCCCCGTTTTTACTAATTCTCCGACCGAGAACTGATTCTCAAAAAGAATAAAAAAACCGCCAATGATGTCTTTAACTAAACTCTGCGAACCAAAACCTAGCGCAACTCCCAAAACACTAGCCGAAGCCAGTAGAGTTCCGGTATCAAAGTTAAAAAGGCGTTTGAGAATATGCAAAGAAACCGTAATAGTAATCCCGTAAAATAACATACTTCGGAGGAGCGAAAATAACGTATTTGCTTTACGTTCATCCAGAAGATGTTTTACTTTCCGATCAACTAACATACGCTTGAGCAGATATATAAGAACTCCGTAAGCAATACGGGCTAAAGCAAGGATGACAACAATATAAAGTATTGTATATAAAGCAGTTAATCCAACTTTATTCCAATTAAAATCGCTAATATTTTCTGGAATCCAAGAGACATTCATTATATAAATCGCCCTTCTCTGTACGATACGTTAATCTTTAATCTTTATACACTAAAAATGCTCGATACGCTCGCATCATCATGATCACATCTGCGACTGAAGAAATCTCCCAGGGGGCATGCATGCTTAAGATTCCTACGCCACAATCCAATACCTCCATACCATAAACGGCCATATATTGGGCGATTGTCCCACCGCCACCTTGATCAACCTTCCCTAATTCTGCCGTTTGCCAAGAAATCTTAGCCTGGTCAAAAATTCGCCGAATCTCTGCAATAAATTCCGGGTTAGCATCGCTAGACTCTGATTTGCCTCTAGACCCTGTATATTTACTTATCACAATACCCCGACCCAAGAAAGCTGAGTTACGCTTGTCCATAACCTCTGCATAATTGGGATCATATCCAGCTGTGACATCCGCCGATAGTGCTTTAGCCCGAGCTAATGCCCGCCGAACCATTAATCCGTCATAGGTTCCGTTTTGTAAAGAAATAAGCTCTGCAATAAAGTTCTCCAAATAGCGCGCTTTCATGCCTGTATTGGAATCGCTACCAATCTCCTCTTTATCTGCAAAAAGAACAATCGTGGTCCACTCCGGTTGCTCAATCTCTTCGATCGCTTTCCAAGCGGCAAAGGAACAGACTCGATCGTCTTGCCCATACCCAGCAATAAAACTCCGATCTAATCCTGCATAGCGAGCCCTTCCAGCCGGTACAACCTCTAATTCTGCGCTAACAAAGTCGTCTTCTTCAATTCCATATTTATCCTTCAACAAATGAAGAATAGCCTGTTTCACACGCTCTTCTCCATCCTCAGTGGAAGGATCATGTCCGAGTAATAGGTTTAATCCTTCTCCAGTTATAGCCTCGCGTAACTTTTTGTCATATTGATCCTTTGCTAAATGAGGCAGCAAATCAGTAATCGTTAGAATTGGATCTTCATCCGCTTCCCCGACCACAATTTCGACTATACGTCCATCACGCAAGATAACAACACCATGAAGCGCAAGAGGCAACGCCGTCCATTGGTATTTTTTAATTCCTCCGTAATAATGTGTTTTAAAAAAGGCTAACCCTTCTTCTTCATAAAGAGGGCGCTGTTTTATGTCTAACCGAGGAGCATCAAGATGTGAGGCCACTAATCTAAAACCTTCGTCTAAGGGTCTAACACCTGCTATCGCCAAAATACCGGCTTTACCCCGCACTGACAGACTCACCTTTTGTCCTGATTTAAAGCCCAACACATCATCAAGCGCTGTGAAGCCTGCTTTTTGTGCCCAACCCTCTAATATTTTCCAAGATTCCCGCTCAGTTTTTCCTTCACTGAGAAAGGCCAGGTATTCAACCATCGCTTGACGTTCCTTCTCAGACATTACAAGTTCATCCCAAGCTAAATTCACTTTATTCGTACTCATTAAACGGTCTCCTTTACTCCTTAGACATAAATTCAGGTATGCCTCTAGCACTTGTTATTAAGTTTTATACTTGACTGCTTAAAATATGTATTGTCTAGAAAACTTAATCCAGCACAAAACCACAGCGAAGGCGATCGCCAAGTTGCACTTAAGCGCTGGCCATGGATGGTATCCCTGTAGCCATGACTCGAGCAGGACGTTCGAGCTTAGAGCGCTACCAAGGATGCAAAGCACCGTGATAGCGATAAGGTATTATTAAAACCAGACTCCTTGGCCTTGGGATAGTGGATCGAGCAGTTTTTGACTGAGTTGTGCTGCAAACGCTTGATCCAATACACGAAAGATCTCCACCAAATAAGGATAAAAAGATGAACTCTGAATAAGCGCATTAAAACTTCCACCAACCCCCAATTGTAAAAGGGGCGAAAATAATCCAGCAACAACAGACATACCAATGAGAGCACTTAGCCCTCCGAACAGAAGACCTCCTCCACGATTCAAGGATCCGCCCCAACTGCCGAAGGGACGAAGGAGAATAGAAAACAATACCTGAATAATAAACACCACAATATAAAAAACACAACCAAAAGCGATTAGACTCAAGATGCGTTCTGTAAACATCCCTGATAAACTATGTGTCACTTGTTCAATGCTTTGAGGCATCTGGATACCCGATAGATTCTCAATTGAATCACGCCATCCCGAAGGCAGTATCCCTAAAATATCGCTTAATGTTTGACTTTCCAAAGAAGAGGCTTTGGACTGGACAGCGGGGAGTATCGCTTTATAGATCACAGGCTCTAACCATTGCTGAAGTGGAAAGTATTGTTCAGCCCAGTGAAGCGCGAACATGTATTTCCATGACGCTACTATGAAACCCACAATACTACTTAAAAAATTTATAATGCTGGATATTAGGCCTCTTTGATAACCGTGTAAGGCTCCGAGTAAAATAAACCCCAGAATAATGATATCAATAAGATTCATGAAGTTCCTCCTTATTAAATTGGGGTAATGCTCTTCTCTAATTTTCCTATTGAACTATATTCGATTCAAAGCTTCAAAAATCCTGCTGCAAATAAAACTAAGGCTAGCGCCAAGCCTTAGCTCAGGCAGTCACTTTTAGCTCACTTATGTCAAGAAACTTAAACCTTTCAGACTAGTACCCAATGGAACTGTGAACCAGATAAACAAAAAGACAGCTTCTCGCTGCCTCGACACAGAACTTATACCCAAATTAATTATCTGCTAAGAGTTTAGTGGCGGGGATGCGTGCGAATCGAACACACCTCGGAACGTTCTGCGTCCCGACACGCGGATTTGAAGTCCGGGAGCAGCACCAGCCACCATCCATCCCCATTGTCGTGAATAATACTAACACATTCATTCTTAATATGGAAGACAATCTTCCCCTACATGTTTAAATTCTATTTCTTTGTTTAAGTATTTACGGTATATATTCCCATGATTTTGTACACAATATTAAAGAAAGGGGGTAGAACAATGGACCGATCTGAAATTATATTCTCTGATTTAACGAATGCTCAAATTGAAGAGGTGAGAGCTTTAGAAACCAAATTCAATACCCAGCGTACAAAGGACCAAGAAACTGTCTTAATTGCTTATGCTCAAGAGAAAAAATAATAACAAAGATTCTATTGAGCTCTCTAAGTTTTATTATAATGAAGGCAGCTTCCTTCTAAATGTTGTTCTAGTTGACCCTTAATTTCTTCTTCTTGCATTGTAAGATGCATTAATTGAAATTTGGCTTGCAGTAATCCTTTTACACACTCCAGCGAGAGGTCCGTTAAATGAGTACATCCATAACTTAACCCAACGGCCACTTGAATCTGCTTCCGCACATTACAGTTTAAGTTAACCCCGGCAAGATTGCTAATTAATTTTTGGGTACGTCCACAGTCTGAATGAGGTGCACGACGAAGTTCGCCGTGTGCAGAAGTAATTATATAACTCTCTATGTCAACTTCTAGGGTTAAACAGAGCTCATGAAGGGTATCCAGAAAAAAACCATCTACAATTACTGTTTTATGGTCTTCTGTATGGACATTAACAGAAATAGATCGGTTAAAAAGATACAATAATCTAACACCTCAACTTCTTATAGGTTCTTTTACTCATATCTAATTCTACCTATTTAGCGTAAAAGAAAAGCAATTGGATGATAATTCATTCAGTTGCTTTTCTTTCTTATCTAGAAATGGATCGTTATATAATATTGACTAACCTATAAGCCCCATGATTATGAAACCTGATAGCCTTTTTGAGCTAATGATGCTTTAACCTCAGCCACTTTATCACCCTGGAGGCGTGCCAGAATCTGGACTTGATTACCTTTAAGATGATAAACAGCTAAACTTGAAATATTGACATCAAATTCTTTGATCGTCACGGCTAGGTCCAACATTAGTCCACTTTTATCTACTGTTTCTATGACCACACGCTGACCGGGACTGCGAAATCCCATAATATCCAAGAAAGCATCTAAAATATCGGTCCCCGTAATAATACCGACCAATTTACCCTCGTCATCAAGGACAGGTAAACCATCAATATTATGTTCCCGCATTAATAAGGCAGCATCCTCAATCTGCGTTTCGGGTTGACAAGTTATCACTTTTTTCACTGCAACTTCTTGGATCGGGGTTTTTGCTATGAGATAATTGAGTTCAAAAATACTTAAAGTCGTAGCGGGTGAAGGAGAGACCTCCCGGAGATCTCCATCTGTCACAAAACCCACGAGCTTACCTTTAGTCATGACAGGCAATTTATGGATTTTCTTCTCCCGCATGAGGGCCATCGTATCTGCAATAGATTCTTCTGGGCTCACCGTAAAAACCTGGGATGTCATAAATTGGCGAACATACATATAAGCTTGCCCCTTTCTTTACTTGAACTTATTCCTCACATCTTATCCCCGGTCTGCGGACCTCTCGCCCTTTCAGGGGCTGGGATCTTAGGGTCTGGGATCTTATCCCCCGAGGTAGGCTTTACGGACTTCTTCACTTGCCGCTAATTGTTTCGAATCTCCTGAAAGCACAATTTTTCCTGTCTCAAGTACATAAGCCCGATTTGCAATAGAAAGGGCCATATGCGCATTCTGTTCAACAAGTAAAATGGTCGTGCCACTCGCATTGATCTCTTTAATGATTGAAAAAATTTGTTTAACCAAAATGGGAGCTAAACCCATTGACGGCTCATCCAGAAGGAGAAGCTGGGGTTTCGACATAAGGGCTCGGCCCATAGCCAACATTTGCTGTTCCCCACCGGATAAAGTACCTGAAATTTGCTTATTACGTTCTAGAAGGCGCGGGAACAACTCATAAACGTGTTCCATGTCTTGCTTGATCCCGACTTTATCCTTACGTAAATAGGCTCCAAGTTCCAAGTTCTCGATCACAGTCATATTAGCAAAAACATGCCGCCCTTCAGGAACCTGTGATATCCCTTTGGCTACAATCGATTGAGGCGCAACGACTGCCAAATTTTCCCCTTTAAACGTAATCTTACCCG